>NZ_JBSFUU010000002.1:0-289478 GCF_053591955.1 Streptomyces sp. NPDC002845 | reverse complement strand
GCTCTCGGTGGGGCGCGGGGGGCCCGTTTTATCTCCCCCCCTTACTATTTGGTTTTACCTGGTCGGTACATGGCGCGGCGCGGCGGGCGGGCCCGGCCCCCCCCCCCCCCCCCCCACAGCCGTAGTCACAGGAATCGACCTCAGTGGCCGCTTGCCCCGTAGACGGTGGTGAAGCTGGTGCCCGCAGCGCCGTCGACGCCAGTGACCAGCGTCACGCCAACGCATATACAACAGCCCGGACGCGGGGCACCAGCAGACGGACATAGGCCACGTTCGGGCAGGTCCACGGCCTTTCTCCCCGGAACGAGCGAGCCCCGGCCCCGCGCGGTCCTCGTCAGGTGAGGACCGGCGGGCCCGGGGTCCACGGTCGGTCGGAGTCCGTTTACTCGGTGTCGTCAGGCCAGGGGTCCTGGCCCGCCGCCTTGATGCGCCCCTCCTCCGCTCCCGTCAGGAAACACGGACCGGCCGCACCCCATTCCATCGCCCCGGACAGCAGCGAATCATCGTCGTCCTTGGCGCTAAGGGTCCGGTGCAGGAACTCGACTCGGTCCTGTTCCTCCCCGACGGTCGCTGCCCGGCGGTGCGGGACGCACGGGACGTACGCGACCATGGCCCTCATGCCGCCCGCAAAACACCCCAATAGCCCGTCCGGCCGTCGCCCCTTCACCCCCCTGGACTTCCAACTCGTCCTCCTCCGCCGCATGGCCGACCACAACCCCGACCTCGTCGAGGACGCCCGCCACCGCCTGGGCGTCTCCATCGCCGACATGCGCGAGGCGAACAAGCGCTGGCAGGCCATGGTCCGCTCCCCGCGCTCCCGCGCCCCGGTCTCCCGCTACCGCTCGATCCTGGGCACACCCGAGTCGACGACTCCCCGGCGCATCGGCGACCTGGACTGCGAAGCCCTCCTCTGGCCCGTCCCCCTCTGGCCCGACCTCCGCTTCGAGGTGCTGCTGGCGCCGAACGGTGCGGTGTGGAACGAGTGGCTGGTACGGGCCCCGGGAGCCGCGGGGCCACAGCTACGCACGCTGGACGACCTCACCCCCTGGTCCTGCACGGTCGACGAGGTCGCCCGCGCCTTCGCGCCCGCCCGGCCCTTGGAGGGGACGGCGCCGACGCGGTGGGGGCTGGCGTTCACGGCGCCGGATGCCTCGGGGGTGCGGCGGGAGTGCGTGGCGGAGTTCACGTGGGGGTTGTTGCAGCGGGTGGCCGTCAAGGGGTGAGGGCTGCGGCTTGCGGATCGGCCGCCAGGAGGAGACGGCGAGGGCCTTGCGAGTCGGCCGTCAGGGGGCGCCGGCGGCGGCCTTGAAGATCGCCTCGACGACACCGGGCACCGACCCCGCGTGCAGGTCGAGGAACAGATGCGGCTCGATCAGCTCCAGTTCCATCACGCACGGCTGCCCGTCCTCCCCGTCGACGAGGTCGACCCGGGCGTACAGCAGCTCGGGCTCCCCCGGTACGGCGGCCAACGCGCGCTCGGCGACGGCGAGTTCGGCGGAGGTGGGCTCCCAGGGGCGGACGTCCGGGTGGGGGACCTTCTGGGCGTCGTACGCGGTGCCGGGGGCGAGGACGGCGCCCTTGCGGATGGCGTGCAGGAGGCGGCCGCCGAAGAACTGCAGGGCGCGCTCGCCGGTGGTGTCGATGCCGGTCATGAAGGGCTGCACCATCGCGGTGAGGCCCTCGGCGTGCAGGCGGGCGATGTGCTGTACGGCGGTCTCCCGCTCACTGGGTGTGTAGCGGGCGGCGAAGCGGGAGCCCGCGCCGAAGGTGGGCTTGACGACGTATTCGTGGTCGTCGGGCAGGTCGACGGGTTCGCCGGGCGCGAGATAGCGGGTCGGGACGGTGGGCACGCCCGCCTTCACCAGCTCGCCGAGGTACCGCTTGTCGGCGTTCCAGCGCACAACCTCCGGCGGATTGGCCAGCCGTGTCGCCTTCCCGCACCGCTCGGCCCACGCGGTGAACTCGGCCGCCCGGTCCCAGTAGTCCCAGGTGGACCGTATGACGGCGAGGTCGAAGCCGCTCCAGTCGACGCAGGGGTCGTCCCAGTACACGGCCTCCGCCCCGGCTCCCGCGTCCCTCAACGCGCTGACCAGCACCGGGAGATCGCGGTCCAGGCTCTCCTCAGCGCCAGGGTCGTAGGTGACGAGCGCGATGCGGGGAGCGGCGGTGCGTGCCACGGTGGACTCCATCCTCGTAACGACTGTTCCTGTCGCATGTTCCTGTCACGTGTGCGTGCCGCGAGGCTAACAACGGCCCCCGCGACCGGGACAACCCATTTGACCTTCACCTTTGGTGAAGCCCCAGCATCGGTGGCGGAACGAGGAACGGCCGGACCCGAGGGAGAACCGTGGGCATGCTGACGATCGGAGCTTTCGCGAAGGCCACTCGGCTGTCGCCGAAGGCGCTGCGGCTGTACGACGAGCTGGAGCTGCTGCGGCCCGCGCGGGTCGACCCGGAGACGGGTTACCGCTACTACGCCGTTGAGCAGCTGGAGCGGGCGCGGCTGGTGGCGTGGTTGCGGCGGCTGGGCATGCCGCTCGCCCGTATCCGGCAAGTGTGCGAGCTGGAGCCGAGGGCTGCGGCGTGCGAGATCCGGGCCTACTGGTCCCAGGTCGAGGCCGAGACGGCGACCCGCCGGGACCTGGCGACGTTCCTCGTGGACCACCTGACAGGAACCGCTGGAAAGGACACCACCATGCTGGAACTCCGTTACGCCTCCCTCTCCGACACCGGCCAGGTCCGGCCCGCCAACCAGGACACCGCCTACGCCGGCGCCCGCGTCCTCGCCGTGGCCGACGGCTTCGGCACGGGCGGGGCCCCGGCGAGCACGGCCGCCGTGGAGGCCCTGAAGTCCCTGGACCGCGAGACACTCCCCGCCGGGAGCGTGCTGAACCTGCTGGAGGACGCGGTGCAGGGGGCGACACAGGCGGTACGGAACATCGCGTCCACCGAAGAGGACGGCACCACCCTCACCGCGATGCTCTGGACCGGCTCCCAGCTCGCCCTGGTCCACATCGGCGACTCCCGCGCCTACCTCCTCCGCGACGGCGAACTCTTCCAGATCACCCACGACCACACCCTCGTCCAGTCGATGATCGACGAGGGCCGCCTGACCCCCGACGAGGCCGCCACGCACCCCCAACGCGCCCTGCTTCTCAAGGGCCTGTTCGGCGGCACCGCCTCCCCCACCCCCGACCTGCGCCTCCAGGACGCCCGCCCCGGCGACCGCTATCTCCTCTGCTCCGACGGGCTGTCGTCGGTCGTCCCGACGGCGGACATCGAGCGCGTGCTGTCATCGGGCGCACCTCCCGAGGACGCGGTACGCACGCTGGTCGGCGAGGCGAACGGGGCGGGTGGGCCGGGCAACGTGAGCTGTGTGGTGGCGGATGTGGTGGAGGGTGGGGAGGAGGAGCGGACCGACTACTCGGGTTGAGAGAGGCCACATAGCCGTACGCCGGGCAGAGGGGAACCGGAACCGGATTCCTCCTCTGCCCCACCGTCCCGGCCCGCAGGTACACGCACGCGAGGCACCCGCCACGCGCTCAGCGCAGGTCGAGCAGCATCACGTCATGAAGGTCCGCGCCCTCCCCCGGGCGCGCCTCGCCAACCTTGCGGTACCCCCACGCCCGATACGCGGCCGACGCCGCTTTGTTGTCCGGGTGGACGTTGAGCAGTACCCGTTCGGTCTCGACGCCGTCGAGCAGCGTCTCGTGCAGGCGGCGCGCGATGCCCTGCCCGCGCCACGGTACGCGCACGGCAAGTTCCATGAGCCCGAAGGTGCGGTGTCCGTCCTCGCGCCGCACGTGGTCGGGCACGGGCGCGGTCAGTTGGTCCCACCAGCCGGTGTCGGGGCTGAGCGGGTAGCCGTATGCCATGCCGACCGGCTCGCCGCCCTCGGTACGGGCCAGCGTGGCGCGGAAGGTGGCTTTGCGGGTCTGGGAGCGGAAGCGCCGGAAGGTGGCCGCGACGTCGTCTTCGGTCTCGTTGTACGGCGGTTCCGCGAACGCTTCGGCGTAGACGAGCCGGAACGCGTCCTCGGCCTGTGCGGCGGTCGGTCCGTCCATGAGTTCTACGGTGATGGTTTCTCGCTGTGTCATGTGGCGCCCTCTCCGACAGTCTCGCGGATGCGCTCGCCGCACTCGCGGGCCGTAGCGCTGTCGATCCGGGGCCGTGCACCTCGGGTAGAAGGGTGAGGGCACCATCTCCAGCCGCCATAGCCTCCTCCAATTCCCGGATGCTGCCAAGGCCCGACCCAGTCTGACGCGGGCGGGCAAACTGGTTACGCCTCAACGGCGTCGACTGCACGATCCGCAGGGATTCACGGGCAGTGACCACCGCCTTGGCGTGTTGCCCCAGGTCGACAGGCGGTTGTCATCCCTATGACGAAGCCAGTCGCAGCCATCCCCACCAGTGGTCGCCCTCAGCCCTCCCGCAGCTCGTCCTCTTGCTCCGTCCCATCCAACATGCGCTCTATCAGGGCGAGATGAGCCGTCTCCTCCGTGCGGCCGCGCGGCGGGTGCGTGCAACCCGGAACACGGATCTCTAGCGGCTGGGCGTAGATCGACGGAGGTTCGGCAGGCTCGGAGAGGCCGAGCTCCGCCCACACCACCTCGCCCCCGACAGCGGGCCGGTAGACGTCCCACTGCTTCGTAAGCGTGGAGATGAGCACCAAGCCGCGCCCGCCCTCGGCGCTTATGTCCGGGTCCTTCATCACCGGCGCGTCGTCGCTCCCGTCCCAGACCTCCACGAACAGGCTCGTCGCGACGGTGCGGAGCTGCACCCCGATCACATGGTGTGCCTCTATGTCCCACGTCTGGACTCCACGGACGCGACCGCGTGATCGGCAGGACAACGGCTGTCAGGTGCTGTGAACCGTGCGCTGGGCATGGGGGTCCGCCGCCGGGATGATGAGCGAGGTGAATGCGCCGCGCCGATCACCCAAGGGGAGTGGCAGCTGATGAGAGCGTGTGTTGTCGGGGCCGGCCCCGGGGGAATCGTCGCCGCCAAGGTGCTGCTGGAGAACGGCTTCGATGTCACGGTCTTGGACAAGTACCGGCAGGTCGGCGGGATCTGGTCGGCGGAGGGCTGCTACGACGGGCTGGCCAACCAGTCCGCGCTCCGCATCTTCGAGTTCGCGGACCTGCCCAACCGCTTGCACTTCGCCGGCGCGGTGGACACGCAACGCTACTTGGAGAAGTACGCCGAGACGTTCGGTGTGCTGGACCGCGTCCGGCCCGGCACCGAGGTGGTCTCCGTCCGGCCGGTGGAGGGGCCTGGGCGGGTGGGTGCGTCCGGTTGGTTGGTCGAGTCTCGGCCTGCTGGGGACGAGGCGGCGGAGGTTCGTCGCGAGACGTTCGACTATGTCGTGGTCGCCAGTGGGGCTCATCATCATGCCCAGCTGCCCGAGTTGCCGGGGCGTGAGTTGTTCAGCGGGACCGTGCTGCACTCCAACGAGGTGCGGGCGGGGACGTTCGCCGGCCGGCGTGTGGTCGTCGTGGGTGGTGGCAAGTCCGCGTTGGATCTGGTCACCCGCGCCGCGGGCGAGGCTGCGTCGGCCACCCTCGTGCAGCGCAAGGTGAACTGGATGGTCCCGGAGCGGCTCCTGTTCGGTCTGGTCGGCTACAAGTGGATCCTGTTCACGCGGCTCGGTGAGGCGCTCCTGCCCCGCTACCACGATCCGGCCTGCGTCCGTCCGATCGACCGGATCGACGAACGGGTCAAGCGGGCTCTGTGGTGGCTGATCACCCGCGACATGCTGATTTCGACCGGGCTGTACCGGCTGCCGAGGCAGTTGCGGCCCGCTCACGCGCTCCCCTTCCACCTGGCCCACGCTGGAGTGATGCCACGCGGCTACGCGCGGGCCGTCCGCAGAGGCCTGATCACGTCCAAGGTCAGTGCTGTCGAGGCGTACACCGGCAAGGGGCTGCGACTGGCGACCGGCGAGGACGTGGCGGCGGATGTCATCGTGTTCGCCACGGGGCACCACAAAGTCTTCCCGTTCCTGGATCCGAGCGTGCGCGTGCACGATGACGACGGGCGGCTGCGGCTCTACCGAGGCATCGTGCCCCCCGGCGCCGACCGGTTGGGGTTCGTCGGTTTCCGGCAGGTCTTCAACAACATCATGGGCGTGGAACTCACCGCGCACTGGCTGACCCGTTATTTCCGGGCGACGCTGCGCACCACCCCGGGCGAGCAGGAGATACGGAGGGCCATCGACGCTCGCCTGGCCTGGCAGGAGCGGGTGCTGCCGGGCTCCGGCGGCTACGACTTCGGCCCGTACGACATCCACTGCGCGGACGAGCTCCTGCACGACATGGGGTTGCCGTCCCGCCGCGCCGGCAACCTGCTGGCCGAGTACCTGCTTCCCGGCGGAGTCGCACACCGCTACGCGGGCCTGACTCGATCGGGTTCGGCGAAGACGTGAGCCCGTTCTCGACGTACGGCGCGCCGGTGTCGGCCGCGGCACCGGACGTCGACCGCGAGCGCTTCTTCAGGCAGCTCATGCTGTACGGGGGCATCGTGGTGGCAGTGGTACCCGCGGTGGTCTGGCTGGTCATGGTCGTACCCGCCTGGGGGTAGCACACACGAACGATGGCAACCTTGCAGAGCACCAGCAACCGACCAAGGAGTACGACGCGTGACCTCCCTCTTCCCGGCCCTCACCGGCGACGTCCCCGCCGAGCGGCCCGCCCTGCGGTTCGGTGAGCGCTCCCTTACGTACGCGGAGCTGGCCGCCACGGCGAGCGCCCTCGCGGCCCGGGTCTCCGGCGCGGGCCGGGTCGCCGTCTGGGCCACCCCCACGCTGGAGACGGCCGTCGGGGTCGTGGCCGCGCTGCTGGCCGGAGTGCCCGCCGTCCCGCTCAACCCCAAGTCGGGCGGGAGCGAGCTGGGGCACATCGTCGACGACAGCACGCCCTCCCTCGTCCTCACCTCACCGGGCGCCGAACTCTCCTCCGCCCTCGCCGGCCTGGAGCGCGTCGACGTCGACGTACAGGAACAAGGGCAAGGGCCAGGACCGCGGCCGGAAGACCCCGCCTCCCCCGCCCTCGTCGTCTACACCTCCGGCACCACCGGCCCGCCCAAGGGCGCCGTCATCCCCCGCCGCGCCATCGCCACAACCCTGGACGCGCTGGCCGACGCCTGGCGGTGGACCGGCGACGACGTACTCGTGCACGGCCTGCCCCTCTTCCATGTGCACGGCCTGATCCTGGGCATCCTGGGCCCGCTGCGGCGCGGCGGCTCTGTACGCCACCTCGGCCGGTTCAGCGCCGAGGGCGTGGCGCGGGAGCTGAACGACGGCGCGACGATGCTGTTCGGGGTGCCGACGATGTACCACCGGCTCGCGGAGGCGCTCCCCGAGGACCCGGCGCTGGCGAAGGCGCTCGGCCGGGCGCGGCTGCTGGTCTCCGGCTCGGCCGCGCTGCCGGTGCACGACCACGAGCGGATCGCGGCGGCGACCGGGCGGCGGGTCATCGAGCGGTACGGCATGACGGAGACCCTCATGAACACGAGCGTGCGCGCGGACGGTGAACCGCGCCCCGGAACCGTCGGAGTCCCGCTGCCCGGTGTCGAGTTGAGGCTCGTCGACGAGGATGGTTCGCCCCTCACCTCGTACGACGGCGAGACCGTCGGTGAGATCCAGGTGCGCGGCCCGAACCTCTTCACCGAGTACCTCAACCGGCCCGAAGCCACCGCCGCCGCGTTCACGGAGGACGGCTGGTTCCGCACGGGTGACATGGCGGTCCGCGACCCCGACGGGTACGTACGGATCGTCGGCCGCAAGGCCACCGACCTGATCAAGAGCGGGGGTTACAAGATCGGCGCGGGCGAGATCGAGAACGCGCTCCTCGAACACCCGGCCGTCCGCGAGGCCGCGGTCACCGGCGAACCGGACGACGACCTCGGCGAGCGCATCGTGGCCTGGATCGTGCCGGCCACGCAGCCGTACGAGGGCCTGGACGCCGAACTCTCCCGCCACGTCGCCGACCGCCTCGCACCCCACAAACGCCCCCGCACCGTGCGCTTCATCGACACCCTCCCCCGCAACGACATGGGCAAGATCATGAAGCGGGCGCTGAAGCATGCCTGACCCCCGCATGCCTGGCCCCCTCATGCCTGATTCCCACATGCCCGACCGCGCGACCGACCGCGCGACCGGCCGCTTCTCCGCCCGCAAGGCGATCGCCCTCGTGGCGACCGGCTTCGACGAACTGCCCGTCCCCGCCAAGGAGTACGAGCCCGACGGTCCTCTCTCCTGGCACGGCTACGACGCCTCCCGCGCCCGTGCCGCCGAGCGCACCGGCGAGGAGGAGTCCGTGGTCTGCGGGCGCGCGGTCATCGGCGGTACGGAGGCCGTGCTGATCTCGTTCGAGTTCGGCTTCCTCGGCGGCTCGCTCGGCGAACGCACCGGTGACCGGCTGGAGTCGGCGTACGTGCATGCGCGCGAGCACCGGCTGCCCGTGGTCTCGCTCGTGGCGACGGGCGGGAGCCGGATGCAGGAGGGCATGCGGGCGCTGGCCCAACTCCAGCGGGTGGCACGGCAGTCGGCGCTCACCCGGGAGGCGGGGCTGCCGCAGATCGCCGTGCTGCGGGACCCGACGACCGGCGGCGGCTGGGCCACCCTGGGCGCCGGCGCCGATGTGATCCTGGCGCTGCCCGGCGCCCAGGTCGGCTTCGCCGGCTCCCGGGTCCGCCCGCCCGACGCGGACCCGGCGGCGTACACGGCCGAGGCCCAGGTGGCGGCGGGGGCGGCCGACGCGGTCGTACGGCCGGAGGCGCTGCGGGAGACGCTGGGGCTGTGGCTGGGGCTGCTGACGAAGCCCTTGGCGGAAGCGGCAGCCCCGCCAGAGGCTCCGAGGGCGCTCACCGACCTTCCCGCCACCGGCTGGGACGCCGTCCTGCGCGCCCGCTCCCCCGAACGCCCGCGTGCCGAGGCCTACTTGGACGCGCACTTCACCCGCCGTACGACGATCAGCGGCGACCGCTGCGGCGGCACCGACCCCGGCATGCTGTGCGGCTTCGGTGAACGCGAGGGCCGGACGATCGCCTACGCGGCGCAGTGCGGCACGGCCACCCGCCCCGCCGGATACCGCACCGCCGCCCGGCTGATCCGTCTCGCCGGGCAACTAGGCATCCCCGTACTGACGTTGGTGGACACCCCGGGTGCCGCAAACGACGCCGAGGCCGAGCGGCAGGGCGCGGGCGCGGCGATCGCGGACCTGTTCACTGCGGTGGCCACCGCCCGTACCCCCGTCACCACGCTGGTCGTCGGCGAGGGCGGGTCGGGCGGCGCGCTCGCACTGGCCGCGCCCGGCAACACCTGGGCCGCGCCGGACAGTTACTTCTCCGTCATCGCCCCGGAGCCGGCCGCCGCGATCCTCAAGCGCCCCGAGGACCAGGTACGCGCCACGGCCGATCAACTCCGGGTACGGCCGCAGGACTTGGTCGACCTGGGGGTTGTGCGAGGCATTACCGGGGGCGCTACCGCACCCCGACCGCCGGGATGACCTCCTGTCCGCCCTGTCCGCCCTGTCCGAGCGCCGCCATGCGCGTCTTGTGCACGGCCTGTGGAGGACGGGACAACCCGAGTACCGTGCGTGACAATAGGAAAGTCAAGCGTCACGAACGAGGGAAATGAGGGACGGGGGCGGAGTGGAAGGCTTGGTGCAGTTCAAGACGGACGACGGTGCCGTGATCGCTGTGGAGGCCGCCGAGGACGAGGTCGGCTCGCGTCTCGTGGCCCGTGGTGACGACGGGACGGTGCAGGCGGCGCGTACCTTCGAGGGTGCCCTGGACAGTGCGCGGGCCGCCGCCGCGTCGGCGCTGCGGGTGTTCCGGGACGGCTCGCTCCAACCCGACTCCGTGGAGATCGAGTTCGGGGTGAAGCTGACGGCGGAGGCGGGCGCGCTGATCGCGAAGAGCGCGGTCGAGGGGCACCTCCTGGTCAAGCTGTCCTGGTCGCCCAAGTCGCCCGACGGCTCGCCGGAGCCCGCCGCGACCTCATGACCAGCGCTTCCTGGCAGGCAAGGATCAGCTGCGGACGTGACACGGGCGCCGGTTTCCTGGTCACCGAACGGCATGTCGTCACCTGCGCGCATGTCGTGGCCCGCAGCCACACGGAAAAGGTGAGCGTCTCCTTCGCCCATCCCCGGACGGGCCAGGAGGCGATCCCCGCCCGGGTCGTCGCCGACGGCGGCTGGGACGGGCGTGACACGGACCCCGGCGACCTCGCCGTCCTCGAACTGGACCACGAAGTCCCGGTCGAACCGGCCGAGTTCGCGGCTCCCTACGACGCGTACGGGGACCCGCCGCGCCGCCTGGTCGCGTACGGCTTTCCGAAGCGGTACGAGGAGGGGACGCTCGCCGAGTACCGGGCCACCGCCGACCAGTTGATCGCCGGGGAGTGGGTGCAGCTGGAGGCGTGGGCCGAGCGCGGGCAGCCGCTGGCGCCCGGGTTCAGCGGCGCGGCGGTGACGCTCGCGGACAGCGGCCGGGTCGTCGGCATGGTCTCGGCGGCCTCCCGCAGCCCCGAGATCCGCAACGGCCGGATGCTGCCCGCGCATGTCATGGCCCGCTACTGGCCACGCCTGGGCGACCTGATCCCGACCCCCGAGTACGACCGCGCGCAGAAGGAACGGCTCCGGCTGCTGGTGGAGGAGGCGGACCGGCACGTCGGCCCGGAGTGCGGCCCGCGGCGCCTCTACCACGACGCCGTCGGCCGGCTGGGCCCGCCGCCCCCGGCGCACGGCTTCGCCTCTCTGTGGGACGCGGCCTGGTACCTCCTGTCCGAGGTGCCCGATCCGCGGGCGGCCGTGCGGTTCGCGGGCCGTGTCGCCGACTTCGTCGAGCACGCGCCGACGCGGGCCGCGCTGCGGTCGTGGCCGCAGACCGGCCGAACCACGGTGGCCGGCGGCACCGCGGTGCCCGCGCGGGGCAGGGTCCGTACGAAGGGCGTCCGCAACTGGTCCCCGATCCTGGTGGAGATCGCGCCCAGCGGCCGCGGCGACCAGCAGTTCCTGGTGGAGGTGTCCGCGTACGGCGGGCAGTACCGCCGGGTGGTCGGCTCGCGTCGGCTGACCGCCGACCGGGTGCGGTCGTACGCCCTGGAGCGCATCGACGAGGCGTACCACGAACTGGAGCCGGGCGCCCGGGAGTTGATCGCCTTCGTGCTGCCGCGCCGCTGGCTCAACGCGGACGTGGCGCACTGGCAGCGCAGCGCCGACGACGACAGCCCCCTCGGCTCCTTCGCGCCCCTCGTGGTCATGGACCTGGAGCGGCGGCGCAGCGGTGGGCTCCAGCACAAGCTGCTGCAGAAGTGGGAGCGCCTCGACGCCCAGCCGTCGGCCCGGCTGCACCGTATCGGCTGCGCGTCCGGCCACGACCCGGTGAAGCTGACCATCGGGCTGCGCCGGGGCGCCGACATGGTCGGCTTCGGCTCCCCGCCCCGCGCGGACGGCGCCCGGCGGCTGTTCCAGGCGAGCCTGAACGCGGCCGTGCCGGTGATGCTGTGGCCCCGCTCCGGCTGCCGGGGCGGGCCCTCGCACGAGGACTGCCGGGGCGCCTTCTTCCTGGACCGCCTGGCCGAACACCTCGCCGATCTGCCGCCGAGTGAACTCCCGTCGTACGTCCATGAGTTGCGCGAGACCGCGTACGCCTCCGAGTCGGCGGAGCCCCATTGGGCGTACGATCTGGCGCTGCTCTGGGAGGATCCCCGCTGTCTGCCCGATCCGGTCGGCTACCAGCACTCACCCGTCGGCTGACCTCGACACCTCGACACCGTAACCGCACTGCACGGCCAGTACCGCCAGTACCGCCAGTACCGCCCGAGGAGAACCGAACCATGTCCCTGTGGCCCGTCTACACGGGTACGAGCGAGCCCCACGACGGCATCGAGCGGCTGCCCGAGCCGCCGCCGTGGCGTGCCTTCGACGGCGGCCCGGCCCTGGCGACCCCGGCCGAGGACGAGGACACCTCGGCCGCCTCCCCGGACCGGCTGCACCGAGCCCGCACCTACCGCGCCACCGACCGCGCGGTCCAACTCGTCAACGCCGCCCTGTACTTGCGGCGCCCGCTGCTGGTGACCGGCCCGCCCGGCAGCGGCAAGTCGAGCCTCGTCCACGCCGTGGCGAGGGAGCTCCGGCTCGGCCCGGTCCTGCGCTGGAACGTCACCAGCCGGACCACCCTCCACGACGGCCTCTACCAGTACGACCCGCTCTCCCGCCTGTACGCCGCCGGACGCGCCGCCGCCCGCGAGCTCCCGCCCGACGGCGAGCTCCAGGACCACCTGCGCCTCGGCCCGCTGGGCACCGCCCTCCTGCCGTACGGCCGCCCCCGCGCCCTGCTCATCGACGAGATCGACAAGAGCGACCTCGACCTGCCGAACGACCTGCTCAACGTCCTGGAGGAGGGGCAGTACGAGATCCCCGAGCTGGTCCGCGCCGCCCGCCACACCCCCACCGCCGAGGTGATGATCGACGGCACGGACGACCGGGTGCCGGTGCGGCGGGGCCGGGTGCGCTGCCGGGCGTTCCCGTTCGTGGTGCTGACCAGCAACGGGGAGCGGGAGTTCCCGCCCGCGTTCCTGCGCCGCTGTGTCCGGCTGGAGCTGCACCAGCCGCGCGACGCCCAGTTGGAGCGGATCGTCCGCGCGCATCTGGGCGAGCCGGACGCGTACGGCCGCGATCTGATCGCCCGGTTCCTGGCCCGGGGTACGGACGGGGAGCTGGCCACGGACCAGCTCCTGAACGCGATCTACCTGACGGGCGCGGCGGGCATCGACGCGGCCTCCCGCGACGAACTGGCCGAGCAGCTGATGCCGTACCTGAGCCGGACTCCGGAGGAGTCGGACGAGTTCTGATGGTGTCGGAGGATGTGGACAGGGTCTGATGGTGTCGGAGGAGGCGGACAGGATCTGATGGCGTCCGGGGACGGTACGGCGGAGGGGGTCGGCCAGCTCGCCGAACTGCTCGCGGAGGCGGGCGGCGAGCCGCCGACCTCGGTCGAGCTCGCCGAACTGCTGTGGCTGGCGGGGCGCATGGAGGCGCCGGAGGAGTCCGGGGCCGCCGAGCCGGAGGCTCCCGACGCGCCCGCCGCCGCCTCGACACCCGCCGTACCGTCACCGGCCGCCCCTCCGCCCCCTCCCGCACAGGAGTCCACCGAACCCGAGGACCCGGACCCGGCCTCCGACTCCCCCAACGGCCGCGTCCCCCTGCGCCTCCCCGGCAGGGACACCGCGGCCACCGGGAACTCCTCCCACACCTCCCTCCTGGCCCCCGCGCCCCCGATGCTGTCCCACCCCCTCGCCCTCCAGCGCGCCCTGCGCCCCCTCAAGCGCCGGGTGCCCGCCCCCTACGGCCTGGAGCTGGACGAGGAGGCGACCGCGCACCGTATCGCCCGCCTCGGCGCGGGCCCACGCTGGTGGCTGCCGGTGCTGCGTCCGGCGACGGAACGCTGGCTGACGCTGCACCTCGTGTACGACTCGGGGCCGACCATGCCGGTCTGGCGCCCCCTGGTCCGCGAACTGCGCACCGCGCTCGCCCAGTCGGGCATCTTCCGCACGGTGCGGGTGCACCGCCTCGCGGCCGACGGAACCGTACGGCGGCCGGACGCGCAGGAGACGCCCGACCGTGCGGTGACGCTGCTGGTCAGCGACTGCATGGGCCCGCAGTGGCGCCAGGGCCCGGCGGGCGACCGCTGGTACCGCACCGTGCGGCGGTGGGCGGCCCGGATGCCGGTCGCCGTGGTCCAGCCCCTGCCCGAACGGCTGTGGCGGACCACGGCGTTGCCCGCCACGACCGCGCGGATCGCCTCGCCGTCGCCGGGGGCGCCCAACGCGGCGTACGACGTGGACTCGTACGCGCTGGACGGCACCAAGCCGGGTACTCTCGCTCTCCCCGTCCTGGAGCCCTCGGCGCCCTGGCTGGCCAACTGGTCGAGGATGGTGGCGGGTTCGGGCCCTGTCACGGGAGCCGTGGGCCTGCTGGGCTCGGCCCCGCCGCCCGCGCCGGTCGACCACGAGGGCCGTGGTGACGTGGAGCGGCTCTCCGCCGAGGAGCTCGTCCTCCGCTTCCGTTCCATGGCGTCCCCGGAGGCGTTCCGGCTGGCCGGTCATCTCGCCGTCGGGCGAGCCGAGTTGCCGGTCATGCGCCTGGTCCACGCGGCGGTCGAGCCGAACCCGCGGCCGCAGCACCTGGCCGAGGTGATCCTGAGCGGCGTCCTGACCACCGTGCCGGGTCCGGCGGGGTCGTACGAGTTCCGGCAGGGCGTACGCGAGATCCTGCTGCGCACACTGCCGCGCACCGCCCACGGCCGTACCTCCGAACTCCTCGCCCGCGTGGGCGCGTTGATCGACGAGCGGGCCGGGGTGGCGGCCGGGGACATCCGGGTGGCCGCGCCCGGTGGCGGGGAGGTCGCGGCGGAGGGCGAGCCGTTCGCGGCGGTGCGGGAGGAGAGTCTGGAGCGGCTGGGGGGCACGCCGCCGCGGCAGCGGTCCAGGGACCCGGAGCTGGTGCTGAACAGGTACCGGCTCCTACAGGAGTTGGGGCGGGGCTCACGGGTGTGGCGGGCCCTGGACACCCGGCTGGACCGGACCGTGGCGGTCTACCGCTACGACATCGACGAGGACCGGCACGAACAGTTCATGGAGTCGGCGAACGCCCTCACCGAGATCTTCGACGTCCATGTGATCACCGTCCTCGACTACGGCATCGACGACGGAGTCCCGTATCTGGTACGGGAGTTCGTGGAGGGGATCACCCTGTCGGAGCTCACCGCGCAGGGCGGCTTCCGGCTGCCGTACTGGATTCTCGCCCCGCTGGCCCACCAGGTCGCGCGCGGCCTGTCCACCGTGCACCACCACGGTCTGGGGCACGGCCGGCTCGCCCCGGACAACATCGTCGTGCGCCCGGACGGCTCGTTCGCCGTCACCCGTTTCACGCTGGGCACGGTGCGCAGGGGCACGGAGCGGAAGGACTTCCGCGACCTCGGGCGCCTGCTGATCGAGCTGGCGGGCGGCGGAACGGGGGCGCCGGACCAGCAGGAGGAGAGCGAGGGCGAACTGCCGCGCGGGCGGCGGCTGTTCCGGGCGCGGTTCAGCGAGGCGGTCGTCAGTCTCGTCGCCCCGGACCTGGACGAACAGCGTCGTGGCCGGGACCAGTTGCTGTCCCCGCACTTCGACGAGGTGCTTCAGGCCGCCGCGAGCGACCGGTACCGCTACCGGCTCCTGGGCCCGGTCCTCGTCACCCAGCGGGACCGCGCCCTGCCCGCCGCCTCCCCGGAGGAGCAGGCCCTGCTGTGCATGCTGCTCCTCGGGCGCGGCAAGCCGGTGGCGGACGCCGACCTGGCCACGGGGCTGTGGGGGAAACGGCCCCCGGAGAACGCGAGCCCGCTCCTGGCCTCGCACGCCGCCCGGCTGCGTGAGCTCCTGGGCCCCGGCATCGTGGCCACCACCTCCCACGGTTACGCCATCTACGCCCCGTCCGGCACCCTCGACGTGCACCGCTTCGAGGAGGTCGCCGCCGAGGCGCAGTCCCTCCGCGAGAGGGGTGACCCGGCGGCCGCCCGTACCGCCGTCCGGTCCGCCCTGGACCTCTGGCAGGGCGACGCCCTCGACGGCGTCCCCGGCCCCGCCGCCCGGCGCACCCGCACCCGGCACCTCGCCCGGCACCTCGCCCTGTGCACCCTGCGGGCCGAACTCGACCTGGAACTCGGCGACTTCGACCAAGCCGCGTCCGACCTCGCCGACCAGCTCCAGGACCGCCCCCGGGACGAGGGCCTGCGGCGGCTGTACGAGCGAGCCATGGAGGGGCTGCGCTCGGCGCCCAAGCCCGACCGGGGCATGATCGTCGTGGAGCTCGCCGAGCCGTCGGCAGGCCCGGAGGATCTCGACACCCTCGGCCGCACCCTGCATCGGGCGCTCTCCCTGAGCGACCTCGCGCCGGACCAGTACGAGCTCCTCGCCCGCGACAACGGCCACGTACTCCTCACCGAGCCCGGGGCCGACATCCTGTCCGTGCTGGATGTCATGCTGGTTGAACTACCCGATTCTCTGGGTGAGTTGGAGGAACCGATCAGGGTCCGGATCACCGCCTGGCACACCGCACGGTTCGACCGTACCGACCGCCCCGCGACACACCCCGGCCTTGAGGAGGCCTTCGGCCGCACGTCCGCGGACATCGTGGTCGTCCTCTCCCCCGTTCTGCACGACAGGTTCACCAGCAGCGGCCGACCCGACGCCCCGGGCCTCTTCCGGCCACTGCGCGGGGAGACGGGTGCTCCGCCCTTCGCCTGGTACCACGCGCTGACGTTCCCCGAGTCCGCATCCGAGCCCCGCGACCTCGTACGCGGCCCGTTCACCACCCGCGACCTCACCCTCGTCCGCGCCCCCGAACAGGGCCGCACCGCCGTCGTGCTCACGCAGCCCGACGGCTCCCTGGCCCTTCTCGACCCCGACCGCCCGCCGCCGGCCTCCCCCGCCACGTACTACCGGGTCGACCTCACCACCCACCGGGTCGGCCACGAACTGTCCCTGCCCAGCTCCGGCGACGGCGTCTTCACCACTACCGCCAACCTGTCCTGGCATGTCGACGACCCGGTCGCCTTCGTCCGCGGCGAGTCCGTCGACATCTCCGCACGCCTCATCGACCACCTCGCCAGGGAGGCGGGCCGCATCACCCGCCGTCACCCGCTCCGCCGTGCGGCAGCGGCCCAGCACGCGGTCCACGCCGGAGTCCGCGGGTGGCCGGTTCCGGGGGTGTCGGTGGCATGCTCGGTATGGCTGACGCCGGAGGGGGAGCCGTCGGCGGTCGCTCCGCGTCCGCCGGAGCAGGGTGCCGCCGCCGTCCTGGCCGACGCGGAGGCGGTGCTGCTCGGCTTCGACGATCCGTTGACCCAGCTGTACGCCGGGTGGGAGGTGGACCGCGCCAACCGTGACCTTGCCGCCCTTCTCGTGGAACTGCGCGACCCCGACGCGGCGTTGAGGGGGGAGCCGCTTGTCGCGCCTGGGGCGTCCTCGCCTCCGACGGAGATGTATCCCACGCCCCTGGACTTGATCCGCGGGCTCGCGGATCACCGCCAGGCAGCCGGTCTGCTCCGGGAACTCGACCGGATCGAAGAGCAAGCCGCGCGCAAGGCGTGGCCGCGCTCCTACGTCCGTGACCTGCTCCGCGTGCTCGCTGCCACTGGCCGGACCCCCGCCGTCGTCACGGACGTCTCGGCGGACGCCGTCGCCACGTTCCTGCGTCGCAGGAGCCTGACCAGGTGGGTGACCGGCGGAGTTCACAGCCGCTCCGAGGACGTCACCAAACTCCTGCCGAACCCCGACTGCCTGCTCCGAGCCCTGGATCAGCAGGGCGCCTCGCCGTCGAGCACCGTGCTGATCGGCTCCACCGTGGCCGAACTGACCGCCGCGCGGACCCTGGGCATCCGCTTCATCGGCTACGCACGCAGCCAGAAGCACGAGCGACACCTCCGCAGCGCCGGCTGCGAACACACCGTCACCTACCTCGACTCCCTCCTGCAGGCACTCCGCCCCACCACCTGACCCCCAGTCACAGATCCACCCGTCCAGCCGCACCCCACCCGGCCCACCCCAGCAGGCAGCCCCCGCCGCCCCCGCGCACGATGCAAACAGACCGCCACCCAAGCCCCTCGGTCCGTGCACTCGGGAGGATCTGTCATGACCGCCAGTCTGGATCAGCTGCGCCGCTGCCATTTCGCCGTCGACCTGGGCGCGGCACGGACCCGCGTGTATGTGAAGGGGGCGGGGCTGGTCGTGGACCAGCCGAGCGTGGCCGCCGTGAACACCAGGACGGGCGCGCTGATCGCGGTCGGGGAGTTCGCGGAGAGGATGACGGGCCGTACGCCGCACTACATCCAGGTCGTCAGACCCGTCACCGGCGGCACGGTCGTCGACATCGAGATGGCCCAGCGCATGCTGCGCCACCTCATCGGCGACAAGGTCCGCCGTACGCTGCGCCGCAAGCCGAACCTGCGCGCCGCCGCCTGCGTCCCGCACGACGCGGACCCGCTGGCCGAGCGCGCGGCCGTGGAGACCCTGGTCGGCCTGGGCGCGCGGCGCGTGGAGCTGGTCGACACGCTGATCGCGGCGGCGGTCGGCTGCGGGCTGCCCGTGGAGCAACCCGAGGCGACCATGATCATGGTGTGCGGTGCCGCCACCACGCAGGTCGCCGTGCTCTCCCTCAGCTCGATCGTCACCGCCGAGCGGATTCCCGTAGGAGGTGAGGCCGTCGACCACGCGATCGTGCAGCATCTGCGGCACCAGCACGAGCTGATGCTGCCGAGTCAGAACGTACGGCCGCTCCAGCTCGCCCTGTCCGGCAACGGGCTCACCACGCACGGCCCGGCGCACACCGAGATCCACGGGCGGGATGTCGCCACCGGGCTCGCCCGTTCCGTGAACGTGGACACCGCCGCCGTACGCGACGCCATCCAGACCCCGCTGACCGCCGTACTGGACGGCATCGGCAAGGTCCTCCGCGACTGCCCGCCCGATCTGGTCGCCGACCTCGTGGACCGCGGCATCATGATGGTCGGCGGCACCGCACAGCTCCCGGGGTTCGACCAGATGCTGCGCGGGGCGACGGGCATGCCGGTGAACATCGCCGAACAGCCCGAGATCTGCGCCGTGCAGGGCCTGGGCGCCATGCTGGAGGGCAGGATCGAGCCCCTGGAACTGGACCCACTGGCGGGCTGAGCCGCCCCGGGACCGCTTGTGTGAGCGGTGAACCACCGGATTCACCGTTCACCCGGACGATTCAACGCGGTGACCGCAGCGTTTGCGGGCCCCGAGGCGGGGTTGTATGAAGGCATCGAGGAGGCCATGAGCGGCCACTGACACGCCGCGTTTGCTGTACGGTCCACCTCAGCATCATTGGCGGGTCTCAGCGTTCGTATTTCCCACGTCTACGCGGGACCGGGCAGCGGAGCCCTAGTCAGAAATCGGAGTAACACCACAGCCATGAACCCCAGGGGCACCACGATCCAGGGCGCTGCGGCCGGTTCCCGGACCACGCAGAAGCGTCACACCCCGCTGTCCGCGGTGAACACCCGTGCGGCCGCGGTCTTGCGGTCAACCGGAAGAGTGAGGGACGCGGCAGGGGCACAGCCCGGAACGCCGAACCGTTTCAACGCCTCCCTCTGACCGGAATTCAATCTCCACCTGGGTTCCCGGCGGCCACCCGCCGACCGGGGGCCCCTCTTCGTGCACCGGGGCGCCAACTCCCTTGACCAGATGTTGACTTGACATCCGCCCAACCGGTAGAGAGGTTGTGGCGAGTGGTGACCCAAATCCAGGAACTGGTCCTGAAGATTCATAGCAGATGCAATTTGGCTTGCGATCACTGCTATATGTACGAGCACGCGGACCAGAGCTGGAAAGCGCGGCCGACCGTCATCGCCGAGGAAACAGTCACCCAGGTCGCCGGAAGACTCGCGGCATACGCGGACGCGCACGCCCTCGAAAGAGCCACCGTGATCTTTCACGGAGGCGAACCGCTCCTGGTGGGACCGGCCCGTCTGCGGTACATCTGCGAGGAGATCACCCGCATTCTGTCCCCGGTCACCACGGTCGACCTGCGGATGCACACAAACGGCGTACTGCTGCGCCGGCACCATCTGGAGATCCTCAAGGAATTCGACGTCAAGGTCGGTGTCTCTCTCGACGGGGACCAGGCCGCCAATGACCGGCACCGCCTGGACCGCAGGGGCCGCAGCAGTTACGAAAAGGTGCTGCGCGGGATCGAACTCCTCCGCTCCCCCGAATACCGGCACCTCTATCTGGGCCTGTTGTGCACGGTGGACGTGACGAACGACCCGGTCGTCACGCACGACGCGCTCACCGCGCTGGACCCGCCCCGGATCGACTACCTCCTGCCGCACTCCACCTGGGACAACCCGCCCCCTCCCGGCCCCTCGCCGTCGCCCACGCCGTACGCGGACTGGCTGCTGAGGATCTTCGACCGGTGGCAGGAGCAGGGGCGGCCCATGCGGGTGCGCACCTTCGACTCGGTGCTCAGCACCCTGCACGGCGGGCCCAGCCTGACGGAGTCGCTGGGGCTGGCGCCCACCGATCTCGCGGTGGTGGAGACGGACGGGACGTTCGAGCAGGCGGACTCGCTGAAGGCCGCCTACGACGGCGCTCCGGCCACGGGGTACGACGTCTTCCGGAACAGTTTCGAGGAGTTCGCCCGTCATCCCGGTGTGCGCGCACGTCAGCTGGGCATCGAGGGCATCAGCGACACCTGCCGCCGCTGCCCGGTCGTCGAGTCCTGCGGCGGCGGGCTCTACGCGCACCGCTACAGCACCGAGCGCGGCTTCGACAACCCGTCCGTCTTCTGCGCCGACCTGCGCGCCCTCGTCGACGGCGTCGCGGAGCGCCTCACCGACCGCACCCTCGCCCCGGCCGTGCACGACCCGGCTGAACTCCACTACGCCCAGGTCGAGTTGAACCGCACTCTGCTGGCCGTACGCAACGAGGGCGCCTCGGAGGGGGACTGGGCCGAGGCCTGGCAGCGCCTGCTGGAGCTGGACGGGGACCCGCGGCTCGACGCCCTCCTCTCCCACCCGTACACGAGCGCCGCCCTGCGCTCCGCCGAGCCCCTCACAGCGGCCTGGCTCGCCCCGCTGGTCATCGCCACGGCCGTACGGGCCCGGACCACCGTGACCCTCTCCTGGACCCACCCGGACCCGGCGCTGCACCTGCCGACCCTGGGCACCCTCTCCCTCCCCTCGCCCGGCGGGGGCCGCGTCGAGGTCACGGTCGACGGACACGGCTTCCGCGTACGCCAGGGCGAGGACGCGCTCCACGTCCGGTACGACGACCACGACGACTACGACTACGACTACGAGGGCACCCCGCACCGCTGGCGCCCCCTGCCCGCCTCGGTCCCGCTGGTCGACGACGCCGATCCGCACCGCGCCGCCTGCTACCCGGCCCCCGTCTACGCACCCCTCGACCCCAGCGGGCTCCGCGTGTTCCGCAAGCGGCTGGCACGGGCGTACGAACTGCTGGACGAGCGCAGACCCGGCTGGCGGGACGATCCGCGGCTGTTGGCGATCACGACGGTGACGCCGCTGGAGTACGGCCGGGGCGTCCACCTCGGCGAGCACGCCCCCGGCGCCCTGGGGGTCGCCGTCGACATCGAACCCGAGGACCTCGTACGGCACCTGCCCCGGCTCGCGCGACGGGCCCGGCTCATGGCGCTGCGGGAGACCGCCGACCTGACCCTGCTGGGCAGCCGGGCCGGGCAACTGATCGACAGGGCGAGCGAGTTGGTCGCGGACGCACGGTCCGCCGACGCGCACGGCGTGCTCACCGAGCTGGCCGCCCTCCCCGAGCGGGAGCTCACCGAGACCGGCGCGGCCTGTGTCGAGCAGCTGTGGGAGGAATGGCGGGGAAGGGACGGACGCTCGTGAGCGGCGGAGAACTCCCCGGCCTACTCTCCGCGTTGGGCATCCGACGGAGCGGAGTCCTCA
This sequence comes from Streptomyces sp. NPDC002845, assembly GCF_053591955.1. NCBI lineage: Bacteria > Bacillati > Actinomycetota > Actinomycetes > Kitasatosporales > Streptomycetaceae > Streptomyces > Streptomyces sp. NPDC002845. Next base: position 267,986 of record NZ_JBSFUU010000002.1, on the reverse strand, counting down.
TGGTCCACGCCTCGTTGGGCGGCAGCGGACTGCGGGACACCGTCGTACGCGATGCCCTCCTCGACGCGCTCGGCCCCGAGGGCACCTTGGTGGTGCCCGCCTTCACCCAGGAGAACTCCCGTACGTCGCGCGCGCATCAGGCGCTGACGAGCGGTATGTCGGAGCGGGAGAAGGAGGAGTTCCGGGCGTCGATGCTCCCGTTCGAGCGGGAGACGACCCCGTGTCCGGCCATGGGGGTGCTCGCCGAGTGTGTCCGGACGACCCGTGGTGCCGTTCGCAGCGGCCATCCGCAGACCTCGTGTGCGGGGCTCGGCCCGCGCGCCGCCGAGTTGCTCACCGGTCACGATCCGCACTGCCTCCTCGGGGAGCGCTCGCCGCTGGCCCGTCTGTACGAGGCGCGGGCCCAGGTGCTGTTGCTGCGTGTCGGGTTCGAGGTGTGCAGCGCGTTCCATCTCGCCGAGTACCGCACGGTTCCGGCCAGGCCGACACGCGCGTACCACTGTGTGGTGGGCGACAAGGGCAACTGGATCACGTACGAGGACACCGCCCTGGACGACAGCGACTTCGGTGCCCTGGGGGCGGAACTGCCGATCGGTCTCCTCTCCGAGGGCGTACTGGCAGGAAAATCTGTGACCTTGTTCGACATGCGTCCCGCCGTCGACTTCGCCGTCGCACAGATGTCCGGATATCGCCACTGAATGACGTGAAACGAACGGCACGCGCGGACGCGTCGTCGGGCACATTGTTGGTCCGGCCAGATGACGCCCGTTCCGCGGGCTCATCACCAGGCAGGGGGGCGAGTGAACACACCTGAACGGCATCGGGCCGCTTCGGACAACCGACCGTATTTCTTTCTGAGTTACGCCCACACGCCGTCCTGGGGGCCCGGCGGAGGCGACCCGGACCACTGGGTGCACGTGCTGTTCACCGATCTCTGCGACCACATCATGGCGCTCACGGATCTGCCTGCGGGCGCCTCGGCGGGGTTCATGGACCGGGAGATGCGCTCCGGGGAGGGCTGGCCGGAGAAGCTCAGCGAGAACCTGGCGAACTGCCGGGTGTTCGTCCCGCTGTTCTCGCCGCGCTACTTCACGAGTGAGAGCTGCGGACGGGAGTGGTTCGCGTTCAACGAGCGCATCCTGCGGGCGCGGGCGACCGGCGCCGGGGACCTGCCCGCCATCGTCCCCGCGCTGTGGACCCATGTCGGTTTCGAGCAGCTCCCCGACTCCGTACGGCACATCCACATCGACCACACCGCATTCGGGGAGCGCTATCTCGCCCACGGCATCTACGGGCTGATCAAGCTCAACCGGCTGAAGGACGAGTACGAGGAGACCGTGCTCGGCCTCGCCCAGCGGATCGTGCGGGTGGCCCAGGAGTCGCCGCTGCCGTCCAGCCGGCCCCGGCCGTACGAGTCGACGCCGAGCGCGTTCAAGCCGCGCGGCGAGGGGCCCCGCCGTATCCATCTGACGGTGGCGGCGCCGACCCGGGACACCGTTCCGGAGCGCCGGGATTCCCGGCCGTACGGGGAGGACGCACAGGACTGGAACCCGTACCACAGCGAGTCGACCCGCCCGCTGCCCGCGCTCGCCGAGGAGCTGATCCGGTCGCTGGACTACCGGATCACCGTGTCGTCCTTCGACGACGAGGACCCGGAGGCCGACACCGCCGAGCCGGTGACCGGACCCGACGTGATCGCCGGCGACGAGAAGGCCACACGCGGCCACCCCGGCATCCTGCTGGTGGACCGGTGGGCGCTGCTGGACGAGGAGAGGCAGCGCAGGCTGAAGGCGTTCGACTCGGGCGCCCGGCCCTGGGTCAGCGCGATCGTGCCGTGGAACCGCGCGGATCTGCAGTGCCACACCGACGAGGGCCGGCAGCTCGCCGCGGAGCTGGAGCGGACCCTGCCGCTGATCCTGGAGCGGGGCCGGCGTACCGACTGCCGGATGGCGGTCAACGGGGTGCCCACGCTGAAGGCGTTCACCGACATCCTCCCGGCCGTCGTGGCGCACACGACCCGGCAGTACCTCAAGCACGCGGAGGCGCATCCGCCGCCGGGCCCGCACGTGCCCCGGCCCCGTCTGCTGGGGCCCACCCACCCGCCGCATACCGGGGCGGGACCCGACCACGGAGGAGAAGCATGACGGCCCGGCAGGACGGACGGATCATCACCTTCTACTCGTACAAGGGCGGTACGGGCCGCACGATGGCCCTGGCCAACACGGCGTGGATCCTCGCCGCCAACGGCAAACGCGTACTGACCGTGGACTGGGACCTGGAGGCACCGGGACTGCACCGTTTCTTCCACCCGTTCCTGGACCCCAACGCGCTCGCGGCCACCACCGGCGTCATCGACATCATCAACGACTACGCCTGGGCCGCGACCACCGGAGCCCAGCGCTCCGGACCATGGCACCTGGACTTCGCGCAGGTCGAGCAGCACGCGATCTCCCTGACCCCGGAGCGGCTGGGACTGCGCTTCGTGGACGGCGGCTCGCTCGACTTCCTCTCCGCCGGGCGCCAGGACCGCTCGTACTCGGCGACCGTGTCGTCGTTCGAGTGGGACAACTTCTACGAGCGCCTCGGCGGCGGCCTGTTCCTGGACGCGCTGCGCGACAACATGAAGAAGTCGTACGACTACGTCCTCATCGACAGCCGTACGGGGCTGTCGGACAACGCGGACATCTGCACGATCCAGATGCCCGACGTGCTGGTCGACTGCTTCACGCTCAGCGACCAGTCCCTGGACGGCGCGGCGGCGGTCGCGCGCAGCGTCGAGGACGGCTACCGCAAGCGGAAGATACGGGTCCTGCCGGTGCCGATGCGCATCGACGAGGGCGAGAAGGAGAAGGTCGACGCGGGACGGGCGCTGGCCCGGCTGAAGTTCGACGGACTGCCCAAGGCGCCCGACGAGTCGGAGCTCAGTGCGGAGGAGCTGAGCGCGTACTGGGGGAACGTGGAGATCCCGTACCGGCCGTACTACGCGTACGAGGAGACGCTCGCCACCGTCGGTGACGAGAGCGGGATCGCGAACTCCCTGCTGTCCGCGTTCGAGCGGCTCACCGCGGTCATCTCCGACGGGGAGATCACCTCGCTGCCGCCGGTCCCCGAGCCGGTGCGGCTGCGCTGCCGGGACGCGTTCCTGCGGCGGCGGCCGGTGACCTCGGCCGCCGATGTCGTCGTCGTGTACGCGGCGGAGAACCGTATGTGGGCGGACTGGACCGAGGCGCTGCTGAAACGCTCCGGCTGCCATGTCACGCCGCACGACATCTCCGCCGGACCCGTGCAGCGCCCGGACCCGTCGACCCGCACCCTGGTGCTGCTGTCGAACGCCTTCCAGAAGTCCCGGTTCGCGGACGCCGTCTGGCGCGCCCTGACCGACTCCGACACGGACACCCCGCACGGCGCCATGGTCCCGCTGCGGGTCGACGAGGTCCGGCTGCCCATGGCCTACCTGGACCACAACCCCGTCGACCTGCACCGGCTCGACGAGGCCCAGTGCGTCGCCGGGCTGCTGGGCGCGGCGGGCCTGCCGGCGCAGCCCCTGGACAGCGGCCCGTCCGGCCCCCGGTTCCCCGGCAGCACCCCGGCGCACTGGAACGCGCCGCAGCGCAACACCACTTTCACCGGCCGCAACCTCATCCTCGACCGGGTCCGCGACCAGTTCGACAGCACCTCGGCCGTCATGTCGCAGCCGCTGGCGCTGTCCGGGCTCGGCGGGGTCGGCAAGACGCAGGTGGCCATCGAGTACGTGCACCGGTTCATGGCCGACTACGACCTGGTGTGGTGGACCTCCGCCGAGCACGAGGACGACGTGGTCGCCTCGCTCGCCGAACTCGGCGCCCGCATCGGGGCGCCCGGCGGCGAGGACATGACGGTGGCCGGCCAGGAGGCCGTGCGCATGCTCGCGCGGGGGCTGCCGACCCAGCGGTGGATCCTCGTCTTCGACAACGCCGACGACCCGTCCTGGCTCTCCCGCTACTTCCCGGCCGGGGGCGGCGGGCACATCCTCGTCACCTCACGCAACCAGTCCTGGTCGCAGACGGCTCTGTCGATGCCCATCGACGTCTTCCTGCGCGAGGAGAGCGTCGAGCACCTCACCCGGCGCGCCTCGGGCCTGAGCGGCGACGAGGCCGACCAGGTGGCGAACGCGGTGGGCGACCTGCCGCTGGCGGTCGAGCAGACCGCGGCCTGGCTCGCCGAGACGGCCACGCCGATCGACGACTACCTGCGGCAGCTGGCCGAGCAGACCACGGACGTCCTGGCGCTCAACCAGCCCGCCGAGTACGCCCACTCGGTGGCCGCGACCTGGAACATCTCCATCGCCCGGCTGAGGGAACGTTCACCCGCCTCGGTACGCCTGCTCCAGCTGTGCGCGTTCCTCGCCGCCGAGCCGATCTCCTCCCACCTCCTCTACAGCAAGGAGATGATCGAGGCCCTCAAGCCGTACGACGCCTCGCTCCAGGAGAGCCTGCTGCTCGGCCGGGTCATCCGGGAGATCGGCCGGTTCGCGCTCGCCAAGGTCGACCAGGTCAGCAACAGCATCCAGGTGCACCGTCTGGTGCAGGCCGTGATCCGGGCCCAGCTGAGCGAGGAGGAGCAGCGGCACGCCCGGCATGTGGTGCACACCGTGCTGGCGGGTGCCCGCCCCGACGGTGACGAGCCCACCGACGACCCCGAGACCTGGCCGCGGTTCGCCGTCATCTGGCCGCATCTGAAAGCCTCCGACGCCCGCAGCTGCACCGAGAGCGGCACCCGCCGCCTGCTCATCGACCGCGTGCGCTATCTGTGGAAGCGCGGCGACTTCCCCGGCGCCCAGCGGCGAGCCGAGGAACTCCTCGCGCACTGGAAGGAGTTCCTCGGCGAGGACGACGTGCAGTACCTGTATCTGCGCTGCCAGCTCGCCAGTGTGCTGCGCTCCCAGGGCCGGTACGTGGAGGCCCGCGACATCGACCAGGACCTGCTGGGCCGCCAGCGCCGCGTCCTGGGCCTGTCGCACCCGCACACCTACGTCACCACGTCCAACCTGTCCAGCGACCTCGCCGCGATCGGTGAGTACCGCTTGGCGGTCGACCTGGCGCGCGAGGCCCACGAGGGCTTCAGCCAGATCTTCCACGAGTCCCACCCGCGCACCCTCAGCGCCGCCAACAACCTCGCCCTGACCCTCGGCATGGTCGGCCGCTACGGCGACGCCCGCGTCCTCGACCAGGACACCCTGGACCGGCGCACGGAGGTACTCGGCCCCGACCACCCCTACACGCTGGCCTCCGCCGAACGTCTCGGCCGCGACCTGCGCGAGGTCGGCCGCTACTCCGAGTCCGTGGCGCTGCTCTCGCGCACGTACGACACCTACAAACGCCTCCTCGGCAAGGATTTCCCGGGCACGCTCCGCTGCGCGAAGTCCCTCGCGGTGTCGCTGCGCCGGGCGGGCCGCTTCGAGGACGCCCGCCGCCTGACGACGGCGACCCGCGCCCAGTACCGCGCCCAGTACGACAAGCCCACCCCCGACTCCCTGGCCTGCGACCTCAACCTCGCCTCCGACCTCTACGCCGCCGACCAACGCGACGAGGCGCGGGACGTGGCCCTGGAGGCGTTGTCCGAGTACATCAAGGTCCCGGGCGAGGACCATCCGTACACCCAGGCCGCCATGAACAACCTCGGCATCTTCCACTGGGGATGCGGAGACCTGGCCGAGGCGGACGCCGTGTTCCGCCGCGTCCTGCCCCGCATGGCCGAGATCCTCGGCGAACAGCACCCGCACGCCCTGTTCGCCACCGTCAACTACGCCAACGTCCTCGCCTTCCAGGGCCGCTTCGACGAGTCCCGCGCCCTGGAGGAGAAGGCCGTCCTCGCCCTGCGCACCATCCTCGGCCCGCACCACCCGGAAACCCTCGCCATCATCACCAACTCCGCCCTCACCCTGACCGCCCTCGGCCACAAGACCGAGGCCCGCCGACTGCGCGAGGAGGCCCTGACGGAACTGGGGCAACTGCTGGGCGAGGACAACGGGATCTATCAGGTGGCGAGCGATGAGCGGCGCATTTACCGGGACCTGGAGCCGCTGGCGGTGTAGGGAGTGTTTCGCCTCCGCCGCCCTTACCCGTCCCGTCCTCCAGGGGCTCCGCCCAGGACCAGCACCTCGTCGGACATACCCCGGCATCCTGCCGTACGAGCGCGATGTCACGCCTCGTCAGCGCCGACGACCCATGGGCGATCACCAGCTACGAGAATCTTGGGTGAGCCAAGAGTAACGACGGGGGTAACTTCATAGCGTCCCCGCGCTTCGATTCCACCATGCAGCAGTTCTACGCGTTGATGGAGCAGATCGGCGAGGCCCGCCCCGACTAGCCTGGACGCCAAGCCGACGGAGGGAGTGACAGACCTGATGGAACCCTTGGAGCCGAACATCTCTCCCCTGCCTGCGTCGTTTCCCATCGTGCCTGCGACAAATCCCGACGGCGGCTGGGGTGCGCAGCGGGCTCCGCTGCCCGCGCCACCGCTCGGTCTCGACCCCGCGCGGTGCGACGGGGGGCTCGACCCCCTCGCACTGCGCACGTTCGTGGTGTCGACGCTGTCGCCGGAAGACCGTCGAGCCCTGCGCGAAAGGCTCGCCCCCGAGGAACGAGCCCGCCTTGCAGCGGAGATGGCGGGCCCTGAAGGAGAGCGCCTCCTCATGGTCCGCGCGGGGCTGCGGCTCCTCCTCGGGCAGATGTTGGACGCCGACCCAGGGGCCGTCGTCCTCGATGACGGCCCCTGTCCGCACTGCGGTCGGCCCCATGACCTCACCGCGAGCTCCCCGGCCGGCCGCCGACTGCACTTCGCCGCTGTCGGGCGAGGCGATCTCATCGTGTACGCAATCTGTCGCTTCCCCGTCGGGCTCGGACTCGGCGTGCCCGACGGACCTGGCCGCAAAGCATGGCTGCGGGCCCGCAGGCCGGCCAGGCTCGCCGCGCAACGGCAGGCCGTGGCCCGGGGACGGTGTTCCCCTCCGCGGGACAGTTCGGTGGAGTACCTCGTGCGCTACGTCGATACGGCGCCCGAGCACGAATGCGTCGTCTCCGTGGTGTATGAGGTTCCCTTCCACGCGGAGCCCGCCGGTCCCCGGGCCCATCGACCGACTGACAGCGAGGATTGAGACTCAATGCCTAGCCTGAGCATGGTGAGGGTGGCGCCCAGCCTGGGCCCGATGGTGAGAGCGAGGTTGGCCCCGAGGGGAAAGACGTCGGCGATGGCACGGGCGCCGTGGCACGTGAAGCGGCCCCGGCCTGGAACACAGGAACCGGTCGGGGCCACGGCGACTGTCAGACGCGGGCCTGGACGATGAGCGTGCCGACCGTGCGCGGCCCGGGCGGAGCGGGAAGGATCTCCGCGCGGATGTCGGCGAAGCCGTACCCGCCCAGCAACTCGCCCCACACGTCGGGCTCGTAGTCCCAGCGCTTCACGACGAGAGGGTCCTCGTCGGCTCCGCGCGGAATGTATGAGGCCTGGCAGCCGTAGCAGCCCTCCACCGTTGGCCGCTGCGAGAAGACGAGCCGACCGCCCGGGCGCAGCCGCTCACGCACGACGGGCAGGAGCCGGGCCGGGTCGGTGAACCACACCGCCCCGTACACCGAGTACACCGCGTCGAATGGCTCCTCGGTGCCCTGTAGGAAGGTGACCGCCTCCGCCTGGTGCAGCTCCAACCCCGGCACCTCGCCCCAGCGTTCACGGGCCGCACACAGCTGCCTGGGCGACATGTCCACGCCGACGGCCTGCATGCCGAGCGAGGCCAGGTGCGCCGCGTTGCCACCCTTGCCGCAGCCCAGATCCAGGACGCGCCCGCCAGCGGGCAGAGCGAGTAACTCGGCGCCTGGGCCGTGGTCTTCGTACTGGGTCCAGTTGAACCAGGTCGCCTCGCCGCGCGCATTCACAGGCCGACGCTCGGGCCGTTGCCGTGAGTAGGTGTCCCAGGCGATCGCCGTGTCTGTCACGTGGTGCTCCGCTCATAGGGCCAGCCGCCCGGCACAGAGCCGGACGGCTGGAGTGTCTTACAGATGACGCTGCTCTGTCAGCCGCTCTTCGGGCTGTCGTGGCATCCGGCGTGGCACTGATTGCAGTCGGCGGCTTCACCCCACAGCTCGGGGTCCACCATGTACCCGGCTGCGTGGATCGCAGCGAGCGTCCGCTCCCGGGCCGCGGCGGCGCCGCCCACGGGGTCTTCGTCCTCACCGGTTGGGACGTGGTGGACGAAGTGGCCGACGACCCGCTGGCAGAAGTCGGCATAGTCGACGGTGTGCAGGATGAACGCGTGCCAGCCGATATCGACCATGCGGCTGGGCGAGAGCATTTGTCCGGGCTGTCGTCCGGAGGCGGCGACGAACCCGGCCGCCTGGCCGACGATGCGGCGCGCGGTCGCCTCGTCGATGCCCGGGTGGTCGACAGTGATGCGGCGGACGAGCCGGTCGGTCACCACAGGGTCGACCAAGGTGGCCGGATCGGTGGTGCCCACGGGACGTTCTAACACGATGGTCACATCGAAACCGCCTTCAGTCATCGCCGAGGAGCCAGCCGAGCACCTGCGGCAGGGCGCGTACGGCCGCGAAGTGGGCCGCCGCGGGTTCCACGACGGCCTTCACGCGCGGGATACGGGCGGCCAGCCAGGAGGCGTGGGCGGCCGGCGAGAACACGTCCTTCTCGCCGTGCCAGAGCAGCACGGGCACACGGATGTCGGCCGGCTCGAACCCCCAGGGCCCGGTCAGGGCCAGTGCGTCGTCGATCCAGCCGTACGGTGAAGTCCGCAGTGCCTCGCGGAAGTTGCGCAGCATCATGGAGCGGAAGGCGGTGTCGATGACGATCTGCCGGTCGTCGGCGGTGAGATCGGTCCGGAGCTCCTCCAGCAGCCGCGCCGGATCGCTGCGGATGGCCGCCGAGCGCGGGATGAGCCGGGCTTTGAACCGCTCGGGGTCGCTCGACGCGATACGGAACTCATCGACGTTGGAGGGCGCCATCCCCGCGAACCAGTCCAGCCCCTCGGCGTTCCTGGGCGCCAGCCCGACCAGCGCCGCCGCCCGGGTCACCCGGTCCGGCAGGAGCGCGGCGCAGGCGAGGGCGTGCGGCGCCCCGCCCGACCGCCCGGCGACGGCGAACCGGTCGAGCCCCAGCGCGTCGGCGAGCCGGACGACGTCCTCGACGACGTCGACGACCCGCCGGCCCGGGAGGCGGTCGGAGCCGCCGTATCCGGGGCGGTCGTAGCTGATCAGCCTCGTGCCACGCTGGTACAGAACCATGGATCTGGGCCGGGGCCCCACTCGGCTCCCCGGTGTCCCGTGCAGCAGAAAGACCGGCCGCCCCCGGGGATCCCCCGAGCACTCGACCCGCAACACCCTCCCGTCGGCCGTCCGGATCTGTTCCAACGGCCGTACGAGGTCCTGCACAGCGCTCCCCCTCCCTCGGTCCGCGGACCGGGCCCACGCGCTGCCCGAACCTTGCCCATGCGCCAACGCCCGCACACCTCGGGCCCGTTCGGCGCGGGCCTTGACTTCCCAAGGTCCCCGCGCGACATTTCTGACACCTTGTCAGATTTGGGGAGTGGGGGGATACCTACCATGTCCACGAACGCCGACCCCGCGAGACGTACGCCCGGCTCCGGCCCCTCACGCCGCCAGGTGATCGGAACCGCCACGGGAGCCGGAATCGCGCTGGCGGGCGGCCTCCCCGGACCGATGGCCCACGCCGCCGCCCCGCCCCTCCTCGGCACGTACGACATCGTCGTCATCGGCTCCGGGGCCGCCGGGATGACCGCCGCGCTGACGGCAAGCAAGCAGGGGCTGAGCTGTGTGGTCGTCGAGAAGGCGCCGACCTTCGGCGGCTCGGCGGCGCGGTCCGGGGCGGGGATCTGGATCCCCAACAACCCGGTGATCCTGGCGGCGGGGGTGCCGGACACTCCCGCGAAGGCCGCCGAGTATCTCGCGGCCGTGGTCGGTGACGACGTCCCGGCCGACCGGCAGCGGGCCTTCCTGGAGCACGGGCCCGCCATGATCTCCTTCGTGATGGCGAACAGCCCGCTGCGCTTCCGGTGGATGGAGGGGTACAGCGACTACTATCCCGAGCTGCCCGGCGGTCTGCCGAACGGCCGCTCCATCGAGCCCGCCCAGCTCGACGGGAACATCCTGGGCGCCGAGCTGGCCCGGCTGAACCCCTCGTACATGACCGTCCCGGACGGCATGGTCGTCTTCAGCGCCGACTACAAGTGGCTCGTCCTCTCGGCGGTGAACGCGAAGGGGCTGGCCGTGGCGACGGAGTGCCTGGCCCGGGGCACGAGGGCCGCTCTGCTCGGGCAGAAGCCGCTCACCATGGGGCAGTCGCTGGCGGCCGGGCTGCGCGCGGGGTTGATCGCCGCCGGTGTACCCGTGTGGCTCAACACCCCTTTGGCCGAGCTGCACTTGGAGAACGGGGCCGTCACCGGAGCGGTGGTGACGAAGAACGGCGCCCCCGGTCTCGTCCGGGCCCGGCGCGGGGTCGTCGTCGGATCCGGCGGCTTCGAGCACAACGCGGCCATGCGAGAGCGGTACCAGGAGCAGCCCATCGGTACAGAGTGGACCGTCGGTGCCAAGGAAAACACCGGTGACGGCATCCGGGCGGGCGAACAGGCGGGCGCTGCCCTGGAGTTGATGGACGACGCCTGGTGGGGCCCGGCGATCCCGCTGCCCGACCAGCCGTACTTCTGTCTGGCCGAACGCACCCTCCCCGGCTGCCTGTTGGTCAACGCGGCGGGCGCCCGCTTCGTCAACGAGGCGGCCCCGTACGGCGATGTGGTCCAGACGATGTACGACCGCGACACGCCGTCCGCCCCGCACATCCCGGCCTGGCTGATCGTCGACCAGAACTACCGCAACCGCTACCTCTTCAAGGACGTCGCCCCGACCTTCGTGTTCCCCGACGCCTGGTACGAGTCCGGTGCCGTGCGCAGGGCCTGGACGCTGGACGCCCTGGCCACGGCGATCGACGTCCCCGCCGCCGCGCTTCGTACCACCGTCGACCGCTTCAACTCCCTTGCCCGGCAGGGCGAGGACTCCGACTTCCGGCGGGGCGACAGCGCGTACGACCACTACTACACCGACCCGTCCGTCCGGCCCAACTCCTGCCTGGCGCCGCTCTGGCTGCCCCCGTACTACGCCTTCCGGATCGTCCCCGGCGACCTCGGCACCAAGGGCGGCCTCCTCACCGACGCCCACGCCCGGGTCCTGCGCCCCGACGGCTCGGTGATCCCCGGCCTGTACGCGGCGGGCAACGCGAGCGCCGCCGTGATGGGCCACAGTTACGCGGGCGCGGGCTCGACGATCGGGCCGGCCATGACGTTCGGGTACGTGGCGGCGCTGGATCTGGCGGGGAGGCTGTAGGGACGGGACGGGACGGGACGGGTCAAGTCGAGTCAGGTCAGGTCAGGTCAGCCGCAGGTCGATCCACGGGATCGTCTCACCGTCGAGCACGTACCGCTCGACCTCGACGAAGCCGCGCTTCAGCGCGAACCGCAGCCCGTCCGTGTTGGTCTCCAGGACGACCGTCTCGATGACCTCGGCGCCCCGCTCCCGCGCCCGCGCCAGCGCTCGTACGTACAACTGCTCACCGAATCCACGCCCCCGGTACTCGGCGAGCACGCGCACGATCACCGTGACCGTGTTCCCCTCGGGCGGCCGGACCGTCGAGTTGCCCACCAGGATGTCGTCCAGATAGGCGAGTTCCAGGTGGTGACTCCCGGCGCGTCGGCGGACGTCGTCGAGGGTGAGGTGGTGCGTCGGGATGATCGTGTTGTGGACGTGCTGCCAGTCCGTGAGCTGTCGGGTACCGGCAGCGCCGTCCACCCGCTCGATACGAAGATCGGTCATGGCCGAAGCCAACCCGCGCGCCCCGAATATCTCAACCATGATTCGCGCCCCGTCCCCGCGAGTCCTTACCCTGTCGCGCATGTACACGCAGGGGGATGTCGTCGACGGACGGTTCGAGCTGATCGAGCAGCTCGGCCGCGGAGGGATGGGCACGGTCTGGCGGGCCCGGGACACCGTGCTGCACCGCGAGGTCGCCCTGAAGGCCGTACGTCCGGACGCGGAGGCCTCCGCCGCCGTGCGGGAACGGGTCATGCGCGAGGCGCGGGCGCTGGCCCGGCTCAGCGACCCGCATGTGGTGACGGTGCATCAGATCATCGAGGATGATCCCCATCCGTGGATCGTGATGGAGCTGGTGCCCGGCGTCTCGCTGGAACGGCGGCTCGCCGACGGCCCGTTGACCCCGGCGGAGGCCGCCCGCCTCGGCCGCCAGCTGCTCTCCGCGCTGCGCGCCGCCCACGCGGCCGGCATCCAGCACCGGGACGTCAAGCCCGCCAACGTGCTGCTCCGCCCCGACGGCACCGCCGTTCTCACCGACTTCGGCATCGCCGCCCTCCAGGGCGCCACCGCGCTGACGGTGACCGGTGAACTCGTCGGCTCCCCCGAGTACATGGCCCCCGAGCGCGTTCGCGGCCACGGCGACGACCCGGCTGCCGACCTGTGGTCGCTCGGGCTCGTCCTGTACGTCTGCGTGGAGGGCGTGAGCCCCCTGCGCCGCGAGACGACGCTCGCCACCCTGGCCGCGGTCCTCGACGACCCCGTGCCCTCGCCCGCCGGCTCCGGCCCGCTCGCCCCTGCCCTTGAGGCCCTCCTCGTACGCGATCCGGCGGCCCGCCCCACCGCGGAACAGCTCGACGCGCTGCTGGCCAAGGTGGAGTCGGGAACGACACTGCGCTTGGCGAAGCCGACGGTGACGGAGACACCGGCGCCCACGCGGATCGACGCCTCGCAGCCCGAGGACCCGACGCGACGTCGTGTCCCGGAGCCCGAGCGCCCGACTCGACGTCGTACGCCGGTCCTTGTCGCCGTCGCCGCCGTACTGGCCGTCGTCGCGGTGCCGGCGCTCGTCCTCACCCTGCGCGCGTCCGACGACGGGGACGGGACGGCCGGGGGCGGAGGGACTCCGGTGACGCCCACGCCCTCCGCGGCGCCGGCCACGTCACAGGCGCCCTCCCCCACGCCCACTCCCACTCCCACGCCGAGCGCGTCCGAGTCGCCCGCCGCCCAGGCCCCCGGCGGCTGGATCGCCCAGTTGCACTCCGAACCCGTGAGCTCGGGTGCCGCCGAGCGGAGCCAGCAGCTCGCCGCGATCCGTGCGTCCGTCCCCGAGGCGGTGTGGCTGCTCAGTGACAACTACGCCTCGCTGCGCCCGGGTTACTGGGTGTTCTACGCGCCGGGCCCGTTCCTCGACGGCTACGCGGCCCTGACCTTCTGCGCCAACCGTGGGCGTACGACTCCGTCCACCTGCATCGGCCGCTATCTGAGCACGAGTCCGGCCGACTTCGCGTTGCAGTGCCGTCCGCCGGTGGCGAATGCGACGGGGCGCTGTACCCGCGGCTGAGAGCCTGTGACCACGGAGGGGATCATCCGCAGGAACTCGATGGTGGAGGCGGTCGCGGCCCGCAGCAGGGGTGGCAACTGCTCGCCGGGGAACGCGTATGAGGGTGATTTAGCTCGATCGTGTGATGGTCGGCTTTCGGGCTTGCGAGGTCTGGTGCGATGCCGGGTAGTGTCGCCGGTGCGATCTGGGACGCCGGGTGTGGTGCCAGCGTGCGGGGCCCCTGCTCCACCAGCGAGATGGTTCAGGGCCTCCCCGTCGCCTCTGGCCGCATCCACATGGCCGGGTCGCAAGGGACTCCGCCCTTCCGGGATCGGACCACGGACAGGATCCGTGTCGCCACCCGGAGGCGAAAGCGGACGACCAGTGCGCCCAAGACCGTTCGGGGCGTGCCAGTGTGTGGACTCACTCCCGCTCACTGCCCAGGAACGGTACGGAGCCGATCATCACGTCGGCCGCCACCCCGCCCACGACGGCGATGGCCAGACCCAGGCCCCACCCGGTCAGGGTGGCGCCGAGCTCGGTCCAGAAGCCGTCCTCGGCGAGCAGTTCCCGGTTCGGGCGGGGCGCCGAGGGTGCGGGTGCCGCCGGGGACCGGAACTGGAACCGTTCCCGGTCCCGGTCCCGGCGGGCATCGTCTTCACGGGATCAGCCCCGGCCGTCGTCATGAGAACAGGGCGTCCAGGTCCGGCTTCTTGCCGCCGAAGATCCCGTCCTGCTCACCGAGGGAGGCGAGCTTCTCCAGGGAGTCCATGTCGACCTGTGCCGGCCAGGCGGGCAGGGTCAGCTTCTCCACCACCCCGCTGTCGATCTTGGTGTAGGTGGCGAGGATCTGGCGTGCCTCGTCCGGGTGCTCGGTGGCGTACTGGAGCGACTCGGTCATCGCCTCGGTGAAATTCTTCACCAAGTCGGGCTTGTCCTGCGCCAGTCGGGCCGAGGCGAAGTACGTCGCCAGGGTGAGCTTCGGGTGGGTCTCGGCGAACGGCCACGCCACGACGCGGGCGCCCTGGGACTCGGCGATCGTCAGCGCCGGTTCGCCCATCCAGGCGGCGTCCACCTGCCCGCCGTCCAGCGCGGCCGGCATCTGGTCGAACGGTATCTCCACGAAGTCGACCTTCGAGGGGTCTCCGCCGTCCTGGCGCACCGACTCACGGACCGTGGTCTCCCCGATGTTCTTCAGGGTGTTGACCGCCACCTTCCTCCCGACGAGGTCCTTGGCCGACTTGACGGGGCTGTCCCCCTTGACGGCGACTCCGGTGACGTCGGTCTCGGTGTTTCCGGTGGTGGCCGCCCCGTTGACCACCGACTTGACCGGCACTCCCTGGGTCTGGGCGAGCATCAGCGAGGTGGTGTTGCTGAACCCGAACTCGAACTGGCCGCTCACCACACCGGGGATGATCGCGGCTCCGCCCTGGGCGCTCACCATCTCCAGTTCGATGCCGCGGCTGCTGAAGAAGCCCTGCTGCTGCCCCAGATAGAGCGGTGCCACGTCGATGATCGGGATGATGCCGACCTTCACCTGTGTCACCTCGCTCCCGCCCGAGGCCGACGAGTCGTCGTTGTCGTTTGACGAGGATCCGCATCCGGCCGCACCGGCGACCGTCATCACTGCTACCGCAAGCCCGAGAATGCGCCTTCGCATAGGGGCCCCTCCTGAGGAGAACGGGGATGAGTTGTGCACGTATTGCAGCGTTGTGCCCTTGTGTCCTTGTGCCGTTGTGCCGTTGTGCCGTTGTGCCGACACCCTGAGCGGCTCGCTGAGTGCGGCAACCATGTTGTGCAACTTCTCGACGGCGGAAATGTACACGCCTAACTTCGCAGTGTCATGGGTCCGGACAAGAGAGACCGGGAGAGACCGGGAGAGATCATTCGTAGGCCGGCGCCGTTAAATCGTTTCACTTCTCTGAGATATCGATTGCGCCTTATGCATTGACCAGTCACGACGCGGAACCCTAACCTCCGGGAAATCGCTCTGAAACCTTTCACAACCTTCACAGACCGAACCGGACCAAACCGAACCGAGGGTGCACCAATGTCCTGGGACCTGTCGCGTCGAAGACTGCTCCAGCTGAGCGGCGCCGCTGCCGCCTCCGTCGTGCTGACCGGGCCCCGCGCCCTCGCCGCCACCGACCCGGGCGCCGCCCCGGCCGCGGCGGCCGCCGCCGGGAAGCCGCCCGCGCCGACCGGGACGCTCGCCGACCTGCTGCCGCAGGCGCTCACCGCCGGCCCCGGGCAGCGCCCGCGGTTCAGCTGGCAGGTGCCCGACCTCGGCGCCGGTACGGTCCAGCGCGCCTACCAGCTGCAACTGGCCACCACGCCGGGCGGCTTCGACGACGACCGGCTGGTCTGGGACTCGGGGAGGCGCGAGTCCGCCGACTCCACCGCCGTACCGTACGCCGGGCCCGCCCTCCAGCCCCGTACCGCCTACTGGTGGCGGGTCAGCAGCTGGGGCGAGACGCGGTCGGCGTGGTCGGAGCCCGCGCTGCTGGCCACCTCGGTCGAGGACGCGTGGGAGGCCGAGCCGATCTGGGCACCGGCCGGACCGGTCATGACCGACGGCACCCTCACCACCCGGCTGAAGATCACCGCCGTGGCCGCCGGGCTGTGGTTCCGCGCCGCGAACACCTCCAACAACTACATGTGGCAGCTGCGCGCGGGCAGCCCCGGTGTGCTGAAGAAGCACGTCTGCGTGAACGGCACCTACACCGTCCTCGCCGAGGTCCAGCTGCCGTTCGCCGTCGCCACCGGGGAGTGGGTCGACTTCGCCGTCACGATGACCGGCTCCACGTTCACCACCACCGTCAACGGCACCGTCGTCGACACCACCACCGACACCCGCTACGCCTCCGGCAACATCGGCCTGCGCAACGGCCGCACCGAGTCCCAGGTCTACGACCACGTCACCTTCACCGCCGCCGACGGAACCGTCCTCCTCGACGACGACTTCGCCTCCGACAAGGGCACCTTCGCCACCGGCACCGTCTCCGGCGGCACGCTCACCTTCCCCACCGGCGCCGCCTCGCTCTCCTCCTACGGGGCCGACGACACCTGGGCGCTGCTCCGCCACGAGTACGGCACCGAGCCGGGCAAGGAGATCGCGGCGGCCGTCCTCTACGTGGCGGCCACCTCACCGGGTCCCGCCCGCCAGTACGTCGCCAAGGTGTGGAGCAACGGCACCGCGGTCGGCCACGCCTCCGTGCGCTCGGGCACCGGGACGGCTTACCAGGCCTTCGACATCACCTCCACCCTTCGGCCGGGCGGCAAGGCCAACGCACTCGCCGCGCTGTGCTGGACCACCTCGCAGCAGAAGTTCCTGGCCCAGCTGGAGATCACGTACACCGACGGCAGCCGGTCCACCGTCGCCTCGGGAAGCGGCTGGAAGGCACGCCGCCAGGCCGGGCTGCTGCCCGCCAAGGGCAGCGCGGGCAGCAGCTACTTCACGGTCCCGCAGGAGTACTGGGACCTGCGCCGCGAGCCCGTCGGCTGGACCGAGCCGGGCTTCGACGACGGCGACTGGTCCGCGCCGGCCGTCCGCGCCGCCATCACCGACCTGGTCCCCGCCCCGATCGAGCCGGTCCGGCTCCACGACGTCACTCCCGTCTCCGTCACCAAGGCCGGCGACGGCCGCTGGCTGGTCGACCTCGGCCGGGAGATCGTCGGCGGACTGGCCCTGGAGGTCAACGGCAGCGCGGGCGACACCGTCGAGGTGCGGCTCGGCGAGGAGCTGAACACCGACGGCACCGTCAGGTACCAGCTGCGCGCCACCAACACCTACCGCGAGGTGTGGACGCTGCGCGACGGCGACCAGCGCTTCGAGCACTGGGGCTACCGCGGCTTCCGCTGGGCCGAACTGCGCACGGACCTCGACCTGTCGAAGGCCGTCGTCACCGGCCGCGCCTGGAAGGTCGACTGGGACGACACGCACGTCTCGTTCCGCAGCTCCGATCCCGCCCTCGACCGGGTCTGGGAGCTGTGCCGCTACTCCATCGAGGCCACCCGCGGCGACCTCTACACCGACACCCCGACCCGCGAACGCGGCCCGTACGAGGGCGACGCGCTGATCAACCAGCTCTCCGAGTACGGCGTCCAGCGCTCCTACGCGCTCGCCCGCTGGTCCAACGACTACCTGGTCCGCAAGGGGACCTGGCCGACCGAGTACCGGCTGATGTGCGCGATCTCCGCGTGGGAGGACTACCTCGCCACCGGCGACGACCGGCAGCTCGCCAAGGACTACGGCCTGCTCACCGCCAAGAACCTGACCTCCTACCTCGGTTCGGACGGCCTCGTCCACAAGTCCCCCGGCAACACCAGCCAGGACCTCGGCGACCTGGTCGACTGGCCGGCCGCCAGCCGCGACGGCTATGTCTTCACCAGCGTCAACACCGTCATCAACGCCTTCCAGTACGCGGCCTTCGACGCGCTGGCCAAGTGCGCCACGGCGCTGGGGAAGACCGACGACGCCGCCCTGCTGCGCGACCGGGCCGACACCCTCGCCGGGGCGATGCGCAGCACCCTGCTCGACTCCTCGGCCGGACGTTTCCTCGACGGCGTCGGCACCAGCCACAGCGCCCAGCACGCCACCGCCTTCCCGGTGGCTCTCGGCGTAGCGGACACCCTGGACGACGAGGTGCTGGCCAGGCTCGGCGACACGCTCGCGGCGGGCGGCATGCGGATGAGCGTGTACGGGTCGCAGTTCCTCCTCGACGCCCTCTTCCGCCTCGGCCGCGCCGATGCCGCGCTCGCGCTGCTCACCTCCACGGCCACCAACTCCTGGCTGCACATGCTCGACGTGTTGAAGGCCACCATCGTCACCGAGGCCTGGGACCCCTCACTGAAGTCCAACATGACCTTCTCCCACGCCTGGGCCTCCGCCCCCGCCAACGCCGTCGCCCGGCACATCCTCGGCGTCCAGGTCAGCAGGCCCGGCGCGGCGGAGTTCCTGATCCGCCCGAGAACCGGCGCCCTGACCGAGGCCGAGGGCACCGTGCCCTCCGTGCGCGGCCCCGTCTCGGTCTCCGTCCATCGCTCCGGCGACACCCACACGACCCGCGTGACCGTGCCGCCCAACTCCCGTGCCGTACTGGAGGTGGAGATCGGCGACGCCGACCCGGCCGCGTACCGGGTGACGGGCACCGCACCCGACGGGCGGCGCCGCGTGCGGGTGACTCCCTTCACCGACCCCACCGGCACGGTGCTCCGCGTCGGCCCGGTCGGCTCCGGCCCGGTGGAGGTCAAGCGCACCACTTCCTGAACGGCACGCGCCCTGCGAACCCCGGGTGCGGCGGGCTGCCGCACCTGGGGGCAGCGCTGCCTCCACAGGCCCGACGAAACACCCCGCAGGGGGGATATTGAGCGAAATGAGCGAGCCGCGCGCCCTGTGGAAAGGGCGCGCGGCAGACAAGTCCGAGCGGAGGGCGATGGCGATGGCGGCAGCGCGCGCCAGTGCCGTCCGCCGCCGGACACGTGGCGCCGTCATCGTGCTGCTGGCCGCCGCGTCGGCCGTACTGATCCACCACGAGACGGCCGCGATCTCGGCCAGTGGATGCTGCACTGCCGCAACGCCTACCACGGCGAGGCCGGGATGATGACGAACGTAGCCTACCGGGAATGACCCACACCTGACCGACGGCCGGCCGGCCGAGGTCAGGCAGCCGTCCGGGCGCCGCCCCGCTCGTACTGCTCCTAGTGCGGAGCCCGGACGGCACCGGATCCAGCGCGCTCAACGGCTCTTCGCGGCTCGGCCGCGGCGGACGGCGAACCCGCCAGGACCGCGACCTTCACGAGGACGACCGCGAGGACGCCGCCCGCGGCCCAACCCGTCCACCGCCAGTTCGCCAGAAGTGCACCGCCGAGCCCCAGGTGTACGACGAGAACGAGCGCGACGAGGGCCGCGAGGCCCGCCAGCCTGAGGTGCCTACGGCGTGGCACGGCTCCCTCTCCCGGCGTCTCCGCTATTCCGGCGGAGACACCGGGAGAATCCGCCGGAAACCCCGGCCGTTGCCAGCTCACCCGGAGCCCGTCGCGCCTGCCGAATCTCTCGACATGCCCGGCGACAAGGTTCTGCAGCCGCGTCACGCCGTCGTCGTCGGCGGCTTCGACACGCAACGTCAGCGCGCCCGGGACGGCGCGGAGGGTGATCCGGCCCCAGGGAAGGCTGACCTCCCCCTCGCTGTCGGACCATTCGACCCGCGCCTGTTCCGCCACGGCCCGCATGGCGCCGAGATCCTGAGCGTCACCGCCCGCGTGGGCGCGTGGCCGGTGGCCGAGGTGGCGGCCCTTGTGGGCGAAGTGCTTGCAGAGCTGGACGAGATAACGGCTCGGGCGGTCGGTCTCGACGCGGGCTTCGGCGGTCGGCATGGCATTCCTTTCGAATCCGCCCCCGCAGGACGGACGCCTCGGAGCGCACTGGTCGGGCCCGATCGTCAGGCGTCCCGTGCGGCTTCCCTCAGCTTTATCGAGACACTCTGTCTCTGTCAATCCATGGTGTCACCGCAGCGCCGGATCGTATGCTGGGGCCGTGCCCAAGCTGTGGAACGAGACGATCGACGCGCACCGTGCCGCCGTACGCGCGGCGGTCCTGGACACCACCGCGACGCTGGTCGCCGAGCACGGGCTGACGTCGGTGACGATGTCGCGGATCGCCAAGGATTCCGGGATCGGCCGCGCGACGCTGTACAAGTACTTTCCGGACGTCGAGTCGATCCTGCTCGCCTGGCACGAGCGGCAGATCGGTCACCATCTCGCCCATCTGGCCGAGGTCCGGGACCGGGCCGAGGGCGCCGGTGAGCGGCTGGAGGCCGTGCTGCGGGCGTTCGCCCTCGTCTCCCACGAGTCCCGGAAGCACCACGAGGGCGACCTCGCGGCGTTCCTGCACCGCGACCAGCAGGTCATCCAGGCGCAGCGGCGACTGCACAGCATGGTCGAAGGCCTGCTGGCCGATGCCGCCCGGACCGGCGACGTCCGCGACGACATCGCGCCCGGCGAACTCGCACGGTACTGCCTCCACGCCCTCGCCGCGGCCGGCGACCTGCCGTCCCGGGCCGCGGTCCACCGGCTCGTCACGGTCACCCTGACCGGGGTGCGGCCCGATCCGTCCGCCTCTCCGTCCGCACCCCCGGACGGCTCCCAACACACCGATGGCACCGGCGACTCCGCGCGCTTGCCGCACCACCGTGGGCACCACTCCGTTCAGGGGCACCACCCGGCCGGCTGACGGGCACCCGGCCGGCTGACGTGCGAGGTCGTCATCATCGTCGTCAGAGACTCGGAGGACGGTCGGCGGACCGGTGGACCGGTGGACCGGTGGACCAGGATCAACCGCCTCCGCCACGCCGGAGGCGCACACCACGCACACCACGCACACCACGCACACCACTCCCACCACGCAGGCTGCGCCGCGGCTCCGGCCCGCACACCGCCCAGGCGGCGAGCACGGCGGCCAGTACGCCGCCCCACAGCACATGGGCGTCCTCCCAACGCGGGTCGTCCAGCGCTACGAACAGCGCGAAGGGTGACGGAAGGAGGGCAACGACCGTGACCGGCAGCGCCAGCACGGCGCCGGCCACGGCCGGTCCCGGCATCCGCACCGCACTGAACCGCACCACCGCCGCGGCCAGCGCGAGTGCCAGCCCGGACAGCGCACCGGCCTCGACCGTCACCGCCCCCGTCGGCAGCGCGGCCCATTGCGCGGCGTCGGCGCCCACCCGTACGACGCCCAGCACCGCCGTCCACCAGGCCGCGCCCACCAGCAGCACCACGGCCGCGCGCAACGCCTGCCGCAGCGGGCGCGGGACGGGAGGTACGCCGGTGGTGTGCCGGGCCGGGTCGTCCAGGACGAACGCCATCCCCACCGCCCCGCACAACGCGGCCGCCCGCACCAAGTTGACCAGCACCTCCGCCGGGAACTCCATCGAGAACAGCACCGGTACGGCGGCGATGACCAGCCCCAGCCCCCAGCCGGCGACGAGCAGGGTCCACGGCAGCGACCGCACCGTGGGTCGCACCAGGGCCGCCACCACCATGGCCCGCTGCCGCCTCATGCGCACTGCCATTCGCGGTCGTCAGCGGTCTCCGCCGGGGCGGTGACGCCGAGCAGGGCGGCCGCGCGGTCGGTGGTCGTACCGGGGGCGGAGAGCTCGGCCCAGGACTCCTTCACCCTGCGCTCCACCTCCTCCTGGGGCTCGGCGAGCAGCCGCTGGAGCACGGCGAGTTCGCGGTCCCGCAGGGAGATCGGGTCGCCCGGAGCCAGAATCAGGCCGGGGCTGCTGAAATCGTCCCCGGTCGTGCCGTACATGGCCTCGCCGTTCCGGGTCGCGCGGATCGCCAGCCAGACCATCAGTACGCCCTGCGAGTCGCAGTGCGCCCCCCGCTGCCGCTCGCTCCCGACCACCAGCCCCCGGGCGACGCTCGCCGCGAACTCCAGTTCCCGTTCGCCGCCCCACGCCGTGCTCGCGGTCGCCTCGCCCGGCGCGGCGGGCGGGACTTCCGCGGTGCCCGACGGTCCGTCGAGGGCGGCGACCTTCTGCCGTACGGTCAGTGCCCGCGTCGCCGCCGGTTCGCCGGCCAGCGAGCGCACGCTGTCCGTCACCCCCGCCCATTCGTCGGTCCAGGGCGTGAACTCGGGGAAGGCGCAGTACGTCGTCGCCCCGCGCCGCTCGCACTCCTGCACCGCCGCCGGGTCACGGGTCGCCACCTCACGTGCCTCCCGCACCGCGTCCGACGGCGCCATGCCCTGGAACACGACGGCGGTCACGACAGCGCCGAGCGCCCCCAGGGCGGTTGCTCGTACGGCCCGCGTCCGGCCGCCGCTCGCCCGTACCGCTCCCGCCGCCGCCAGCACCGCGAGCGCCAGCAGATACAGCGCGTGCCATCCGGCGGGCCGCCCCAGCAGGTCGGACGGCAGCGGCCGTGCGCCCTCGTCGAACAGCACCGGGGCCATCCCGCGCAGCCAGGCCGCGCTTTCCGCGGAGGCCACGAAGACGAAGGTGACCGCCAGGTAGGCGACCGCGGCCAGCGGAGCCACGAACGCCGACCGGACCACCCGGCCGAGCAGCACCCCCAGGACCGCGGCCAGAAGTATCAGCAGCGGCCCGGTCAACAGCTCGAACACCGACGCGTGGCCCACGGCCCCCGGCTTCAGCGCCGCGGCCGTGAACTGCCCGGCCACGATCAGCGCGCCCACCAGCACCGTCGGCAGCACCGACAGCACATGCGCACAGGTGCGCTGCCACGGCGGGAGTACCAGCACCCCGAAGTGCCCGTCCGTGCCGTGCCGTTGGGAGCGCAGCACTGCCAGGTTCGCGGCGATCATCACCGCCAGACCCAGCAGCACCTGTCCCAGTTGTGTCTCGCGGTCGATGTCCTGCAGGACCGGATAGGCGTCCTCCGGCTCGCCGCCCGGCCACAGCAGAGACGTCAGGTACACCACCAGGGCGACCAGCACCAGGGGATGCAGCAGCAGACGCCGCGCCTCCACCCGGGCCAGCGCCGGCACGGCCCGCCGTCCGTCCGGGGCCGGCGCCGGGGCCGACGCGGCGACCGGGGTCTCGGTCACGGTCGTCACGCCGCCACCTCCGGCACCGTGTCGCCGCCGAGTGCCAGAAGATAGCCGTCCTCCAGCGTCGGCTCGACCAGCCGGGCGCCCGCCGGCGGATCCCCGACGTTGCGGAACTCGCCCGTCCCGGTGCGCCATCCGGCCCGTGCCCCCGGCTGCCGCTCCCCGCTGCTCCACACCCGGCCGTCGGCCACCGCCGTCAGCTCGGCGGCCGTGCCGTCGAACCGCACCCGGCCCTTGTCCATCACCACCACCCGGCGGCACAGCATCGCCACGTCCTCCGTCTGGTGGGTGGACAGCAGCACCGTACGGCCCTCGCCGGCCTCCGCGATCAGCTCCCGGAACCGCATCCGCTGCTCCGGGTCGAGGCCGACCGTGGGCTCGTCCAGGACCAGGAATCCCGGATCGCCGACCAGGGCCGCCGCCAGCGCCACGCGCTGGCGCATACCGCCGGAGAGTCTCCGTATCCGCTTGCCGCGCACATCCGCGAGACCGACCGCGTCGAGGACTCGCCGGGCCTCGGCGTGCCGGGTCCGACGGTCCGTCAGTTCCTTGAGGATCGCCACGTAGTCGATGAACTCGAAGGCGGTGAACTCCGGATGGAACCCGGGGTTCTGCGGCAGATAGCCCAGTCTCCTCCGTGTTTCCTGGCGTCCGCTGACCGTCCCCGGATCGTGCCCGAGGACGGTGAACGCCCCGTTGTCCGGCGGCGTCGCCGTCGCCAGGATGCGCAGCAGCGTCGTCTTGCCCGCGCCGTTCGGCCCGAGCAGGCCGGTGACTCCCTCGGTGAGCCGCAGCGTCACGTCGTCCACCGCCCTGGTGCCGCGATAGCTCAGGGTCAGCCCGGCAGCCGAGACCGTGGGTGGCATGGGCGGTGTCATGACAGCCTCCTGGCTGCGAATCGAAGGGATTGAAGGGACCTAAGGGATCTAAGGGACCGAAGGGAGGGACCGAATGGACGCCCGGTGTCGAAACGGTCACGCGCGACCACCACCATCACCGTCGCCACCACCGTGACCACGGCCGCCGCACCCTGTCCGACGGCGGTGAACGGCACCGGCGTACCGGATGCCGGCAGGTGGCTCAGCACCACCAGGGCGGTCCA
This sequence comes from Streptomyces sp. NPDC002845, assembly GCF_053591955.1. Classification (NCBI taxonomy): domain Bacteria; kingdom Bacillati; phylum Actinomycetota; class Actinomycetes; order Kitasatosporales; family Streptomycetaceae; genus Streptomyces; species Streptomyces sp. NPDC002845. Next base: position 243,909 of record NZ_JBSFUU010000002.1, on the reverse strand, counting down.
GCCGCCACCGACCAGCGCCGGCGCGAGTACCGGCCCCAGCCGGGCCATCAGCGCGACCCCCGTCGAGGTCAGCGCGAGCGCCGGCAGCAGCCAGCCGAGGGCCGCCAGGCCGAACGACGGGAGCGCCAGGCTCGCCAGCCCGCTCAGGGCCGTCGTCGTCGACAGCACCGCGACCGTCCGCACCATCAGCAGGCGGAAGGTGTGCGTCGGCGCGACCACCGCCATCTCGTACGTCGGGTCGAGACCCGGCCCGAACGACACCGCCACCCCCGCCAGCGGCAGCAGCGGCGCCGTGGCCAGCAGCATCAGCGGCGACGCGGCCAGCCCCACGCCGACCGCGAGCAGCAGGGTGAGCACCACGGCGACGAGCCAGGAGCGGCGCAGCACTGGAGTGGCCGCGAGCAGCCGGGCGGTGTGGTCGGCGACCCCGGCCCGGATCAGCAGCGACTCCAGCGGACCGGGCCTCGGGGCGTCCAGCTCGGCGTCCAGGCGGGCCCAGCCCGCGCTGATCTCGGCGGGCGGGACGTGTGCCGAGAGCGCCGCCCGGCAGTCCGCGCAGGCGGCGAGGTGCGTCTCGACGGACCACAGCCGGGGCGCCGCCAGAACCCCGTGGGCGTACTCCCGCAAGTCCCCGTCATCCGCGTGCCAACTCATGCCAGGCCTTCCCGCAGTTGCCTCCGGGCGCGCATGGCCCGGGTCTTGACCGTGCCCGGAGGTATGCCGAGCAGGACGGCCGCCTCACGCGTCGTCAGGCCGTCGATCACCGTGGCCTGCAGCACCGCCCGCAGCTCCGGCGAGAGCCGGGCGAGCGAGCCCGCCAGGTCGCCGTGCTGCACCCGGGCCAGCACCTGTTCCTCGGCGGACGCCTCGTCGCGATGGCGCAGCCGGGACAGTGCCTGGCGCAGCCGCCCGCGGGCCCCGTCGCCCCGCAGCGCGTCCACCAGGCGGCGCGCCCCGATCCGCCACAGCCAGCCCGCCACGTCACCGTCACGGTGATAGCGGGCGGCTCCCCGCCACACGTCCAGGAACGTCTCCTGTACGACATCGTCGACCAGCGCCGGATCGGCGCACCGCCCGCGCAGCCTCAGCACGAGCCATGGCGCGTAGCGGCGGTACAGCTCCTCGAAGGCGCGACGGTCACCGTCCGCGACGGCGCGCAGCAGCTCGGCGTCGCTCGGACTCCCCCGGTTCATTTCGCTCACACACCCTCATCGGACGAGACGCCCCCGGCGGTTCACGCGGCGGCTCCGTCGTCGGCTTCGGGTGAACCGGGGTCAGTGTGCGGCGAACTGGACCCGGGTCGGCTGCACGGCGTCCGGCCGCAGTGCGATCCCGTCGACCGTCAGCTGTTCTCCGTAGATGTCGGTGATCCTGATCGCGCCGCCGCACCCGCTGCCGTTCTCGGAGAGGAAGTAGTTGTACTCGGTACGGGGCAGCCGGAGCCAGCCGCTGCCGGTGCGCACCTCCAGCCGCGCCAGCGGATTCCGGTGACCGATCGCCTGGATTCCGCACCACCACTGGGTGGACCCGGTCTTGTAGCGGATCGAGACCGTGTCGGACGTGCTGGGGCTCAGCAGGCTCCACGTGATCGGTATACGGCCGGCCGAGGGGTCGGCGAGCTTGGCGAAGGCCTGTGCGCTGAGGTCGAGTTGCCCGGGTTCGCAGGGCAGGGGGCATTCGTTGGTGATGCGGACCGTGATGGAGGCGCCGCCCGCCGCGCGGACCAGCACGTACGCCCCGCACGCCTTGGACGTCTCGTAGTCGGTGTGGTTCATCGCCGCGATCATGAGGTCGTCGCTCGGGCCGTACGAGCAGGCGCCGTCGCCGTCCCCGGCGTCGTAGAGGGTGGCGACTCCCTCGTAGGTGACCTTGGGCCGAATCCGTCCCGCCGACGATGCCTCGGCGGGCGCCGGGCGCGGGGTGGTCGTGGCCGACGGCCGCGACGCCGGCGCGGTGGTCGCGGGGGCCTTCGGGGTGGTGGTCGCGGTGGGCGTCGCGGTCGGGGGTGCCGAGGACGACTTCCGCTCCGTTGGTGTTGGTGTTGCCGTTGGCGTCGGCTGGACGGTCACCTGGGCGCCGGCAACGGGCGTGGCCGCGGCTTGCCCGTCATCGGCCTCGTGGTCGGTACGGAAGGCCACGACCAGGGACACGACGAGCGCGACGGCCGCCACGGCGACGGCGGAGACGAGAACGGTGCGCCGCTTGCGGGGAGAACGGCGGTGGGAAGACAACGCCACGGATGAGCCCTTACGTTAGTTCGGCAGAACACGTGCTTCGTGCTTCGTGTGAGGCTCCGGTGACAGGAGCTCCCGACCCATCAGTGGTCGCGGGGCCCGAAAAGGTTGCCGGAGTTGGCGCCCGGAGGACCGGCCAGAACTCATGCGGAGACGGCATACGGACACGCCTGCCCTGTACCTGTGCGACCGGAACCTGTGGAACGGGCAAGGGCGACATGATGGGCGTGCCCAGCGCCAGGTGACACACCGACAGGAGCCCCGAACCATGCTCGACCGCGTCCCCCCTGCCCTCCGCCGTGTGCTGGTGGCGGTGGCTCTGTGCGGTGCGCTCGCGGCGGCTGCGGGCGGATGCGCCGTGTCCGACGGCGAGGAGTCGGCCGACGCGCCGACCGCGGGCCCGGGCGCCACGGGCGAGGTGGCTCCGCCCGAGCCGGGCATCGCCTTCGACTACCAGATCGGCGGTGCCTACACGCCACCGCCCGGCGTACGCGCGGTCTCCCGCGACCGTACGGCGAAGCCGGCGCCCGGGCTGTACAACATCTGCTACGTCAACGCCTTCCAGGCCCAGCCGGACGCCACCGGCTGGTGGCAGGCCCACCACCCCGACCTGCTGCTCCGTGACGCCGAGGGCGCGCTGGTCGTCGACGGGGACTGGGACGAGGCCCTGCTGGACATCTCGACACCCGCCAAGCGCGAGCGGCTCGCCGGGATCGTGGGGAAGTGGATCGACGGCTGTGGCGCGGACGGCTACCAGGCGGTCGAGGCCGACAACCTCGACTCGCACGAGCGGTCCGACGGGCTCCTCACCGCCGAACACGACCTGGCCTTCGGCAAGTTGCTCGTGGCGCGGGCCCACGCGGCCGGTCTGGCGATCGGCCAGAAGAACGCCGCCGAGCTGGCACGGCAAGGACGGCGCCTCGGGTTCGACTTCGCGGTCGCCGAGGAGTGCGGACAGTACGACGAATGCGATGCCTACGCGGACGCCTACGACGACCGCGTCTTCGTCATCGAGTACCGGGCCGCGGGCCTCGCCTCCGCCTGCGCCGCCTGGGGCGACCGGCTGTCGGTGGTCCTGCGCGACCTGGACGTCGCCCCGGCCGGGGAATCCGCACACCGCCGCCGCACCTGCTGAGCCTGCCCGCCGCTGCTGCCGGGCAGGCGCCCGCGCCGCAGGTCTGGCCTTCCCTGCGCGCCCACGACGCCCGCGCCCTGATCCGCTTACTCGTCGACGCCTTCGGCTTCGAGGAGGCAACTTCAGCGCCTACGTCGTCACCGCCGACCCGCACGTCACCGACTACGGCTCCCGCGACTTCGCCGCCCTCGGCCCGGAGGGCAACCGGTGGAACTTCGGCACCTGTCCCGGCGAACCGCGCTGAACCCCGCGATCAGCGCCGTCAGCCCCGTATGCGCGGGGTCCGTCACACCGTACGGAATGCCAGCACCACATTGTGGCCGCCGAATCCGAAGGAATTGTTCAGAGCGGCGACGCGGCCTCCGGGCAGGGTTCGGGGTTCGTCGCGGACGATGTCCATGTCCACCTCGGGGTCGGGGTTGTCGAGGTTGATGGTCACGGGGGCGAGACGGTGCCAGAGGGCGAGGACGACGGCGACGGTCTCGACACCGCCGGCGCCTCCCATCAGATGACCTGTCATGGACTTGGTGGCGGATACCGCGATGTGGTCGGTGTCGTCGCCGAACACCTTGCGCAGCGCGAGGATCTCGGTGACATCGCCCATCGGTGTGGAGGTGGCGTGCGCGTTGACGTGGACGATCTCGGAAGGCTTGAGATCGCTGGTGTCCAACAGGCTCGTCAGCGCGGCGGCGATGCCGCGGCCCGACGGCTCGGGCCGGGTGATGTGGTGGCTGTCGGCGGAGAGCCCCTGCCCGACGGCCTCCGCGTAGACCCGTGCTCCGCGCCGGGCGGCGTGCTCGGCCGCTTCGAGTACGACGATGCCGGCGCCCTCGCCCATGACGAACCCGTCCCGGTCGATGTCGTACGGACGAGAGGCCGCCGTCGGGTCGTCGTTGCGCTTGGACATGGCCATCATGTTGCCGAAGGCGGCCAGGTTCAGCGAGCAGATGGCCGCCTCGGTGCCGCCGGCGACGACGATGTCGGCCCGGCCGGTGCGGATCATCTCGATGGCGTAGCCGATGGCCTCGGCACCCGAGGCGCAGGCGCTGGCGGGGCTGTGCACGCCGGCGCGGGCGTTGACGTCCAGGCCCACCTTGGCCGACGGGTTGCTGGCCATCATCATCGGAATGGTGTGCGGGGAGATTGCCCCGGGGCCCCGCGTCTTGAGGATCTCGTACTGCTCCAGCATCGACGTCACCCCACCGACGCCGGAGGCGATGACCACGCCGAGCCGGTCGGGGTCGGCCGAGGGATCGGTGCCCGCCCGAGCCGTGAATCCGGCGTCGGCCCATGCTTCGCGCGCCGCGACGAGGGCGAGTTGGGCCGCACGGTCCAGCGTATGAGCCTCGCCGCTGGGGAGAACCGCCGTCGGCTCGACGGCGGCTTCGGCGCCGATGCGCACCTGGACCTCGGCGGTCCAGTCGTACGTCAGGAGCCCGGCCCCGGAGCGGCCGGCCATCAGGCCCTCCCAGGTCGAGGCGGTGTCCCCGCCGAGCGGTGTGGTGGCACCGACGCCGGTGACGACCACGGTGCGATCGATCGCGTTCACAGGAATCACTCCACGTCTGCGGTACAAGTAGGAAGAATTCACTGGTCAGTTGACGGTCCGAGCAGGAACCCCTCGGAACGTCAGGGCCACGTTGTGGCCGCCGAATCCGGCCGAGTTCTTCACCGCGATGTTCTGCTCGCCCGCCAGCTTGCGCGGGGTGCCGTGCACGATGTCGACCGAGAGGTCCTCGCTCAGGCGCGTGAAGTTGCGGGTCGGCGGCACCACGCCGTGGTGGAGGGAGAGAATCGTGGCGATCGACTCGATGGCGCCGGCCGCACCGAGGCTGTGGCCGGTCATCGACTTGTTCGCCGAGACCGCCGGCCCCTGGGAGGCGTCCCCGAAGACGGCCCGCACCCCGTGCGCCTCGGCCGCGTCGCCGGGAACGGTCGCCGTGCCGTTGGCGTTCAGGTGCGCCACGTCCACGGGTGAGACGCCGGCGTCGTCGAGCGAGGCCCGGATGGCCCTGGCGGTTCCGGAGCCGTTCGGGTCCGGCTGCACCATGTGGAACGCGTCCGAGGAGATCCCCACTCCGGCGAGTTCGGCGTAGATCCGGGCGCCGCGCTCCCGCGCGTGACTCTCGGACTCCAGGACGAGGATGCCCGCCCCCTCGCCGAGTACCATCCCGTCGCGCTCCGCGTCGTACGGGCGGGACGCCGAAGCCGGGTCGTCCACCCGCTTCGACAGCGCCCGCATCGCCGCGAACGACGCGAGGACGAGGGGGTGCAGAGGCGCCTCCGTGCCGCCTGCCACCACGACGTCCGCCTCTCCGCCGCGGATCAGGTCGGCCGCCGTCGCCAGCGCCTGGGTTCCGGACGAGCAGGCGTTCACCGTTGCGTTCACACCGGCGCGCGCGTTCACGAGCAGACTGACGGCCGCCGCGGAACCGTTGCCCATGCCCATGGCCACCGTCAGGGGAGGTACGCGGTTCCAGCCCCGGTTCTTCAGCGCCTCCCAGCCGTCGATGATCGCGTTCATGTCGCCCAGCCCGGCCGAGACGACCACGGCCACCCGCCCCGGGGGGACCGAGGCGGCGTCGAGGCCCGCGTCGTTCCATGCCTCCGACGCGGCCGTCACCGCGAGCTGGGCGGAGCGGCTGAGGCGCCGGCGCTGCTGGTGCTCCAGCCCGGCTCCGGGCTCGACCCGCACGCGCCCGCCGATCAGCGGAAGCGGCAGTTCCTTCGCCCAGGGCTCGTCGTCCAGCCGGTGGATGCCGTTCTCGCCGCGCACCATGGCCTCCCAGGTGCTGCCCACGTCACCGCCGAGTGCGGTGGTCTCCCCGAGGCCGGTGACGACGACTTTCGTGCGTTCCGGGCCCGCGGCGCTGTCCCCGGTCCGGGTGGGGTTCGGTGTGATCTCGTGCTGACGGGTTTCCCCTGGCATGACGTCTCCTGTCCAGGACTCTGATGAGGAATGAGGAATGACGGATGAGGGATGAGGGATGAGGTCGGGGACAGCCCACCGGGACACGGCCCGGCCGTGAGGGTGAAGGGGTGGAGGAGGGGGCGGCGGTGATGATGTCCCGTTCGCCGGAGACTGGCTGTCTCCGGCGAGCGGGGGGGGGACGACCGGACGACCGCGCGGAGGGCCGCTCAGGGCCGGGGCCGCGCCGTCCGCGTGAGCTGTCCGGCCAGCTTGCCGGAGTCCTTCTTGACCTGGTTGACCAGGACCTTCTTCAGCAGAGACTTGGGCATGATGCCGAAGTAGTCCCCGGGTTCCACCTCGAACACCCAGCGCACGCCGGTGGTTCCGTCCTCGTGCCCGGTGTAGTCGTAGGTGCCGGTGTACTGGAACGGCCCCTCCAGCACGTGGAACTTCGAGCGGTGGCCCGGCTCGAATTCGGTGATCTCGACGGTGAAGGACATCCGCCTGCCGATCAGCTGGAAGGTGATCTCATACCGGCAGCCCGGTCGCGCGGCCCCGTTCAGCAACCTCGTCTCCACACAGGCCGACTGCCACTCGGGGTCCCGGGCCGGGTCCGACAGCAGCGCGAACGCCTCCTTGGGCGGCACCGGAAGGTCGAACTCGTACTCAGCTGTGATCGTCATTGGCCTGCGCTCCCATGTGCTGTGCGATCGCCCGGGCGGCGACAGCGGCGTGCGGCGGATACATCACCGAGTTGTGGTCGCCGGAGACGTCGACGACCTCCAGCGATCCCTTGATCAACGCCTCCCAGCCGAGCTTCGGCCCGTAGTCGACCGTTTCGTCCACCGCGCGCAGCAGCAACAGGTCGAGGTCGTTCGGTTCGGGGAGGTAGGTCTGCAGGGCGATGCCGTTGGCGAGGTACGCCTCGAAGTAGCGGAGGATCTGGGCGCGGTCCGCGTCCTCGGCCAGGACGCCGATGGCGGCGGCCCGTTCCAGGATGTGGTCGAACGCGGCGTCGCCGCCGAGTGCCCGCAGGTCCTCCGGCGGGATGTCGAGGGTCTTTCCGTAGGGCACCGCGAGGTCCCGCGCGAACCACGAGAGGATGGTCGAGTCGTCCGCGGACTCCGGGATGTTCTCCTCGATCGGGGCGCGGCTGTCGATGGCGGCGAGGAACTCGACCTCCTCGCCGGCCGCCCGCAGTTGCCCGGCCACCTCGTAGGCGATGACGCCGCCGAAGCACCATCCGCCGAGGGCGTACGGGCCGGTCGGCTGGATCTCCTTGAGGTAGGCGATGTAACGGGCGGCCATCCCCTCCACGCTCACCTCTGCCTCGCCCACGTTCTCGATGCCGGGGGCCTCCACCGCCAGGACCGCCCTGCCGGGAGGGAGGTGGCGCGTCAGCTCGACGTAGCAGAAGACGGTGCCGCCGAAGGGGTGGAACAGGAACAGCGGCCGCCGGTCCGTTTCCCCGTCCCGCTCCCCTTCCCCTTCTCGCAGCGTGACGATCGGGGCGCGCGAGTTCTCCTGGCCGCCGCGGCGCACGATGGTGGCCAGTTCGGCGATGGTGCCCTGGCGCAGCAGTACGGAGATCGGGATCTCCACGTCCCATTCCTCGCGGACGGCCGCGCTGAGCCGGACGGCGAGCAGGGAGTGGCCGCCCACGTCGAAGAAGTTGTCGTGGACGCCGACCTCGGGGATGTTCAGGATCTCGGTCCACATCCGCGCCAGCGTGATCTCCGTGGCGTCGCGTGGTTTCTCGAAGGAGCCGTCCGAGGTGATGGTGGGGGCCGGCAGCCGGTTGCGGTCGATCTTCTTGTTGGCCGTCAGCGGCAGTTCGTCCAGGACGACCATGATGCTGGGGACCATGTACTGAGGAAGGAACACTGCTGCCTCCGACTTGACCTCTGCCGGCCTCGGCTCGGCACCGGACTCCGCGACCAGATAGCCGACGAGCCTGTCGTCCCGGACGACGACGACGGCGGCGGACACGCCGTCCATCGCCTGGAGGACGGCCTCGACCTCGGCGAGTTCGATGCGATAGCCACGCAGTTTGACCTGGTTGTCCACGCGACCGTGGTGCAGCAGGCGGCCGTCGCTGGTCCACCGCGCCCGGTCGCCGGTGCGGTACAGCCGCTGCCGGGGAGCTGCGGGCAGTCCCGTGACGAATCGCTCCGACGTCAGTTCCGGCCGGTCCCAGTACCCGACGGCCAGCCCGTCGCCGCCGATCCACAGCTCGCCGGGGAAGCCCGGTTCGACGCCGCGTCCCTGCGGGTCCAGCACGTAGAGCTGCGTGTTGGCGAGGGGAGCGCCGATGTCGATGCCGGAGGAGGGCTCCACCGGGCCGTCGGTGGACCAGATGGTCGTCTCGGTCGGCCCGTACACATTGCGCAGGCTCGCCACCCGCCCGGCCAGGAACTCGGCCAGTTCGAGGGGGAGTTCCTCGCCGCCGCAGAGCACGTTCAGGTGCGGGGCGCCGTTCCAGCCGGCGTCGCGCAGCATGCGCCACGAGGTGGGGGTCGCCTGCATCCAGGTCGCGCCGGAGTCCTCGATACGGGTCGCCAGGCGGGCTCCGTCGGCGGCCGTCTCGCTGTCGCACACGATGACGCGCCCGCCCGCCACCAGGGGCATGAACAGCTCCAGGCCGGCGATGTCGAACGAGATCGTGGTCACGGCGAGCAGGCTGTCCGAGGAGGAGAAACCGGTGTTCTCCCGCATCGACAGCAGCAGGTTCACCAGGGCGTGGTGGGGTATCGCCACGCCCTTCGGCCGACCGGTGGAGCCGGAGGTGTACAGGATGTACGCCAGGTTCGAGGCGGCGGTCGCCGCCCGCTCCTCGCTCCCGCCGTCCGCGGGCTCCGGCTCGGCGGCACCGGTGACGTCGGTCCGCGGGTCGTCGAGGTTCAGTACGGGAAGGCCGGGCAGCCAGTGCTCCCGCAGGCTCTCCTGGCTGAGCAGCAGCCGCGCCCGGGAGTCCTCGGCCATATAGGTCAGCCGCTCGACGGGGAGGTGGGGGTCCAGGGGTACGTAGGCGGCGTCGGCCGCCATGACGCCGAGGAGGGCGGCCACGAGCGGCGCGCCGCGCTCGGCCAGCACCGCGACGCGGTCGCCCGCGGCGATTCCGGCCGCGCGCAGGGCCGCCTCGATCTCCTCGGCCGCCGTCCGGAGTCGGGCGTAGCTCCACTCCTCGCCGTCGGCGACGAGAGCGATCGCGTCGGGTGTCCGCAGAGCCTGGTCCCGGAAGAGCTCCGGAAGCCTGGCCGCGGGCAGTCGGCGTACGGGGCCGGAGCCCCAGTCGGCGAGCTGCGCCCGCTGTCGCTCGTCGCCCCGGACGAGGTGCCGCAGCGGCTCGTCCGGGTTGCGTACCAGGGTCTCCACCGTCGTGACGAACGTGGCCGCCAGTTCGTGGGCGCTGCCCGCCTCGAAGATGTCGGTGTTGTAGCGCAGGACGCCCGCGTAGGCGCCGTCGCGCTCCCCGCCCATCTCGATCCACAGATCCGTCTGGCCCTCCTGCTGGGGCAGCGGATATGGGCGCAGGGTGGCCCCCGCGATGTTCAGTTCGGCGTCCGGGCCCGGCCGCAGCAGGAAGAACTCGTCCATGTCGTTGAGGAACGGCAGCCGGTCCCAGGCGAAGCCGGCCTGGTACAGCGGGGTCCGGCTCGGGTCCCGGGGTGGCGCCAGTTCCCTGACCAGCCAGGGGAAGGGAAGCTCCTGCGCCCGCATCGCTTCGAGCACCCGCTCGCGGGCCGACGCGAGCAGCTCGCGGTACGTCGACTTCTCGTCGACCTCTCCCCGTACGACGACGGTGTTGACGAAGTTGCCGAGGGCGTCGCGGAACTGCCGTTGCAGGCGGCCGGAGGTCGGGGTGCCGACCAGGATGTCCGACTGGCCGCTCAGCCGGCTCAGCAGCACGAAGTAGGCGGTCAGCAGCACCATGTACGGCGTCGCGGAGGCCTCGCGCGCCAGGCGCCGTACCGCATCGGTCGCGGTGGCCGAGAGGTCGAACGGCACCGAGCCGCCGTCGTAGCTCGGCGCCGGCGGCCGTGGCCGGTCACCGTAGAGGTCCAGGCCGGGCGGCGCGTCCGCCAGCCGCGCCGCTTCGCCGTCGAGCAGCGTCCTGGCCTTGTCGGTCGTCAGGAAGGAGTGCTGGTGCTCGGCGTACGCCGTGAAGGCGTCGCCGTCGAGCGTGAACCGGCTCGGCGTGCCCTCCAGGCGGCTGCGCACCTCGGACAGCAGGAGTGCCAGCGACCAGAAGTCGGACGCGACGTGGTGCATCACGGCCGTGAACACCCAGGTGCGCTCCGCGGTGCGGTAGAGGTGGACGCGCCACAGCGGCGGCCGGGACAGGTCGAACGGCGTCCGGCTGTCCGTTCGGATGCGGTCCCGCAGGGTCCCCGGGTCCAGGTCGCGCGCGTCGGTGTGCCGGACGTCGAGCGGAACGGAGCCCTGGACCCACTGCGTCGGCCCGTCCTCGCCCGGACGGAAGCAGATGCGCAACGCGTCGTGCTCACGCGTCAGGTCTTCCAGGATCTCCCTGGTCCTGGCCCCCAGCTCCGCGTCGGCGGTGACCTCCGCGCCGAACACGATGTGGTAGGCGGAGCACCCCGGGTCGGTCTGGTGGATGAACCAGAGTCCGACCTGTTGTGCGTTGGCGAAAGGCAGCGGAACCGCCGGGGAATCGGTGGGTGCGGATGTCGTTGTCGTCATCACTGACCGTCCGCGGCTATGGACACGGGCTCGGCGTTCATGAGCTTCCAGAGCGCTTCGGCCAGGGTGTCCACCGTCGGGTGGTCCCACAGCAGGTCCACCGGCAGGTCGGAAAGGCCGCAGGCGTCCTCGACCTCCATTCCGACGGAGAGTGCGGCCATGGAATCGAGGCCGTACGAGGTGAAAGGCTGGTCGGTCGCCAACTCGGCGTCGGGAACTCCGGCTTCGGCGGCCACTGCCTTGACGAGTACGTTTTTCACGTCGTCGATCGTCATGTTCTGCATGCTCATCGCAGGTCGAAACCTTCCGGTGTTTCGATGTGTGGAGTGGTCCGTTCAGAGGGAGGCGGCCGGTTCGTGGTCCAGGCTCGCCTCGTGCGCACCCGGCCCGGCTTGGCGCACGGTCCGGATGGAGAAGAACTCGTTGTTGCCGCGCTGGGAGTTCATTCGGTCGAAGAGTTTCCAGGCGGTCGGTGGTTCGAGGTCGCCGACCTCGTACTGGTGGATCTGCTCGCGGGCCAGAGCGGCCTGCAGCCATTCGCCGTCGGCGAAGAACTCGTCGAGGTGGTCCCGGTTGTACAGCCAGATTCCGAGTGCGGCGACCTTGGCGTGCAGCGCGCACAATTCCTCCGCCAGCCGCATCAGCCGGGGCGAGGTGGTCTTGGCGGACGCCGACGACCGCTTTGTCTGCGCCGCCGACCACCGTCGCGCCTCGTGGACCCGCTCGAACAGCGCGTCGAGGTCCTGCCGCAGCCCCTCGGCCCGGGCCCGCAGGACGGCGATCCGGTCCTCGTCGCAGCCCGCGGACGGCGACAGCTCGGCGAGGCGGCTGATCAGCGCGGGGAGGCTGGCGAACGTCGCGTCCCTGCCGCGGCCGAACACGCTCACCCGGGCCGGCCGGAAAGCGGGCAGTTCGGCCCGCAGGTCGTACAGCGCGCCCCAGTCCTCGTCCCGGTGCCGGAGGTGGGCCTTGGCCATGGCTGCCAGCTGAAGCGTGATGCTGTCCAGGCAGACCGGCTCGCTGCCGTCGAAGACCGATACGACGGCGCCGTCGCGGAGCATTTTCTGGAAGATGCCCGCGTGCTCCGGGGCACGCATGTAGTACCGGGCGCCCAGCGTGCGGGAAAGCGCCTTGCTGTTGAAGTCGACAAGGCGGGCCACCTGCACTTTGGCCATGTTCCCCCAGATGCTGAACTCCTCGGTGTACAGATGGAGTCCGCGCATCGCCACCAGGCTCTCGCACTCCGCGACGAGCATGCTCAGGTACGCGTTGGCGAGGGATTCCGTGGCGTACGGGATCTCGCTCGCCGGGCCGTCGTACAGCACCCTGTCGGACAGAAATCCGCTCACCGTCCGCAGCATGGTGTCGCCCGTGCCGAGCGACAGTCCGGTGCAGAGGGTCCGGGTCACCAGCAGGCCCCGCAGGGACAGTTCGAGCCCCTCTCCCTCGGCGCCCAGCCGGGCCGAGGCGTCCACCCGGGCGTCGTCGAAGGCGACTCCGCTGATGTCGCACCCCCGCAGACCGTAGGTGGGGACGCGTGGGACTCCGTCCACCGTGCCGGACATGACCTGTGACCTGTCCACGAGAAACATGGACTGCTTGCGCTTGGCGGGCACGTCGTCGTTGCCGGTGGTGCCGAGCAGCACCACGTGGGTCGATGTCCGGCCCCGGTTGATCGGCCACTTCTCGCCGGACAGGACGTACTGCCCACCGTCCCGGGTGGCCACGAACTCGTTGGCTGCCAGGTCGGCACCGTGCCCGGGCTCCGAGTACGCCAGACAGGGGATGACCCCTCCGCGCAGCACCGTGGCCGCCCACTTCGCCTGCTGTTCGGCATCGCCGCCGATCCAGGCGAGCGTCATCCACACCTGCGTGCTCTCGCTCACCGCCACGTTCATGTCCCGGCGCGCGATCGCACGGGTGAGCATCAACAGCTGCTCGGTGGTCCGGAGATCGCCGCCCAGCCACTCGGGAACGAAGTACCGGTGGAACCCGAACGCACGTACCTGCCTGATGCCGTCGGCCGGCAGTTCTTCACGCTCGTCGAGCTCCAGAGCCCGGACGAAGGACAAGGAATTGGACTCCAGTTCCGGGTCACCCAGCCAGTCCTCCAATGCCTCTGCCAGGACAGAGGCGTCAACGGGACGCGGCTCGACCTCGCCGGAGCAGGCGTCCGCGAGAGGCTTTTCGACCTCTGACTCCCTCATTGGTGCCACTCCAATTCCATGCTCGAAACGGACAGGACCAGCCCTGTCCAGCAATTAATGACGGGTGGGCGAATCAGATCGGAAATTGCGCAGCACGACGCACAACGAGCGCCGGCACGGCGCACTGCGAGCGCGGCACGCGTCAACCGCAACGCCGCACAATGGATTCGGAACAGACATGGCTCGGCCAAGTACGCCACTCGCATGACAGCGAGGACGAAATCCCTGGACAGTCGTGTGGCGCCGTCGGCGCCGCACGACTATCTACGGTGCAGGCCGAGCAAAAGGTGACGCACTTGAAATTCCCCCGTGACACACATAAGGAGACTCAGCTCAACTTCAGCAGATCCCTTAATGACAGACCTCAGAGAGGCCTCTTCCCCGTGTTTTGGTTGCCGATTTGACAACCTGCCGCCACCAGGGCGGCCATGCTGCATGGTTCGCGACCGACAGTCGCACAGCTTCCCGTTTTTGAGACTCTAGCAGGCGCATCACTTAATCCAACGTGACGCCAGTCACATTTTGTGTACCCTTTACGCGAATACTTGATTCCGCATTTCACAATGCGGACCGATCCATTCCATTCGACCTCGCCGGCGCAAAAAGAATGCGCTTGCGATGTTGAATTACGGAGTCAAGAATTCCACTAGCAGGTAAGCGTATTCCTTGCCTGTTCAACCTTCCGGGCCGAGCGCGCGAAACGCCCGGCTGGGAGAACCCCAGCCGGGCGCCTGCGTGAACCGGGCAAGTACCGCCTCAGGTGGTGACGCCCACCGGGACGTCCGGCCGCACCTCGCCGTCCTCGTCGACGTCCGGCGGGATCGTCGACAGCGCACTGGAGTGGAGGTCCTTGGTACGCAGCATGAGGAAGCCGATGAGTGCGGCGATGAACCCCAAGATCGCGCACAGGGTCATGGCGTCGTGGAAGGCGGTCATGAACGCGTCGCGCCCGGCCGCCAGCACCTGGCCCTGCAGGGCGCCCGCACTCTGGGCGACGGCCTCGACGGCGCCGGCGCTGATGCCGTGGGCGGCCTGCTCCGCGGCACCGTCCCCCATCTGCCTGCCGACCTCGGAGGCGGCGAAGTCGTTGGCCACGCGGTTCTGGAAGAACGCGCCCACGCCCGCGATGCCGACCGCGACACCGACCTGCTGGAAGGTCTCGTTGATGCCGGAGGCGACACCGGACTTGGCCGGCTCGGCGACACCGATGGCCAGCGCCGCGCGGGCCGGGTTGAAGGCGCCCATGCCGAACCCGGCGATGACCAGACTCGGAATGAGCACGGTCCAGGCCGAGTCGGCCTCCGCCAGGTTGAGGAACAGCAGGCCGATGCCCATGACCAGGGTGGAGCCACCCAGCAGTATCCGGAAGGGCACCTTGCCGATCAGGCTGCCGCCGATCGCGCCGGCCACGAACATGGCGCCCGTCAGCGGCAGGAACCGCAGGCCCGCGTCCCAGGCGTCCATGCCCAGCATGTTCTGGAGGTAGCTGGTCTCGAAGAAGACCGACGGCAGGGCCCCGGCGTTGCCCACCATGGCGACGAGGGAGATGCCGACGAAGGTGCGGTTGCGGAAGAACGCCAGGTCGATCATGGCGCGCTCGCCCAGCCGCCGTTCGATGGCCAGGAACACACCCAGGAAGATCGCGCTGGCCAGGTAGAGGGTGATCGTGGTGGCGCTGGTCCAGCCCTCCTCGGGAGCCCTGATGGTGGCGAAGACCAGTGCTGCGAGCGCGATGCTGAAGGTGATGAGACCGGCCCAGTCGGTGGGGTGCGCCCGCCGGTTGAGCGACTCGCGGACCCACAGCGCGCCGATGACGATGGCGATGACACCGACCGGCACGTTGATGTAGAAGATCCAGCGCCAGGACAGCGAACTGGTCAGCGAGCCGCCGATGAGCGGCCCTGTCGCGACGGCGAGACCGACCGCAGCGCCGAAGACGGTGAAGGCGGTCGCCCGCTCCTTGCCGTGGAACTCATGGCTGAGCATCGCCGGACCGACCGCGAACATGATGGCGGCGCCAACGCCCTGGACGGCACGGTAGGCGCTCAGCGCCGTGGCATCGCCGGCCAGGCCGCAGGCCAGAGAGGCAACGGTGAAGATGGCGAAGCCCACCTGGAAGACCCTCTTGCGGCCGAGTCGGTCGGCGAGTGAGCCCGCCGCCACCAGGAAGATCGCGAGCGTGAGGGCGTAGGCGTCGAACACCCACTGCAGGTCGGCGAAGCTGCTGTCCAGGGACTCGTGGATCTGCGGCAGTGCGACGGCCACCACGCTCAGGTCGAGCATCAGCATGAACGTGCCCAACGCGACGATCCCCAGTGTCCACCACCTTGCGGGCGATGGTGCGCGTTCTGCGGTCATGCGGTGACTCTCCTATCAACCGGATTCATCGATGATGGAAAAATAGATGATTGGAAAGCAGGGGTCAACAAGCATCACCGTACGTAGCGAACACCCGGCTATCTACACAGAGGACACGTAACGATTACGCAGAGTCACCAAACTGGTCGCGACGGGACTCCGGGGCTCGGGATCTCGTGGTGGGGACGGCCGCCGACGGCATGGATCGCCTCGGCAGACGGGAACGCGAAAGCGGTGCCCGCGCGAGGCAGTCCGAACGGCGCACCGGAGAAGTAGCGCCGACATGTGCCCCGGCGCCGTGGGGCGACTCTCAGTCGGAGCAGACCGACGCGGGCCAGCGACCCGCCAGCATCCTGCCGAGCATCTTGTGCAGCACCTGGCGCTCGTCCTCCGCGAGCATGCCGAAGAAGGCCGACTCGACCTCTGTGACCACCTTGTCCGCCGCCACCAGCACCTCGCGGCCGGAGTCGGTCAGGATCAGGTTGTAGCGCCGCCGGTCGGCCGGGTTGCGCCTGCGCTCGACGTGCTGGTTCCGCTCCATCTCGTCGATGACGGTCACGACCGTGGTCGGGTCGAGATTGAGCAGTCGGCTCAGGTCCTGCTGGGAGAGCTCGGGTCCGCCGGCCAGGGACGCCAGCACGAAGAAGTAGCGGCTGCGCATGCCGACCGTTTCGAGAGCCTTCTCCACGTCCTCGACCAACAGCAACGCCGCCTTGTGGAGCAGGTACCCGGGACGCTCGGCGATGAAGAAGTCCTGCCGGGGCGACAGACGCGCCCCTTCTCGCTCGGCGTTGCCGCTGTGCGCCATGAGCAGACTCCCTCCAACCGTCCGTGTTTCCACTATCGAAGATACCAACGCTTCCTCGGGTGGAACACGGCCCGTCCACGGTGGTCGCCGCGGGCGGGCGCCCCGGGAGTGCGGAACCGGTGCCGCAGGGCGCGTGCTCGACGGCCGCGTCGAAGACGGGCCTCACCGGCCTCGCCCGCTCCCTCGCCCGGGAGCTGGGCCGCCGCGGCATCACATCCAACGTCGTGGCCCCGGGCTTTATCGACACCGACATGGTCGCGGGCGTCAGCCCCAAGCAGCGCGCCGATTACCTCTCCATGACGGCACTCGGCCGCCCCGGCGCCCCCGAGGAGGTGGCGAACGTGGTGCGGTTTCTCGCCAGTTCGGAGGCGTCGTACCTCACCGGTGCGTTCCTGCCGGTCAGCGGCGGCCTCGGGATGCAGGTGCGCGGCCTCGGGATGGGTGTATGGGTACGCCGGCACCGGGCGACCCGGCCGGTAGCGGGCTGCTCGCCGGGAAGCGGCTGCTGATCACCGGCGTGCTCAGCGACACGTCGATCGCCTTCCATGTGGCGCGGATCGCCCAGCGGGAGGGTGCCCGGGTCGTCTCAGGACGATCGCCGCGCCGAGCACGAGCGGCGAGGACGACTACGCCGACACCACGGCGAACGAGACCGCGATGAGCACGAACGCCGTGGCGCTCACGGCCCGCTGACGGCCACGGTCGGCGAACCTGCCCACCAGGCCTGTACGTCTGGCCGTCCTCGATGGGCTCCAGGGACCAGTAACTTCCGCCAGCACAGGGCTTGTTGGCGGTTGTCGGCGTCCTCATGGCCGACAAGCTCACGATCAGCGGGGTGCACCGTGGCGAACAGCGAGCCATCTACGACGCCCGGCGCGACACAGAGATTCCGGCACACGGCTTGCGCCTCGTGGCGATCCGGCCAGCGGACCTCAATGCGAACAGCCGAGGCCGGTTGACATCCCGGAACCGGGAATCTGACCTCGAAGTGGTCCGGAAGCTCCTCGCACGGGCGAGCGATGAAGACCGCGTGACCGACGACTTCCGGTGTTGGCTGCTCGCCCAGGGATGGGCGTCCGTCACCCCAGCCGACGAACACACCGACATCGAAGCAGTTCGAGGTGACGAGCGGCTGATAGGCGAGGTCAAGGGCAAAAACAAGGAGAAGGGCGGAGCTGTCGACATCGGTTACGGTCAGCTCCTGCGCCGGATGACCAACGAGTCACCGTCAACCCGATACGCGCTGGTGGTGCCCCCCTCACTGGCCTGGCACGCCGAGCGGGTTCCGGCTCACATCCGGCGTCTGCTCCGGATCGACCTGTACGAGGTGGCGGACGACGGCCAAGTGCGCCAGCTCCCGGCGTAGCGGTCCCGTCGTGGGGTCTCGCTGGCCGTCCCCCGACACACGAGAGCCCCGCCGGGCGGCGAGTACCGGCGGGGCTCTTTCGTGACCTCCGGGACTTTACGCGGCGGTAACTGCCAGCCGGAACGGGATCGCAGCCAGAGCGGACCCCTGGAAAACAGGGCTCGGCAGCCCGGTGACGCGGGCGGCGGGGCAGTGGTCGTCAGGGGGCGCGACACCAACGTGCGCCGTGCTGGGCGGTACGGCGGGGGTCGGTTTCGGTCTAGTGTCCGTCGCCGCCCAGTTGGAGAAGGGTCGGTCAACCGTCGATCGCCTGCAGAGGGGTGGCGAGATGTTGCGGCTGGAGCGTGTTCTGGTGAGCGGGGGTGAGTCCGGGCGGTTGTTGGTGTGGTGTGTCTGTCGGTCGTCGTGCCGGTCTTCCAGGAGGAGAACGGAAGTACTGATGTCGAATGCGTGACCTTTGCGGGCGGGCTTCGTTGGATGCGATGACAGGGGCTGGGGTTTTCGGGACGGAGCCGGGCGGGGGTGACGGGGTGGGCGGGCTGCGGGGTGTGGCGGAGCCGTTCGTGGCGTCCGGCCCGACCGGGGTCGCGATCCGCACCCGGATCAAGCAACTGACGTCCGAGGACGAGCAGGTGCTGCGCCTGGTGGGCGCGCATCTGGGCGCGCTGGCCTCGAAGGACCTCAAGGCGCGGTGCGCGGACGGCCTGGAGCACTCCACCGGCACCTGGGCGGCCCGCAAGCGCGCGCTGACGCCCGCCTCGTCGTCGCGCTGGGCCGGAGCGATCACCAAGGCGTCGCACGACCAGTGGGCGCTGGCCCGCCGCTGCCAGTCGGCGCACCTCCAGTCCCTTCAGGCCGGGGTCGCCACGATCACGCACCGGCTGGCGCAGCCGCTCGGGGCGAAGGGATCGAAGAATGCCCCGGGCGGCTACCGCTCACGGCAGGAGTGGCACGCGAAGTCCCGCCGCCTGCATGTCCTGCAGGACCGGCTGGAGCGGGAACGGGCCGACCACCAGGCCGGGACCGTGCACGTGGTGCGCGGCGGCAAGCGTCTGGCCCGCACTCGCCACCACCTCGATGACGCGCAGCTGACCGAGGACCAGTGGCGCGAGCGGTGGCAGGCCGAGCGCTGGTTCCTGCAGGCCGACGGCGAGTCGGGAAAGCGGTACGACAACGAGACCATCCGCATCACCCCCGAGGGCCGCCTGAGCCTCAAGTTCCCCGCCCCGCTGAGGGACCTGGCGAACGCCTCGCACGGCCGGTACGTCCTCACCGGCACCCTCCGCTTCAACCACCGGGACACCGAGTGGGCCGACCGCGTCGAGGCCAACCGGGCCATCGCCTACCGCATCCACTACCACACAGCCCGCCACCGCTGGTACGTGACCGCCGCCTGGCAGCATCCACCGCCCACGACGACGATCCCCCTGGAAGCCGCCCTCGCCCACGGCGTGATCGCCGTCGACACCAACGCCGACCACCTCGCCGCCTGGCGCCTCGACGTGCACGGCAACCCGATCGGCAACCCCAGGCGGTTCTTCTACGACCTGACCGGCACCGCCGATCACCGCGACGCCCAGGTCCGGCACGCCCTGACCCGGCTGCTGCACTGGGCGAATGCCTGCGGCGTCAAAGCCATCGCGGTCGAAGACCTCGACTTCACCGCGGAGAAGACCCGCGAGAAGCACGGCCGCAAGAAGCGGTTCCGGCAGCTGATCTCCGGCATGCCCACCGGCAGGCTGCGGGCCCGGCTGTCCTCGATGGCCGACGCCACCGGCATCACCATCATCGCGGTCGACGCCGCGTACACCTCGAAGTGGGGAGCCCAGCACTGGAAGAAGCCCCTCACCACGAAGTACAGGAAGACCACTCGCCACGACGCGGCCGCCGTGGCGATCGGAAGGCGCGCCCAGGGACACCCGATCCGGCGACGGACGGCACCGCCCCCGCACGACCGGAGTGATCGTGCGGGGCATCGGACCGTCCAGGCCCGACCGGGCACCCCTGGGCGTGAGGGACCCCGCCCCCGCATTCCCGGACCACGGCACGATCCGTCGGCGCCGGACGCGGAGCGAACGCGGGCAACCAGAACGCCCAACACCGTCCGGGGCGTTCGGCTGAGCATGAGTCCTGGCAACAGGACCCACTCCCACTCAGTCCATAGGAACGGTGTCCATGAGGCTGGCCGCCAGCCACTGTTCGACGCCGGCGATGTGAACGGCCGCGGCGGAGGCCCCCAGCAGGGCGTCGCGTGACTGGAGTGCCTGGAGGATCTCCTCGTGATCCTGGTGGGCGTTGTCCAGGGCGCGCTGGGTTCGGCTGCCGCGGACGATGCGGACGCGCTGGGTGCGGGTGGACAGCACCTGGAGGAGCATCGTCAGGACCGGGTTGCCGACGGCTTCGACGATACGCAGGTGGAAGGCGATGTCGTGGGCGACGAACTCCTCGACGGTGGCGGCGGCCCGGCATCGGTCGAGAATGTCGCGGAGTGCCCGGAGGTCGTCGGCCTGCAGCAGGGCGGCGGCGAGTCCGGTCGCCTGGGGTTCGAGCAGTCTGCGTACCTGGAGCAGTTGCAGGGCGGTGTGGCCCTGGGAGACGTCGGCGGCGAAGGAGAGCGTTTCGAGGAGGAGATGGGGCTCCAGACTGGACACATAGGTGCCGTCGCCCTGGCGGGTGACGAGGATCCGCATGGCGGTCAGCGCCCGCACCGCCTCGCGCAGTGAACTGCGGGACAGGCCGAGTTGTCCGGCGAGGACCTCCTCCTTGGGCAGACGTGAGCCGGGCGCGAGTTCACCGGCGACGATCATCGCCTTGATCTTGTCCATCGCCTCGTCGGTCAGTGCCACGACGGGTGCCTCTCTGTGCCGGGGCTCACGGGCGCGTACGGATGCGTACGGATGCGTACGGGGTACCTACGGACGCCTTCGGGTGCGTACGGGTGCCGGCTCCGCCCGGTCTCGCGCCGAGGCCGGGCGGAGCAGCCCGGGAGCCGTCGTCTACTCCTGCTTCTCGCCGGAGGCGAAGCGGGAGATGATCAGGGCGAGGATGATGATCGCGCCGTTGAGGAACTGGTTCCACAGCGCCGGCACACCCGCCAGGGTCATGACGTTGACGACGAGCTGGAGGGTGAGTACGCCGGTGAGGGCGCCGATGACGGAACCCTTGCCGCCGTTGAGGCTGACCCCGCCGATGACGGTGGCGGCGAAGACCTGGAAGATCCAGCCGCTGCCCTGCGTCGCGGAGATGGAGCCGTAGTGTCCGCTGTAGAGGATGCCGGCGAAGGCGGCGAGCAGGCCGGCGAGGATCAGGACGGCCCAGACGATGCGGTCGACGCGGATGCCGGCGGTACGGGCGGCTTCGGCGTTGCCTCCGATCGCGTACAGCGCCCGTCCGTGGCGCAGCCAGGCCAGCGCGCTGCCGCCGAGTGCGAACAGCACCGCGCAGATCCAGATGGCGGCGGGGACGCCGAGCCAGGAGGCCTTGCCCAGGTAGGTGAAGGAGGGCGGCAGGTCGACGATGGACTGGCCCTCGGAGAGGGCGACCTGGAGGCCACGGAGCATGGTCAGGCCGCCGAGGGTGACGATGAACCCGTTCAGCCGCAGCTTCAGTATCAGGAACCCGTTGAGGGCACCGATGGCCACGCCGACCAGCAGGCAGAGCGGGACCGCCATCCATTCCGGGAAGAGTCCCAGGCCGGTGAAGCGTCCGCCGGAAGCGGGCAGCACGAGCCATACGGCGATGACCGGCGCCACGCCGATGGTGGACTCCAGGGACAGGTCCATCCGGCCCACGATGAGGACGAGTGCGGTGGCGAGGACGAGCAGGCTGAGCTCGGTGGACTGCTGGGCCACACCGATGAGGTTGTCGGCGGTGAGGAAGGCCGGCGAGACGATGAACCCGATCAGGCCCAGCACGAGGATGGCCGGGACCAGGGACAGGTCACGGAAGCGGCCGAGAGCGAGTCCGCGCCGGGCGGTGTCCGCGGCGGCCGGCTCCGCCGTCTTCGCCGGCGGCTCGGTGAGATCTGTGGTGGCGGACATGACTACCTTCCGTGCTCTTCGGTGCCGGACGCGGCGGATTCGGCGGATGCTGCGGATTCGGTGAGGGCCTCGGCGACGCCCTCCATGGCGGCGACGACGTGTTCGTCCTGCCAGCCGCGGTCGAACTCGGCGACCACCCGGCCGTGGAACATGACGACGACCCGGTCGCAGACCTTGAGGTCGTCCAGTTCGTCGGAGACGATCAGCGCGGCCTTCCCGCCGTCGGCGACCTGCCGGATCCTGCGGAGCAGGAATTCCTTGGACTTGACGTCCACCCCGTTGGTGGGGCGGATGGCGACCAGGACGTGCGGGTCGGTGGCCAGGGCGCGGGCGACGACGACCTTCTGCTGGTTGCCGCCGGAGAGGGCGGAGACCGGGGTGGCCGCTGCCGGGGTCTTGATGTCGAGGTCCCGGATCATGCGCTGGGCGAAGGCCCTGGTGCGGGCGGGCAGCACCGTGCCGAACGGGCCGAGCTGGTCGGTGACGGTCAGCGTGGCGTTCTCCGCCACGCTGCGGTCGTTGACCAGCCCCTGGAGGTGGCGGTCCTCGGGGACCAGACCGACTCCGGCGGCGAGGGCGGACGGCACGCTGCCGGTGCGTACGCCGCGGCCGTCGACCGAGATACGGCCGCCGTCCGCGCGGTGCAGACCTGCGATGGCCTCTCCCACCCGCACATTGCCACTGGCCGCGGCGCCCGCCAGCCCCACCACCTCGCCGGCGCGGACCGACAGGGACAGATCCCGGCAGCCGCCGGGCAGCGTCAGGCCGTCGACGGTCAGCAGTTCCCCGGAGCCGGTCCACGCGGCCGGGGGCCCGGACGCGGCGGCCGTGCCGGCGGAGGCGGACTCGCCGGTCATGGCTTCCACCAGGGCCTGGTGGCCGAGTTCGGCGACGGGTGCGGTGAGGATGTGGGCGGCGTCGCGGTAGACGGTGACCGTGGTGCAGAGGTCGTAGACCTCCTGCAGGTGGTGGGAGATGAAGAGGAAGGCGACGCCCTGGCGCTGGAGGTCGCGGAGCTTGTCGAAGAGGCGGCCGATGCCGCGGGCGTCGAGTTTGGCGGTCGGCTCGTCGAGGATGATGAAGCGGGCGCCGAAGGACAGGGCTCGCGCGATCTCGACGAACTGCCGCTGTTCGACGGTGAGGTCCCTGGCCCGGACGGTGGGGTCGATGTCCACGCCGTACTCGGCGAGCAGTTCCCCGGCCCTGCTCCGCAGCTCCTTCCAGCGGATGGGCCGTATCGCGCCGGTGCTCTGCCGGTTCAGGAAGAGGTTCTCGGCGACGGTGAGGTCACCGATGATGGTGGACCGCTGGTAGACGCAGGCGACGCGGGAGCGCCAGGCGTCGATGTCGCCGAAGGGGGGCGCGGGTTCACCGGAGAAGCTCAGGGTGCCGGTGTCGGGCTGGCGAAGTCCGGTGAGGACGGAGACGAGCGTGGACTTGCCGGCGCCGTTGCGGCCGACCAGTGCGTGCGACTCGCCGGCGGCGATGGTGATACGGGCGTCGCGCAGCGCGACGGTGGCGCCGAACCGCTTGCTGATACCGGTCGCCTCGGCCACCGGCACCGGGTGTCCGGTGCCGGTCGCCGGGGCGGTCGCGGTGTCCGCCATGGTGGATACCGTCCTTCGTGTACGGATGCTGGGGGCCCGGGGAACGCGGGGTGCTCCTGGTTCTCGGGTGCGTGGGAGGGGTGTAGGGACGGGAGACGCCCGTCCCCCCGCTCGGCTGGGAGAGCCGTCGGTCACTGGCCGACGCTGTTGCCCCACAGGGACTCGTCGTCCACGTTGTCCTTGGTCACCAGCGGCGCGGGCAGCTGGTCCTCCAGGCCGCCCGGGATCTCGATGATGGTGGAGTCGTGGTCGGTCGGGCCCGGCTCGAAGGTCCTGCCCTCGGCGGCGGCCTGCGCGTAGAAGAGGGCGTACTTGGCGTAGAGGTCGGCGGGCTGGGAGACGGTGGCGTCGATCTGGCCCTTGCGGATGGCGTCGAACTCCTGCGGGATGCCGTCGTTGGAGATGATGCTGATGTGGCCCTCCTCACCCGCCGGCTTGAGCAGGCCCTTCTGCTCCAGCAGGGCCAGGGTGGGCTGCAGGAAGACGCCGCCCGCCTGCATGTAGATGCCGTTCAGGTCGGGGTGCTGGGCGAGCAGGCTCTGCAGCTTGGCGGAGGCGACGTCGCCCTTCCACTCGGTGGGCAGCTCGAAGACCTTGATGTCCGGGAACTTCTCCTTCATGCACTCCGCGAAGGCCTCGGAGCGGTCGCGGCCGTTGATGGAGTCCAGGGCGCCCTGGAACTCGGCGACCTTGCCCTTGCCGCCGAGCTGCTCGCCGAGGAACTCGCAGGCCTGGGTGCCGTACGCCCTGTTGTCGGCGCGGACCACCATGTAGACGTCGCCCTTGTCGGGCCTGGTGTCGACGCTGACCACCGGGATCTTCTCGGCTGCCAGGGTGTCGAGGGTCGAGGCGATGGCACCGGTGTCCTGGGGGGCCATGACGACGGCCTTGGCCCCGGTGTTCCGGAAGACCTGGACGTTGGCTACCAGCTTGGTGACGTCGTTCTGCGAGTTGCTGATCGGCAGGGCGTTGATGCCCTCGCTCTTGATGTCCTTTTCGAGGTACTGCGCGTAGGAGTTCCAGAAGTCGGAGTCCGAACGGGGCAGGTCGATGCCGATGGCGGGCTTGCCACCACCCGATGCGACCGAGTCCGTGCTCTCGCGGTTGCAGGCGGTGGCGAGCGCCATCACCGCGAGGACGGCGGTGGCGGCTGCGGCGGTGGAGCGCGTGCGGGTGAGCTTCATGGCTGGGTTCTCTCCTTGGCCAGAGCGGGGGCCGTGGGGCGGCGGTGGGAGGGGGTGGCGTTATTCGGGGGTGCGTATTCGGGGTGCGTATTCGGAGGTGGCATTCAGGGGCGGCATTCAGGGGTGGCGTATTCGCCCGAGAGGCAGGGCGAGACCGCCGACCGGGCAGCGGACGGTTCGGCACGGGGCAGGTGCGGACCGCGCCCGGTGGGGAACGGGATGAGGGGGACAGCAGACGGCCGAGGAAGCGGAGGCCGAACGGCCGCACTGTATGACCTCGGCCATTCCTCCGATGTCTCTCGGACGTCGAGGACGTTACGACGGCGTTGCCGACGTTGACAAGAGTCCACCTCCATCGATTTGTGTGACATTCCGCAGCAGGCGGCCATTCCCTGACAGGGCGCATTGCGACATACCTCACAATTCGGAAACATGGCAGGGCGAGTGGTCCTAGCTCGTCGGCGGGTTCATCGGAGGCCGAGCGATCACGGCACGATCACTGAGGCGTGAAGTGCGCGCTCAAGTCATGGCGTCTGCAGGGGAGTTGGGAGCGAGAACAAAATAGATCCGAGGTATCCGTTGCGTGTTGCTCTGGTTGGCCTCTACAGTCGCGGTGCCGCCATTCATCCGATGACTGGGCGCAAAGCGTTCAAACCCGTCCTTCGCGGTCCCCCACGAACCACCCATGGCAAGGGAGCTCGCCCTGTGAAACTGCTACGCGTCGGCGCCCCCGGCGAGGAGCGGCCCGCTGTCCGTGCCGACGACGGCCGGCTGCTGGACCTGTCCTCCGTGGCCTCCGACATCGACGGGGACTTCCTCGCCTCAGGGGGAGTCGACCGGGCCCGCGCGGCGGTCGAGGCGGGAAACCTGCCCGAACTCGACCCGGACGGACTGCGGGTCGGCGCGCCCGTGGCCCGCCCCGGCAAGGTCATCTGCGTCGGTCTGAACTACCGCGACCACGCCGCCGAGACCGGGGCCGCGATCCCGCCGCGTCCGGTGGTCTTCATGAAGGACCCGGGCACGGTCGTCGGCCCCTATGACGAGGTGCTGATCCCGCGCGGCTCGGTGAAGACCGACTGGGAGGTGGAGCTGGCGGTCGTGATCGGCCACCGGGCCCGCTATCTCGCGGGCCCCGAGGAGGCGGCGTCGGTGATCGCGGGCTACGCGGTCAGCCATGACGTCTCGGAGCGCGAGTTCCAGCTGGAGTACTCCTCGCAGTGGGACCTGGGCAAGTCCTGCGAGACCTTCAACCCGCTCGGTCCATGGCTGGTCACCGCCGACGAGGCCGGCGACCCGCAGGACCTCTCCCTGCACCTGAGCGTCAACGGTGTGAAGCGTCAGCACGGCCATACCCGCGACATGATCTTCCCGGTCCACCACATCGTGGCGTACCTGAGCCAGTACATGGTTCTTCAGCCGGGCGACGTGATCAACACCGGTACGCCCGCGGGCGTGGCCCTCGGCCTTCCCGGCACTCCCTTCCTCCGCCCCGGTGACACCGTCGAACTCGGCATCGACGGGCTCGGGGGCCAGCGCCAGACCTTCGCCCAAGCGTGAAAGGCACCCCCTTGACTGCGACACCAGCCCGGATCACCGCGGTTGACACCTACGACATCCGGTTCCCCACATCGAGGGAGCTGGACGGCTCGGACGCGATGAACCCGGACCCCGACTACTCGGCCGCCTATGTGGTGCTGCGCACCGACTCCGGCGACGGGCTCGAAGGCCACGGCTTCACCTTCACCATCGGACGCGGCAACGACGTCCAGGTCGCCGCGATCGACGCGCTGCGCCCCCACATCCTGGGCCGTTCCGTCGACGAACTGTGCGCCGACCCCGGCTCGCTCAGCCGGGACCTGATCGGGGACAGCCAACTGCGCTGGCTCGGCCCCGAGAAGGGCGTGATGCACATGGCGATCGGCGCCGTGGTCAACGCCGTGTGGGACCTGGCCGCCAAGCGGGAGGGCAAGCCGCTGTGGCAGCTGCTCGCACACGCCACCCCCGAGTGGCTGGTCTCACAGGTCGACTTCCGCTACATCGCCGACGTACTGACGCCCGAGGACGCGCTCGCCCTGCTGAGGGCGGGACGTACGGGGCTGGCGGAACGCGAGGCATCCCTGCTGGAGCGCGGATACCCCGGTTACACCACCTCGCCGGGCTGGCTCGGCTACTCCGACGACAAGCTGAGCCGGCTGGCCAAGCAGGCCGTCGCCGACGGCTTCACTCAGATCAAGCTCAAGGTAGGGGCCGATCTGGCGGACGACATCCGGCGGCTGCGCACCGCACGCGCCGCAGTCGGCAACGGCATCCGGATCGCCATCGACGCCAACCAGCGGTGGAACGTCGACGAGGCGATCGAGTGGACCAACGCGCTCGCCGAGTTCGCCCCGTACTGGATCGAGGAACCCACCAGCCCCGACGACGTCCTCGGCCACGCCGCGGTACGCGGGGCCGTCGCCCCCGTCAAGGTCGCCACCGGCGAACACGTACAGAACCGGATCGTCTTCAAGCAGCTACTCCAGGCCGACGCGATCGACGTGCTGCAGATCGACGCGGCCCGGGTCGGCGGCGTCAACGAGAACCTGGCGATCCTGCTGCTCGCCGCCAAGTTCGGCGTCCCGGTCTGCCCGCACGCGGGCGGAGTGGGCCTGTGCGAACTCGTCCAGCACCTGTCGATGTTCGACTACCTCGCCCTGTCCGGCACCACCGAGAACCGGGTCATCGAGTACGTCGACCACCTGCACGACCACTTCACCGCGCCCGTGGTGATGCGCGACGGCCACTACACCGCGCCGCTCACCCCCGGGTTCTCCGCCACCATGCGGGAGGAGTCCATCGCCGCCTACCGTTACCCGGACGGCACGTTCTGGGCCGCCGATCTCGCGGCACGCACTCAGGAAGGCAGGGCGGCATGACCGGCATGTCAGGGCTCAGGGCCGTCGTCACCGGCGGCGCGTCCGGCATCGGGCTCGCCACGGCCCGCGCACTGGCCGCACAGGGCGCGGCGGTGGCCGTGCTCGACCTCGACCCCGGTGGCGTGCCGCAGCCGCTGCTCGGCCTGAAGGCCGATGTCGGCGACGACACCTCGGTACGGGCCGGTGTGGACGCCGCGGCCACGGAACTGGGCGGCCTCGACATCCTCGTCAACAACGCGGGCATCGGCGCCGCGGGCACCGTCGAGGACAACCCCGACGAGCAGTGGCACCGCGTCCTGGACGTCAATGTCCTCGGGATCGTCCGCACCACCCGCGCCGCCCTGCCGTATCTGCGCCGCTCGTCGAACGCCGCCGTCGTCAACACCTGCTCCATCGCGGCCACCGCCGGGCTTCCGCAGCGCGCCCTGTACTCGGCCAGCAAGGGCGCCGTGCTCTCGCTGACCCTGGCCATGGCCGCGGACCACGTCCGCGAGGGCATCCGCGTCAACTGCGTCAACCCCGGCACCGCCGACACCCCCTGGGTCGGCCGGCTGCTGGACGCCGCCGACGACCCCGAGGCCGAACGCGCCGCCCTCAACGCCCGCCAGCCCATGGGCCGGCTGGTCACCGCCGACGAGGTCGCGGCCGCCATCGCCTACCTCGCGAGCCCCGCCGCCGCATCCGTCACCGGCACCGCCCTCGCCGTCGACGGCGGCATGCAGGGACTGCGACTGCGCCCGGCGGCCCGCCCGTGACGGCCACGGCCATGCGACGTACGACACTGGGCGGCAGCGCCGTCGAGGTCACGCAGCTGGCCTTCGGCTGCGCGGGCCTCGGCAACCTCTACCACCCGGTCACCGACGAGGCCGCCCTCGCCACCGTGGAGGCGGCCTGGGACGCCGGTATCCGCACCTTCGACACCGCGCCCCACTACGGACTCGGGCTCGCCGAACGCCGCCTCGGTGCCGCACTGCACGGCCGCCCCCGCGACGCCTACACCGTCTCCACGAAGGTGGGCCGGCTGCTCGTGCCGAACCCGGACGACCGCCCCGGCGACGACACCGCCCACGGCTTCGCCGTCCCCGCCACCCACCGAAGGGTCTGGGACTTCACCGCCGACGGAGTGCTGCGCTCCCTGGAGGCCAGCCTGGACCGCCTCGGCCTCGACCGCGTCGACATCGCCCTGCTGCACGACCCGGACGACCACGCCGAGCAGGCCCTGACCGAGGCGTACCCGGCCCTGGAACGACTGCGCGGCGAAGGCGTGGTCGGCGCCATCGGCGTCGGGATAAACCAGTGCGCCCTGCCCGCCCGCTTCCTGCGCGAGACCGACATCGACGTGGTCCTCCTGGCCGGCCGCTACACCCTCCTGGAGCAGGAAGGACTCGCCGAGCTGCTGCCCGAGGCCGCCGCCCGCGGCAGGAGCGTCGTCATCGGCGGCGTCTTCAACTCCGGCCTGCTCACCGATCCCCGGCCCGGAGCCACGTACGACTACGCCCCCGCGCCGCAGCCGGTGCTCGACCGTGCCCTGCGGCTCAAGGCCGTCACCGAGCGTCACGGTGTCCCATTGCGCGCCGCCGCCCTGCGCTTCCCGTTCGGCCACCCCGCGGTCGCGAGCGTCCTGACCGGCGCGCGTTCCGCCGAGGAGGTGCGCGACACCGTGGAGCAGCTGCGGCGCCCCGTCCCGGACGCCCTCTGGGCCGAGCTGCGTGGCCAGGGCCTGCTGGCCCCGGGTGTCCCCGCCCCCGTATCCACGCCCGTATCCACGCCTCTGTCCGTCCCCGTATCCACGCCCGTCGAGGAAACCCCGTCGTCGAAGGAGCCGTCGTGAGGGTCGCCCTGCACACCAAGGTCCGTGCCGACCACGTCGAGGAGTACGAGGCGGCACACCGCGAGGTCCCCGAGGAGCTGACCGCCGCCATCCGGGCCGCCGGGGTGAGCCGGTGGACGATCTGGCGCAGCGGCACCGATCTCTTCCACCTGCTGGAGGTGGAGGACTACCCGGCGATGATCGCCGAGTTGGAGAGACTCCCGGTCAACATCGCCTGGCAGGCCCGGATGGCCGGACTCCTCGACGTCACCCACGACTATTCGGCGGAGGGCGCAGACGCCTCCCTGCCCGTGGTGTGGGAACTGTGACCACCGGGACGAGCACCGGGATGAGCACCGGCCCGGAGATCGGGACGGCCGCCGGCCCGGGGATCGTCGACGCTCACCACCACGTGTGGGACCTGTCCGTCCGCGACCAGGACTGGATCACCGGAGCCGAACTCGCCCCGCTGCGCCGCGACTTCTCCCTGAGCGACCTGGAGCCGGAGGCACGCGCCGCCGGGGTCACCGCGACCGTGCTGGTGCAGACGATCACTGTGCCGGAGGAGACCCCGGAGTTCCTGGCCCTGGCGGCGGGCAGCGAACTGGTCGCCGGAGTCGTCGGCTGGACCGATCTGACCTCTCCCGATGTCGCCGACGCCCTCGCCGCGCTGCGCGAAGGCCCCGGCGGCGCACACCTGGTGGGCATCCGCCACCAGGTGCAGGGCGAACCCGACCCCCGCTGGCTGCTGCGCCCGGAGGTACTGCGGGGACTGACCGCGGTCGCCGACTCCGGACTCGCCTACGACCTGCTGGTCAAACCCCACCAGCTCCCCGCGGCCATCGAGGCCGCTCGGCGTCTGCCGGGCCTCACCTTCGTACTGGACCACCTGGCCAAGCCGCCCGTCGCCGCCGGTGAACTCCGGCCGTGGGCAGGGGAGATACGGCGACTGGCGGCCCTGCCCAACACGGTGTGCAAGCTCTCCGGCCTGGTCACGGAGGCCGACTGGGACTCCTGGACCGTCGCGCACCTCACGCCGTACGCCGATACCGTGCTGGACGCCTTCGGCCCCGAGCGGCTGATGTTCGGTTCCGACTGGCCCGTCTGCCGACTCGCCGCCGACTACGCCGAAGTCGTCGACGCGGCCCGCTCGCTGACGGCGGGCCTGTCTCCCGCCGAGCGGCGGGAGGTCTTCAGTGGCACCGCCGTCCGCACCTACGGCCTGACGACGCCTCAGGCAGACCCCACATCCGTTGGCGTGCGCTCGCTGGAGTGACATCGGATGTATTAACGGGCAACAACGCAGGACTTGTCCGGGGCTCGACTGAAACCACGAGATGAATGGTGACATCTCGCCCAAATATCAGGAACAAGCCACCGAAACGCGAGAGGGAATCAGCCGACAGATCGGATGAATGAAGCGACGCAGGGTTGACGAAGATTCGCTTCAGCCCTACGGTCTGCCGACGGAGCCGCACACAGTCCAACCATCAAGCAGCCTCTTCGAATGAGGAGCAGAATCGCGACCGACACGGTGCGCCTCTGCCCGGGACGCTGTGATCCCTGATGCCCCGACGTGCCGTCACGTTTGTGCCGGCCGCCTCCCTGAGCGTGTTCACGCTGCTCGTCCACGCGTCCACCACCCACGGCGCCCGCCTCATCCAGCGGCCCTGCGGCGCCGGCGCCAACCAGTGGTTCCAGCGGAGTGCCGTCCGACTCGTCGTCACCGCAATCAACGCCAGCAACTGACAGGAGAGTGTCATGTCCGCATCCAGAATGACTCGCCGTACGTTTCTCGGCGCGGCGGGTGCTGCGACCGCCGCGACCGCCCTGCCGGTCGTCCCCGGCTTCTCCGGCTTTCTCCCGGAGGCGGCCGCCGCGGACACCCAGACCAACCTGAGCAAGATGGTCGATATGCGGTTCGGCATGTTCAATCACTTCAGCCTGGGCACGTTCACGAACCAGGAGTGGGCGGCACCGAACCAGAGCCCCACCCTCTTCGCTCCCCCGAGCGTCGACTGCGCGCAGTGGGCCGACGCAGCGGTCGCCGCGAAGATGAGTTACGGCATCCTGACGACCAAGCACCATGACGGCTTCGCCCTGTGGCCCAGCGCCCATGGCACCCAGAACGTCGCGAACAGCTCCTACAGGCAGGACGTCGTGCAGGCGTACTGCGATGCTTTCCGGTCGAGGGGACTGAAGGTCGGGTTCTACTACTCGATCTGGGACCGCACCTTCGGCGTCGAGGCGTGGGAAGACCGGCACAACGTGACCGGGCTCGAAATCACCGATGCCATCCAGCCCAGCGACATGACCTTCATCCTCAACCAGATCACCGAGTTGCTGACCAATTACGGCACCATAGACATGTTCATGACCGACGGTTACGCATGGCAGATGGGGCAGCAGGCCATCTCCTATCAGAGGATCCGTAACCTGGTGAAGGAGCTGCAGCCGGACTGCGTCATGATCGACATCGGCGGACTGGCGGAGCCCTTCCTCAGCGACGCGATCTTCTTCGAGGAGCCGCTGGGCATCACGGCGCCGGCGGGCAACACCTACGCCGGAATGCAGGGGCAGACCATCAGCAACGGCTGGTTCTGGCACCCCTCCACCCCGACCGAGAGCCTCATGAGCAGAAGCGCGATCCTGTCGCACCTGGCCGACCTGGAACCGAAGTACACCTCGTTCATCCTCAACTGCCCGCCCAACCGCAACGGCCTGCTGGACACCAACGTCGTGAACCGGCTGGCCGAGGTCGGCGCGGCATGGAGCCCCGACACCTCCCGACCGCCGCTTCCCGCCCAGCTGCTGCGCGCCGAGCACCCCGTCACACCGGTCAACGCGTACGCGACCGACTTCCACACCGGAGAGGGCCCGCTCCACGCCATCGACGGACTCAGCGACGTCCGCTACGAGACCTGCTGGTCGACCTGGAGCCTGTCGCTGCCGCAGTCCATCACCATCGACCTGGGCGGCGTGTGGAGCAACGTCACCACCCTGGAGTACCTGCCCAAGCAGTGGAACCGCACCAACTCCACCGCCGGCGACATCACCTCGTACACGATCCTGACCAGCACCGACGGGGTCAACTTCACCCAGGTCGCCACCGGCACCTGGGCCGGCAACGGCAAGACCAAGCTGGTGGAGTGGCCCGCCCGGAACGCGGGCTTCGTACGGATCCAGGTCAACGCGGCCACCGGCGGCTACGCCAACATCGGCGGCGTCAGGATCGGCGGCCGGACGGCCAAGCCGGCGCTGGTGTCCACCACGCTGCCCGGTGACGGCACGGTCTACCAGTTGGTCGCCCGGCACAGCGGCCAGGTCGTCGACGTGGCGGGCGCGCGCACCGCCAACGGCACCAACGTCCATCAGTGGCCGTGGCTCAACCAGGCGAACCAGAGGTGGACCTTCACCAGCACCGGCGACGGCTACTACAAGATCAAGGGTGTGGGCAGCGGCAAGCTCCTGGAGGTCGCGGGTCTCTCCCGCACGGACGGCGGCAACGTCGGCATCTGGGCGGACGCCAGTGCCCCCCAGCAGCACTGGGCCGTGACGCCCACCGGTGACGGCCACTACTTCCTCATCAACCGCTACAGCGGGCTGTCCCTCGGTGTCGAGGAGGGCAGCACCACCGACGGAACCAACATCGAGCAGCAGCCGTACGCGTCACAGACGCGGCAGCAGTGGCAGATCATCCCCTCCTGACCCTGCCAGGCCGGCGGGGCTGACACCGGAGCGGCGCAGACGGCGTCCACCGCGTCGAGGCAGGCGCTCAACGAGCGTCCGGCGCCGGGGGCGCGGCCCAGCAAGGCGTTCGGCGGCGGCGCGCTGC
Source organism: Streptomyces sp. NPDC002845 (assembly GCF_053591955.1). Classification (NCBI taxonomy): domain Bacteria; kingdom Bacillati; phylum Actinomycetota; class Actinomycetes; order Kitasatosporales; family Streptomycetaceae; genus Streptomyces; species Streptomyces sp. NPDC002845. The sequence goes on along the minus strand of NZ_JBSFUU010000002.1, from coordinate 210,795 downwards.
GCGGGGGCGCGGTCGGCCAGGGCCTGGCGGGCGGTGGCCAGGCCCGCCCGCCCGGTCGGCGGGCAGGTTCACCGCGGCGGCGGTGTCGGCGAGTTCGGTGGCCGCCTCGGCCTCCCGCCGGGACGCCTCGGCCCGTGCCCGGTGCGCGGCCGTCGCGGCCGGCACGGGCCCGGTGCGCGGCAGCGAGCGCGTGTGCGCGGGGCGCGGGGCGGCGTCGTCGGAGACGGCGGCCGGCTCGGCGTCCAGGGTGCTGCGGCGCCGGGCCACGGCGGCGCGCTCGGCGTCGACCCGGGCCATGTCGCCTGCCAGGCCGTCGAGTTCGGCGCGCAGGGCCGGCGATCCGGGCCCGGCGCGCCTCCTCGCGGGCACCCTCACCGACGTACACGGCCGCCGGTTTCGACCAGCTGCCGGTCAGCGCGCTGTCGTGCAGCGCCACCGCCTGCAGGGCGCCGCGCCGCCCCAGCGCCGCGTGCACCTCTCCTCGGGCCGCAGATACACCGCGAACCGCACCGGCCGCACCGGTCGGTGCGGTCGGTGCGGCCGGTGCGGCCGGTGCGGCCGGTGCGGCCGGTGCGGCCGGCAACACCAGTTCCCGATCAGTCAGCGCCTCAGCCGGCGGCTCGCCGCTGGAACTGCTGGTTGGTTCCGGAGCCGCAGGGCCACTGGATGAGACGGGCGCCGTTGGTGGTGGACGCGTTGGCGACGTCCAGGCACTTGCCGCTGTGCCGGGCCTGGAGGCGGTGGTAGCCGTTGCCCTGATCCTGGAACAGCCACTGCTGGTTGGTGCCGGTGGTGCAGCGGTACTGCATGACGGAGGCGCCGTCGGCGGTGGAGTTGTTGGCCACGTCCAGGCACTTGCCGCTGTGCTGGGCGAGGACGCGGACGTAGCCGTCGCCCGCGTCCTGCAGCCGCCACTGCTGGTTGAGGCCGCTGTTGCAGGAGTACTGCAGGACGACGGCGCTGTCGTCGGCGGAGTTGCCGGAGACGTCGACGCACTTGGAGCTGTGCCGGGCCAGGAGGTTGTAGTACGGGCCGCCGCCCGCGCCGGTGACGGTCCCGGCCTCGGTGTCGATGGCGAGCTCCGGGTACCACGGCATGTTCATGGTGCGGGTGGTGGGGAAGGTCAGCGGAAGCCAGACGTACTGGGAGTCGTTGACGGTGCCGCCGATGGAGTTGCCCCAGCGGTCGCCCATGTAGAGGTACGAGGTGCCCGAGGTGCCCTGGACGGGCAGGACGAAGGCGGTCTGGGAGCCGTAGGCGGTCGCGTCGCCGATGTCCTCCATCGTGGTCCAGGGGCCGGAGATGCTGGTGGCGGTGGCGTACTGCTGCTGGTTGGGACTCCAGCCGCTGTTGCCGGAGGTCAGCATGAAGTAGACGCCGTTCCGCTTGAACAGGGCCGGCGCCTCACGGAAGTCGCCCGCCCAGGGGTTGGCGACCAGGCCGTCGTAGGCGGTGTAGTCCGCGGTGAGCCGGTAGATGTGCAGGTCGGCGTTGCCGTTGGTGGAGGCGATCTGGTAGGCCGTGCCGTCGTCGTCCTTGAACAGCGTCATGTCCCGTGACGTGGTGCCGCTCGACGGCCGGAAGCTGCCCTGCCAGGTGTAGTCGCCGTCGATCGTGTCGGAGACGGCGACCGCGGCGCGGGCCTGGCTGTAGTCGCTGCCGTTCTCCTTGTGCATCCACATGACGTACTTGTCGGTGGCGCTGTTGTAGATGACCTTCGGGCGTTCGATCTTGGCGGCGGCCAGTTCGGGATCGCTCGCCCGGGTCAGGACGTCGTTGCGGAACTCCCAGGTCTTCAGATCGGTCGAACGGTATGCGGAGACCGCTCGGAACGTGTTGTCGGGATTACGGTTCTCACCGAACCAGTAGTAGTACGCGCCGACCTTGATCACCCCGCCCCCGTGGGCGTGCACCACGGAGCCGGAGGTGTCGGTGAACTGCGTCCCGTTGGTGACGGTGACCGAAGCGGCGTGCGCGGGTGAGTCGATGACCAGCAGCGTGGCCGCGCCCATGAGGGCGGCCAGGAGGAATCTGAGGGCACGTCGGAGCATGGGTGTCCTTCGCGAGGAGAGAGCGAGGAGAGAGGGGGAGAGAGGCGGGGCGGGTCGTGAGGCCGGAACCGTCTTCGTGCGCGCCCGGCGCACACCAACCGGCTCAGGTTCCGCTGAATGAACGAACTGTCTACGATGCCGTGGGTTTTTGTTGAACTGTGTGCGGCTCTGTCGCAGGACCGTAAGGGGGAAGCGGGCGCGCGTCAACGGGTCCGGCAAGACGCGCGCCATGAGACAGCTTCACTACATACATCGGATGACCGGCGTCGGCTGATGCGGCTACCGCGAAGGCAGCTCGCGGTTTTCCCTTTTTCTGCGTCAACCCCTAGACAGATTCCACAAATCTGCCCCTTAATACATCCGATGTCACTACGACGAGGGGCACCTCGTGCGGCTCTCTCCCTCGCCGTCGCAACTCCCTGCCTGTGCAGTCCCCCGAGTTGAGCCGCAGCGCCCGTAGGGCCGTGTCTGCGGACAGACAGGAGACCCCACCGATGTCCGAACCGATATCGCGCCGGAGAGCACTCGTCGGCCTGGCGGCCATGACGGTCGCCGCGGTGGTGACGCCCGCCCTGGCGACACCCGCTCATGCCGCCACGCAGCCGCTGCCGATTCCCCCGCTGCGGATTCCCAGGGTGGACATGGGCGTTGAGCAGCAGCCCGACGACAAGATCCAGTGGCTGCGCGACGCGAAGCTCGGCATGTTCATCCACTGGGGCGTCTACTCCGGCCCGGCCAGGGGCGAGTGGTACATGGAGAACGCCGCCATCACGCCGGAGAACTACCGGAAGTACGTCACCGACGCCACGAGCGAGCAGTTCACCGCGAGCGCCTACAACCCCGCCGACTGGGCGCAGCTGGCCAAGGACATGGGCGCGAGGTACACCGTGCTCACGGCCCGCCACCACGACGGTTTCGCGCTGTGGCCGAGCACCACCCACTCCAACACCTGGCACTCCGGACAGGCGCCGCTGCAACGGGACTTCATCAGCGAGTACGTCACGGCCGTACGGGACGCCGGGCTCCGCGTCGGCATCTACTACTCCCCCATGAGCTGGCGCTACCCCGGCTACTACGACGTCACGGGCACCAACTGCCTGCCCAACAAGTGGGGTTACGTCACCGATCCCGCGCACAAGGAGAACGCGCGGATCATGAAGAACGAGGTGTACCAGCAGGTACGGGAACTGGTCACCCAGTACGGCAAGATCGACGACCTGTGGTGGGACGGCGGCTGGCTCGGCCAGCGGGGCTCCGACGCGGACGCCGCGTTCTTCTGGGAACCCGGCATGTTCCGCGAGGCTTCCAACGAATGGCCGGTGGACGCCGCCTACAGCGAGACCGACACCGCCACCGGCCGGCCACTGGGCCTGACCGGCCTGGTGCGCAAGCACCAGCCCGACATCGTCACCACCCTGCGGTCCGGCTGGATCGGCGACTTCACCAGCGAGGAGGGCGGCTCCGTTCCCAGCGGAGGTATCCGCACCGGGCGCGTGGCGGAGAAGTGCTTCACCATCGGCGGCGCCTGGGGCTACCGGGCCGGCGCGAGCGTGATGAGCTTCGGCAACGCCATGAACCTGCTGGTCAACGCCTGGGTGCGGGACATCACCTGCCTGGTCAACGTCGGCCCGGACCGCACGGGTGCGGTACCCACCGCCCAGGCGGACCTGGTACGCCGCATCGGCTCCTTCATGGCCACCTGCGGCGATGCCGTCTACGGCACCCGCGGCGGGCCGTGGAACCCGGTGGACGGCCGGTACGGCTTCACCCACAAGGACAACACCCTCTACGTCCACCTGCTGCCGGGCTACAGCGGCACGGCCTTCACCACCCCCTCGACCGGCGACGCGCAGGTCACCCGCGTCTACGACGTCGCGTCGGGCACCGACCTGCCGTACACCGTCGACGCCGACCGCAAGGTGACCATCACCGGCATCAACCGCACCCGCATCCCCGAGGACAGCGTGGTCGCGGTCGTACTCGACCGCTCCGTACAGCCCGTCGACATCGCCGCCGGCAGGACGACCGCCGCCAGCAGCCAGGAGACCTCCAAGGGCAACACCGCGGCGAAGGCCGTCGACGGCTCCACGGCCACCCGCTGGTGCGCGAACAACGGCAACACCGGCCACTGGCTGAAGGTGGACCTGGGCTCCACGCGGTCCCTCACGGGCGCCCGTATCGCCTGGGAGTTCGACGCCCGGAACTACCACTACCGCGTCGAGGGCTCCATCGACAACAGCAACTGGACCACCCTCGCCGACCTCACCGCCACCACCAGCACCAGCACCAGCCAGGTGCAGACCGCCACGTTCACGGCCCAGGCCAGATACGTGCGCGTAACGGTCACCGGACTCCCTTCCAGGACGTGGGCATCCATCCGCAGCCTTGAGGTCTACGACCGGCCCTTCAGCACCAGCCTGTCCATCCCCGCCTGACGGAGACGACGTACGGGGCCGCAAGCCCACTGCCGAGGCCGCTGACCCTGGAGTCGGCGGAGCCGGTGGGTGCGCGGCCCTCCGCCGCGTCGGACGAGCAGCTCGTCGCGATGCACGGCTATCGCTCCCGGTGCGACGCCTCGCGGCCGCGCAGGCCCGGAGCCCCGCCGGGCTCCCCCGGCCCGGCCGGGCTCCAGCCCCCTGGCACCGACAGCGGCCCACCCCTCCCCGGGACACCACACACCGCAGCCCACTCCCGACCAGTCACCGAACCCGGAACGCGGCCCAACCCGCTCGCCAATCCGCACCCGCCGCCGAGCCACCCGCCCATGCCGGAGCCGTTCGTCCATGCCAGGGCCGCCCGACCGGGTTCAGACCGCCCCGGCGAAACCCCCACCGAAAGCGAGCAGCACCGCCGACCGCTCGGCCGGGAGGCCCACCCGTAGGACGCGGCCCTGTCCGTCCCACTCGTACGTCGGCCGCGGGCCGGCCGCGAACAGCACATGCGGCCCGTCGCCTCCGGCCACCCAGGGCAGTGGGACAGTAGCCGTTTCCGGTGCGCCGTCACGGCGCCACAGGGCCAGCAGGGTCGTACCGCTCTCGGCGGTCAGCGCCAACGCGATCCAGCCGTCGCGCCAGCCGGGAAGGCCCAGCGGCCAGCGGGGCAGGGCGCCCGGCAGCAGGGGACGGTATGTCTTGTACGTGTCCACCGCCCGGCGCACCAGGGCCGCCTGATCCTCAGTCAGCAGGTCGGGGCGTCCGCTGAGGTGGACGCGGCCCAGCATCGCCGAGACCATCACCATGCCGAGCTCGGCCTCGCAGGGGCGCCGCGCCCCGCCAGCGAGAAGGAGGACACCGATATGGCTCTGACGGAGGAGGACCTCGACAGGATCGCCCGCCGGGTGTGGGGGCACATGGCGGACTCCCCCCTCGAAGGCGGGGACGCCAAGACCAGCATGGAGCAGCGGTCGTGGGGCATGGCCGCCCGGCTGGCCCGCGTCGAGAGGATCGCAAAGCAGCTGCTCGCGCGAGGTGCCGCGCGTGACGCGGTCCTTGCCCGCCTCGCCGAGGGGGCGGGCTGACCCTGCCGGAGATCGAGGCCGCAGCCGAGGCCGGCGCACAGGCCGCCCTCGACCGGCTCGCCACCGCACTCACGCAGGAGTCCTGACCCATGTCCAGCTTCGACCTGCCCTCGACCGAGACCGTCGTGAAGACGGCGAAGACCTACGCGCGGGACCTGACCGAGCGCGTCCTGTCCACGTTCCTGCAGGCGTTCATTGCCGGGATCGTCGTCACGACCCCGCTCGACGGCAGCATGTGGCATGCCGCCGCGGTCGGTGGAGGCGGCGCCGTCCTCGCCCTGGCGAAGGGCCTGGTAGCGCGTTGGAGGGATGTCACCAACAGCACGTCCCTCGCCAGAGGCGTGTGAGTGGTTCCATGGATCTGCTCGAATTGCTCGGAATAGCAGCCGGGTCCCTCCTCATGATCGGTGCCCTGGCTCGCGGGGGGTGGGCGGTTCTTCGCCGCCTCGTCTTCATCGGGGAGGCTGTGAAGGAGCTGGCGCCGAACGGCGGCGAGTCGATGAAGGATCAGGTGTCCAGCACGGCCCGGGACATGGGGGAGATGAAGGAGGCCGTTACCGAGCTGACGCGCCGCTTCGACGAGCATCTCGCTGAACACGCCCGTACGACGTCGTGAACCACCACGCCCCCTGCACGGCCTGATGGTCGTGCAGGGGGCTCTTCGTCGTGTCCGGGCGCCGACAAGCGTGCCGAGCGGGCCGGAGACGGGCGTATGGCCGTCCTGCTATCGGAGGGCGGGCATGTCGCCACTTCGCCAGTCGTTCACGCGCTTGCGAATGCTGGCGACCATGGGTAGCGCGTCCACTTCTTCGGGCTCGAACCACGCCACATCCGTGGACTCCTCAGACACCGCCAGGTGGCCAGCCACGGGACGCGCCAGGAAGCAGACGGAGAATTCCTGACGGACCTCTCCGTCGTCGTAGGCGAATACGTGCCGAGGGTTGGTATACGTGCCGACGATGCCCGTGACCTCGACCTCGTAGCCGGTCTCCTCGCGCGTCTCACGTACGGCGCAGTCCGGCAGCGACTCGCCGAGCTGCATCGCACCGCCGGGTAGGGCCCACATCCCGTTGTCGGCGCGCCGCTGGAGCAGGATGCGCCCGGCGTCGTCGACCACGACGGCAGAGGCCGCCGCGACCAGACTGTTCGCGGGCGGGGCAGCCGGGTCGTCTTCGTAGTCACGCCGTGCCATCGGTGATGTCCTCCCATACTGGGCTGCCCTGGCGCCACAGCTCTTCGACGTGCGACGCAAAGCGGTCGAACATGCCATCGTCCTGGTGTCGATGCAGGTGCAGCGTTGGGGCGTCATGCCCGACGCTGTGCGTCAGCAGAGGCGTAACGATCATGTCATCGTCGAAGCGGAACACGGAAAGGTACGCGTGGCCACTGCTGTACCGTGCATTGATGCCCGGCTGGCTCCTGATCTTCTCCAGCTCGGCGAGCGTCACCCGGATCCGCGTGGACAGAGTGAGCGCAACGCCCTCGTCCCGCTCCCGCGACCGCGTCAGGTCGCTGTCGGGGTTGCCGAGCAGGAAGCGCACCCGGCATCCCTGTGCCGCTTTGCGTCGAAGTGCCGTACCGAACCGGGCCTGCTCTAGCCATAGGAAGTAGTTCGTGTAACCAGCGAACGTCAGCTCTCGCTCAGCTTTGGTGATCAATGATCGCCACAGGGAGGCCGGGCAGCCGGAGCGGTACGGGTAGACGGAGACGACCTCACGGTCCGGCCCAGCCTTGATCGCTTTCTTCACGACTGCCGGCCACAACACCGCCTCGTCCTCCCCGAGAGCCTCGCAGACGGCCCAGCGGTGACGAGCATGCGGAACACGTCCGGCTTGCGTGATCCACCGGCCGACCGTCTTGGTATCGACGCCACACTTCTCGGCCAACTGTCTGTCACTCATATGCGCCTGGGCCATGGCCCGGCTCAGCGCTTCGTTCACTGACACCCCCGTGGGACGTTAGGCACGTTTCAAACGGTAGCCCTCTTCCGTGTCTAACGGCCCCAAGACGCAGTAGGAACGCACCTCTTGACTCGCAAGGGTGGACGCAAGACCCCGGCGGTGCGCGAACACCCCGGGGCGTGGCCGAACGCTGCTGAGGAGCGCCGACAGTGACTGTTTCTACCACCCGCCCAACCGACACGGCAGAGGCGGCCGCCTTGCCCGTCGATATCGAGACGATGCGCACGGCCGCGCGCCGTCTCCTCGCCGACGACGCCGTACTGCCCACGCCGGAGGAACTGGAGACCCTCACCCTCCAGCTCCGCGGGCACCTCGCGCTCACCGTCCCCGAAGTCGAGGCCGCGGCCGAGAAGCTCCCCGAGGACGACATCCCGCGCGCCTGCGCCCTCGCCTGCGTCGGCACCGCCCGCATGCACCTCGGCCTCGAACCCGGCCACGGACTCCCCGCGGGCATCGCGCACGCGCAGCGCCTCGCCCGCTCCGTGAACGCCCTGTGCGACCACGTCGAGAACCTGAGGCACGCCTCGTGAGCCGGATCGAGTGGCAGTGGCGCGACGAGGGCAGCGGGCCCGGCCACATGCAGCGCGTCTCTGTCCACGACGAGGATGACGTCACGCGCGCCCGCAGGGTCCTGCGGGCGCACCTGGCCGCCTGTAGTGCGTGCACAGGACCGGAGCAGTGGTGTCCCGCCTCCGAGCGCCTGTACGCGGCGTACCAGCGCACGAAGGAGCCGGTCTCGTGACCGTCACCGGCCGGGCGCCGCTGTCGGCGCACTGCGACGTCGCGCAGCGGCCCGAGTACAAGCATCTGCACGCTGAGTGCCGCCGGACCAAGGACATACCGCTGCCGCACTACAGCACCGTGCTGCTCGTACGGCGCTGTGGCTGCACCTGCCACCCGTGGAACCGGAAGCCGTCCACCCCCTGAACGCCCCTCCGGCCGGGACAGGAAGCCCGGCAGGAGGTGGCAAGCCCGCCCCGTCGCTGGTCCCGGAAGGACTGCGGCGGGGCGGGTCTTTGCGTGCGGAGCGCCGAACCTTGATCGGCTACCGTTCGGGCCAGCATCGGGCCAGCTAACGATCACCTGAGACGACGAAAGCCCCTCGGCTTCCGAGGGGCTGGCCACCTATCCGCAGGTGAAAACGTTCCTGCCCTGGAGGCGCTGTGGTGGGGCGGGTGGGACTCGAACCCACGGCCGACGGATTATGAGTCCGCTGCTCTAACCGGCTGAGCTACCGCCCCGTTACGGCGCGTCGCGCACATTTGTGCGCGCCGTCTGCCGCAGCATAGCCGCTCATACGATCTCCTGCTTCGGATGGTCGGCTTCGCATGCGCTTCTTGACCTTGAGGACTGTGGCGCGGCCCGCGCGGTTCCGCAGGACATGAAAAAGGACCCCTACGGGGTCCTCGTTCAGGCTGCTCCCCCGACTGGACTCGAACCAGTAACCTGCCGGTTAACAGCCGGCTGCTCTGCCAATTGAGCTACGGAGGACCGAGCTCCCCCGACTGGACTCGAACCAGTAACCTGCCGGTTAACAGCCGGCTGCTCTGCCAATTGAGCTACGGAGGAATGCCTCGTTGCATCGAACGTACCTACCTGGGTATTCGCCAGGGGGCGCGCGCTCGCTGCGACACATACATTAGCGCAAGCAGGGGGGTGCTCCGCCAATCGGTATCCCCCGGCCCCGGCGCCCGCAGGGGCAACGCAGGGGACCGACGCAGACGCAGCAGACGCAAGGGAAAGGTGGCCGCCATGCGCTATCGGCTCACGTTCGTCGCCGGAGTGGCCCTGGGGTACGTGCTGGGCACGCGAGCCGGGCGCGAGCGGTACGAGCAGTTGAAGAAGTCCGCCCGGCAGTTCGCGCAGAACCCGGCGGTGCGCAACACCGCGGAGTCGGCCGCCCAGCAGGGGCGCGCGTTCGCAGGGAAGGCGTACCACACGGTGAGCGAGAAGGTCGGGGACCGTGTGCCCGACTCGGTCGCCGAGCGGGTCCGGTCGCTGCGGGAGCGGAACGCGAACAACAGCGGCGAGGACGACTGGGGGACCAGTAACACCTAGCTCGGTCCGACATCTCGGTCCGACATCGCGGTCCGACATCGCGGTCCAACGCCTGAGGCCAACGTCTGGGTTCAGGCCCCAGGTCCAGCGTCCAGATTCAGCGTCCGGGTTCAGTGTCCAGGCCTGCGACGCCCGGCCGCGCGCCCGTCCCGGCTCGTGCAGCGCGGCACCCCCACCCCTTCCCGTACGGCAGAATTTGTGGCATGGGGATAGTCGCCGGGCTGGACAGTTCGCCCGATTTCACTCGTATCGTCGTCTGTGACTCGGACACAGGGGCCGTGCTCAGGCAGGGCTATGCCCCGCACCCGGTGGAATCGGCCGAGGGCGGTGGGCGGCCGTCGGACATCGACCCGCAGGCCTGGCTGTTGTCCCTGGGTGAGGCGGCCGGGGGCGGGCTGCTCGAAGGTGTGCAGGCGATCGGGGTGTCGGCGCAGCAGAACGGGCTGATCGCCCTGGACTCGCAGGGCAACACCGTGCGCCCGGCCATGGTCGGCGGGGACAAGCGGGCGCAGGTCGCGGCGGCTGATCTCGTCGACGCGCTCGGGGGGCGGCAGGCCTGGGCGGAGTCCGTGGGATGCGTACCGGGGGCCGCGCAGCCCGTGACCAAGCTGCGCTGGCTCAGCAAGACGGAGCCCGACGCCGCCGTACGCACCGCGGTGCTGATGCAGGCGCACGACTGGCTGGTCTGGCAGTTGCTCGGGAGACCGGTGCGGCGGACCACCGACCGGGGCGGGGCCTCCGGTACGGGGTACTGGTGCGCGGCCAAGGGCTCGTACCGGACCGACCTCGTCGAACTCGCGCTCGGGCATCAGGTCATGCTGCCCGAGGTGCTCGGGCCGTCCGACGCCGCCGGTACGACGCCGGAGGGGCTGCTCATCTCCGCCGGCACCGGGGAGACCATGGCGGCCGCCTTCGGGCTCGGGATAGGGCTCGGGGACGCGGTGGTGTCGCTGGGGGCCTCCGGGTCCGTCATGGCCGTACATCCCGAGGCGCTCGTCGACTCCAGCGGGATGATCACCTCTCTCGCCGATGCCACCGGTATGCATCTGCCGGTCGTGACGACCCTCAACGCCGTACGGACCCTGCGCGGCGCCGCCGAGATGCTTTCGGTGCCGGATCTGGAGGGGCTGTCCGACCTGGCGATGAAGTCGACGCCGGGCGCCCACGGGCTTGTGCTGCTGCCGTATCTGGAGGGTGAGCGGACGCCGAACCTGCCGCACACCGCCGGGACGCTGAGCGGGCTGCGGCGGGAGTCGATGAGGCCCGAGCACCTGGCGCGGGCGGCGTTCGAGGGCATGCTGTGCGGGCTCGCGGACGCGCTGGACGTGCTGCGCGGGCGCGGGGTCGACGTACGGCGGATCTTCCTGCTCGGCCCGGCGGCCGAACTGCCCGCCGTGCAGGCGGCCGCGCCCATGCTGTTCGGGGTGCAGGTCGTGGTGCCGCAGCCCGCGGACTACGCCGCCCTCGGCGCCGCCCGGCAGGCGGCCTGGGCCCTCGGCGCCTCCCAGGGCACCCTCGACCCGCGCACCCCGCCGGCCTGGCAGGGCGCGGTCGGGCAGGTCCTGGGGCCCGGCGAGGAACTGGCGGTCGGACAGGCGGTGCGGCAGCAGTACGTGTCGGTACGGGAACAGACGCATCCGGGGGCGTTCCGGGCCTGACGGCCTGACGGTCTGACAACCCATCGGCAACCCACGGCAACCCATTGACACCTCACCGACAAATCACCGACAAACCCACCTCTTGGCTTAATCAGTTGAGGTAACGCAGGCGGAGTGTCCGACGATGGGGGGTGGTGCACCCAACCCCGTCGCCGACTCCGAGAGACCACGCGTGCTCATACGACTGCTGAAAACCCATCTCCGTCCGTACAAGAGACCCATCGCCCTGGTGGTGCTGCTGCAGTTGGTGCAGACCTGCGCGACCCTCTACCTGCCCACCCTGAACGCGGACATCATCGACAACGGCGTCGTCGAGGGGGACACGGGTTACATCCTGACCTTCGGCGCGCTGATGATCGGCGTCTCGCTGGCGCAGGTCGTCTGCAACATCGGGGCCGTGTACTACGGCGCCCGTACGGCCTCGGCGCTCGGCCGGGACGTCCGGGCGGCCGTCTTCGACCGGGTGCAGTCGTTCTCCGCGCGTGAGGTGGGCCACTTCGGGGCGCCCTCGCTGATCACGCGGACGACGAACGACGTGCAGCAGGTGCAGATGCTGACCCTGATGACGTTCACGCTGATGGTCTCGGCGCCGATCATGTGCGTGGGCGGGATCGTGATGGCGCTCGGGCTGGATGTGCCGCTGTCGGGCGTGCTGCTGGCCGTCGTACCGGTGCTCGGCATCTGCGTCAGCCTCATCGTGCGGCGGCTGCGTCCCCTCTTCCGCACCATGCAGGAGCGGCTCGACACCGTGAACCGGGTGCTGCGCGAGCAGATCACCGGCAACCGGGTGATTCGCGCCTTCGTACGGGACGACTACGAGAAGCAGCGCTTCCGGGGCTCGAACACCGAACTCACCGATGTGTCCCTCGGGACCGGGCGGCTGCTCGCGCTGATGTTCCCCATCGTCATGACGGTCGTGAACCTGTCGTCGATCGCCGTGCTGTGGTTCGGCGCGCACCGTATCGACAGCGGCGGGATGCGGATCGGCGCCCTGACCGCCTTCCTCGCCTACCTCATGCAGATCGTCATGTCCGTGATGATGGCCACCTTCATGTTCATGATGGTGCCGCGCGCCGAGGTCTGCGCCGAGCGCATCCAGGAGGTGCTGGACACGGAGAGCAGTGTCGTGCCGCCCTCCGCGCCCGTACGGGAGCTGCGGCGGCACGGGACGCTGGAGCTGCGGGGAGCCGGGTTCCGCTACCCCGGTGCCGAGGAGCCGGTGCTCAGATCCGTCGACCTGGTGGCCCGGCCCGGCGAGACGACGGCCGTCATCGGGTCGACCGGCAGCGGCAAGTCCACCCTTCTCGGCCTGGTCCCCCGCCTCTTCGACGCCACCGACGGCGAGGTGCTCGTCGACGGTGTCGCCGTGCGGACGCTCGACCCGACGCTGCTGGCGCGGACCGTCGGGCTCGTACCGCAGAAGCCGTACCTCTTCTCGGGGACGGTCGCGACGAACCTGCGGTACGGCAATCCGGACGCGACCGACGAGGAGTTGTGGCACGCGCTGGACGTGGCGCAGGCGAAGGAGTTCGTGGAGAGGCTGGAGAACGGGCTCGACTCGCCGATCGCGCAGGGCGGCACGAATGTGTCGGGTGGGCAGAGACAGCGGCTGGCGATCGCGAGGACGCTGGTGCAGCGCCCGGAGATCTACCTCTTCGACGACTCCTTCTCGGCGCTCGACTACGCCACGGACGCGGCCCTGCGTACCGCTCTCTCCCGCGAAACCGCCGAGGCGACCGTCGTGATCGTCGCCCAGCGCGTGGCGACCATCCGGGACGCCGACCGGATCGTCGTCCTCGACGAGGGCCGGGTCGTCGGCACCGGACGCCATCACGAGCTGATGGCGGACAACGAGACCTACCGGGAGATCGTCCTGTCCCAGCTCACGGAAGCGGAGGCTGCCTGATGGCGGGGCCGATGGCTCGGATGGTGGCCGGGAGCGGCCCCGACGCGCACACGATGGACTTCAAGGGGTCCGGGAAACGGCTGATCGCGCAGTTCAGGCCCGAGCGGGCCACCATGTACGCGATGCTCGCGTGCGGAGTGCTGAGCGTGGGCCTGTCCGTGCTGGGGCCGTGGATTCTCGGCAGGGCGACGGACCTGGTGTTCGCGGGGGTCGTCGGGCGGGAGATGCCCGCAGGTGAGACGAAGGCCGAGGTGCTGGAGTCCAGGCGGGAACGCGGGGACGACGGCGTGGCGGACATGCTGTCCGGCACCGACTTCACCCCCGGCCAGGGCATCGACTTCACGGCGGTGGGCAACGTCCTGCTCGTGGCCTTCGCCGTGTTCGTGGCGGCGGGTTTGTTGATGGCCGCGTCGACGAGACTCTCGAACCGGGCCATCAACCGGACCATGTACCACCTGCGCGAGGACCTGCAGGCCAAGCTGTCGCGACTGCCGCTGTCGTACTTCGACCAGCGGCAGCGCGGTGAGGTCCTCAGCCGCGCCACGAACGACATCGACAACATCGGCCAGACCCTTCAGCAGTCGGTCGGCCAGCTCGTCAACTCGCTGCTGACGATCGTGGGTGTGCTGGTGATGATGTTCTGGGTGTCACCGCTGCTGGCGCTGGTCGCGCTGGTGACCGTACCGCTGTCCTTCGTCGTGGCCACACGGGTCGGCAAGCGGTCGCAGCCGCACTTCGTGCAGCAGTGGCGGACCACCGGGAAGCTCAACGCCCACATCGAGGAGATGTACACCGGGCACACGCTGGTCAAGGTGTTCGGGCGACAGGAGGAGTCGGCGAAGCTGTTCGCCGAGCAGAACGAGCGGTTGTACGAGGCCGGGTTCCGCGCTCAGTTCAACAGCGGGGTCATGCAGCCGCTGATGTTCTTCGTGTCGAACCTCAACTATGTGCTCGTGGCCGTGGTCGGTGGGCTGCGGGTCGCGTCGGGGGCACTGTCGATCGGTGATGTGCAGGCCTTCATCCAGTACTCGCGGCAGTTCTCGATGCCGCTGACGCAGGTGGCGTCGATGGCGAACCTGGTGCAGTCGGGGGTTGCCTCGGCCGAGCGGATCTTTGAGCTGCTGGACGCGGAGGAGCAGGGGGCGGACCCTGTGCCGGGCGTGCGGCCGGAGGAGCTGCGGGGGCGGGTGGCGTTGGAGGGGGTCTCCTTCCGGTACGAGCCCGAGAAGCCGCTCATCGAGGATCTGTCGCTGAAGGTCGAGCCCGGGCAGACGGTCGCGATCGTCGGGCCCACGGGCGCCGGCAAGACGACGCTCGTGAATCTGCTGATGCGGTTCTACGACGTCACGGGCGGGCGGATCACGCTGGACGGGGTCGACATCGCGGCGATGTCCCGTGACGAGTTGCGGGCCGGGATCGGGATGGTGCTCCAGGACACGTGGCTGTTCGGGGGGACGATCGCCGAGAACATCGCGTACGGGGCCTCTCGTGAGGTGACGCGGGGGGAGATCGAGGAGGCGGCTCGGGCGGCTCACGCGGATCGGTTCGTCCGGACGTTGCCGGACGGGTACGACACGGTGATCGATGACGAGGGGGCGGGGGTGAGCGCGGGTGAGAAGCAGCTCATCACCATTGCCCGGGCCTTCCTGTCCGACCCCGTGATCCTGGTGCTGGACGAGGCGACGAGTTCCGTGGACACCCGGACCGAGGTGCTGATCCAGAAGGCGATGGCCAAGCTCGCGCATGGGCGGACGTCGTTCGTGATCGCGCATCGGTTGTCGACGATTCGGGATGCCGACACGATTCTGGTGATGGAGAACGGGGCGATTGTGGAGCAGGGGGGCCACGCGGAGTTGCTGGCGGGGGGCGGGGCTTATGCGCGGCTGTACAAGGCGCAGTTCGCGGAGGCGGTGGCTGAGGTGGATTGATCGGGGGTGGGGGGGGTGGGGGTGCGCGTGCATTGGTTTCGCCCCCGCCGCCCCTACCCGTCCCATCCTCCAGGGGCTCCGCCCCTTCGACCCCGCCAGGGGATGGGTGGTGTGGGTTGTCGGGGAGCTGCGGGTTGTGTGTGGCTTGTCGCGCCCACGCGGCGTAGCCGCATATCGATACACCCCGCGCCCCTGAAGGGGCGCGGCTCCAGCCCACGCCAGCCTTTGCAGCCCGGGCCAGGCACCACCAGCCCGTCCGGCGCTTGAGGACGAGGCCGTTCAGGCCGATCCCGCAGCACCCCCACCCACCCGCAGGCAACCCACCCGCCCCGGGGGTCCAGGGGCGCAGCCCCTGGCGGGGTCGAAGGGGCGGCAGCCCCTGGGGGATGGGACGGGTAGGGGCGGCGGGGGCGAGAAACGCCGGTGCGGGCCCCCGCGTGCAACCCCCGTCAGTCCAAGTAACCCCGCAACTGGTCCGCGAACGCGTGGTCGCGGAGCTTGTTGAGGGTTTTGGACTCGATCTGGCGGATCCGTTCCCGGGTGACGCCGAAGATGCGGCCTATCTCCTCCAGGGTGCGGGGGCGGCCGTCCGCCAGGCCGTAGCGGAGTTGGACGACCTTGCGTTCGCGTTCGCCGAGGGTGGAGAGGACCGCTTCGAGGTGCTCCCTGAGGAGCAGGAAGGCGGCCGACTCCACGGGACTGGTCGCGTCGCCGTCCTCGATCAGGTCGCCGAGGGCGACGTCGTCCTCCTCGCCCACCGGGGCGTGCAGGGAGACCGGCTCCTGGGCGAGGCGCAGGACCTCGCTGACCCGCTCGGGCGGCAGGTCCAGGTGGGCCGCCACCTCCTCCGGGGTGGGCTCGTACCCCCGTTCCTGCAGCATGCGCCGCTGGACACGGACGACCCGGTTGATCAACTCGACCACGTGGACGGGGACCCGGATCGTGCGGGCCTGGTCGGCCAGGGCACGGGACATGGCCTGGCGGATCCACCAGGTGGCGTACGTCGAGAACTTGTACCCGCGGGCGTAGTCGAACTTCTCGACGGCCCGGATCAGACCGAGGTTGCCCTCCTGGACGAGGTCCAGCATGGTCAGACCGCGCCCCACGTACCGCTTCGCCACCGACACCACGAGCCGCAGGTTCGCCTCGATCAGGCGCCGCTTGGCCATCCGGCCCATGACGACGAGCTTGTCGAGGTCGAGGGCGAGCTGGCTGTCGAGGTCGGGGGTGTTGCCGAGCTTCTCCTCGGCGAACAGGCCCGCCTCGACACGCCGGGCGAGCTCGACCTCCTCGGCGGCCGTCAGCAGCGGGATGCGGCCGATCTCGCGCAGGTACTGGCGGAACAGGTCCGAGGAAGGTCCGCCCGTGTCGGTGCGGACACGCGGCAGGCTCACGGGTTCCGCGGATTCCACGGATTCCGGCGCCTCGGCCGTCGTCTCCACCACCGCGTCCGCGGGCGGCTCGCCGAGTTCCGGCGGCGCCTCGGGCTCCGCCTCGGGGTGGTGTGCGATCCGGCTCTGCGCGGGCACCGCCGTGAACACGGCGCTCTCCGCGTCCGGCTCCGTGCCGTCGGCGGTATCCGTACCGGCCGTACTGGCCGTACTGATGTCGGTCTGGGTGAGGGTCTGGGTCTGCACGGGGGCGACCTCCAGGAATGTCGCTGCTGAAGCGTGCGGCAGCGGAACGTCGGGGATGGCGTCGCCGGCCTCGCCGCCGTCCATCCCGTAGTCATTGAGCGGAACCGCGGGGAACTCGGACCCGTGGGGGACGGGTCGGCCGCGCTCCGAGGACTCAGGCACCGGAACCCAGTGTGGAGTACGACACATCGCCGCCACGAGGGGCGTGCGGTGACTTTTTGAGTCCGGTCCGTGACCGCGTGGTTACCCTGCCGTACGAGTGCGCTGCTGAGAGGGCGTGAAACGCCTTGAGGGGCGTACCGGATTGGCATGTGCGCCAGGGCCTCTCAGCCAAGGCCCGGCCGGGGTCGGCCAGGGCCCACGGCCTCAGAGCGCCTCCGCGCCCCTCTCCCGCAGCGCCTGGTCGTACTGCTGGAGCACCCACAACTCGTTCTGTACGGCCGCCAGGGCGGCAGGGTCGCCGCTCATCGTCAGGCGGGTCAAGGTGGACTGGACGTCGTGGATCCGGCGCTCGACCGCGCGGCGGCGGACCGAGACCAGAACGCTGCCCGCGTACATCTCGTCCACGGCGCGCCGCATGATGGCCTCGACCGCCAGCTCCGTCACCATCGCACGCACCGCGTCGTCCGGGGCAGCCTCGCGGGCCTGGACCAAGTAGTCCTGAGGGTTCTGAGCGCCGTACTCCGTGCCACCCGCATCCGCGATCGTCTGCCGTACGGCCGCGTAAGGCAGGGCGGTGAACTCGTCGACTTCGAACGCGTCGAAGGCCGGGGAGACCAACTCCGGTTGCTGCAAGGCCAGTTTGAGCAGCTCGCGCTCCGCCTTGTGGACAGGGTTGCGCAGGTTCAAAGGGGGACCCCCGAAGGCCCGGGGAGGAGACGTATCAGTCTGGCCGGAAGGTACGGGCCTGGACACCGGGCCCTGGCCGCCGCTGCGCCGATGAAGGAAGCCGACACGGTCCACTACGAACTCGGGGTCCAGAATGCCCACCAGGCCGGCAAGCTCCACGGCCATCTCACGCCGCGCGGTGCGCTCCTTGATCCGGGCCGCCACAGGGGCGGCCTCTTCCAGGGCTGCCGCTCGGCCTCCAGGGGTCTCCAAGTCGTAGCGCTTCACGATCTGTTGCAGAGCAAACTTGAACAGCGGCGTACGAGACTCGATCAGTTCTGTGACTGCCCCGTCGCCCTTCACCAGGCGCAGTTCGCACGGGTCCATGCCATCCGGTGCGATCGCGATGTACGTCTCGGCAGCGAACTTCTGATCGTCCTCGAAGGCTCGCAGGGCCGCCTTCTGGCCGGCTGCGTCGCCGTCGAAGGTGAAGATCACGCTTGCCGACGTCTTGTCCATCAGCAGGCGGCGCAGGATCTTGATGTGGTCGCCGCCGAAGGCGGTACCAGAGGTCGCGATGGCCGTGGTCACCCCGGCCAGGTGGCAGGCCATCACATCCGTGTAACCCTCGACCACCACCGCGCTCCTGGTCCTCGCGATCTCCTTCTTGGCGAGGTCGATGCCGTACAGGACCTGGGACTTCTTGTAGATCGCCGTCTCGGGGGTGTTGAGGTACTTGGGGCCGTTGTCGGACTCGTACAGCTTGCGCGCGCCGAAGCCGACGACCTCGCCGCCGATGTCACGGATCGGCCACATCAGACGGCCCCGGAAGCGGTCGATGGGGCCGCGGCGGCCTTCCTGTGAGAGGCCGGAGAGGAGGAGCTCCTTGTCGGTGAAGCCCTTGCCGCGCAGGTAGCGGGTGAGGTGGTCCCAGCCCTGGGGGCTGTAGCCGACGCCGAAGTGGAGGGCGGCGGCCTGGTCGAAGCCGCGTTCGGCGAGGAAGAGGCGGCCGGTCTCGGCCTCGGGGGAGGTGGCGAGCTGCTCGGCGTACCACTCGGCGGCGATCTTGTGGGCCTCGACCAGGCGGATGCGCTCGCCGCGCTGGTGGGACGGGTTGTAGCCGCCCTCCTCGTAGCGCAGCGTGATGCCCGCCTGGGCCGCGAGCCGCTCGACCGCCTCGGAGAAGGAGAGGTGGTCGACCTTCATCACGAACGTGATGGTGTCGCCGCCCTCCTGGCAGCCGAAGCAGTGGAAGAGCCCCTTGCTCGGGCTGACCTGGAAGGACGGCGACTTCTCGTCGTGGAAGGGGCAGAGTCCTTTGAGGTTTCCTCCGCCCGCGTTACGCAGCTGGAGGTACTCGGACACCACGGCGTCGATCGGGACCGCGTCCCGTACCGCCTTCACGTCCTCGTCGTTGATCCGTCCTGCCACGCCGTGATTCTACGGGGCAGGACCGACAACTCTGGGGCACGGGCAGCGCCCCTTCAGGGGCGCGGGGCTGTGCCATGGTGCGGCTCCGCCGCGCGGGCGCGACCAGCCACACAGAAACCGTTCCCTTCTTTCTTACGGTTGGCCGCCTGGTCGGCCTTCTCCGGGATCACCGCCCGGATCTTGCGTCTGCGCACTCATGAGGGCTGGGCTTGTCGAGGACAGACGGGTGCCTGGCCCTACGACGTGTTCGGGGCCGGTGCCGGGGTGGAGGGGTCTGTGGATCTTCAGCCGGGAGTGTCGGTAGTCCCCGGAGACAGGTCGGGCGGAGGAGGTCTCACATGCACCCATTCGGCTCCATGCACCGTCGCCGGGTCGGCGCCATGGGGTAGGAACGGTTGGCGCGGGAGGAGTACGCCATGACCTTGGAACCTCAAGATCCCCGACCGTCGCTCACTGGAGGCCGCTGCTCCGGTGACACCCGGGTTCCGCAGCGGAAGTCCCGCGGGGCGATACCGTATTCGGCCTTGAAGATTCTGCCGAAGTAACTCGGGTCGTGGATGCCCCAGCGGGCTGCCACGGCGTATGCCGGAAGGTGGGCCAGGTCGGGGTCGGCCAGGTCCTGGCGGATACGGTCCAGACGTCGTCGTCGGATGTGGTCGCCGAGCGTCTCCCCCTGTCGCTGGAACATGGCGTGCAGGGACCGGACCGAGATGTGGTGGGCGGCGGCGATCCGAGCGGGGGAGAGCTCCTCGGCCAAGTGCAGGTCGATGTGTTCAAGGACGCGCTCCAGCCGGTGCCCGTGAGCGGGCTGCGGGTGCCGGCCGTGCCGACCGTACTCGCGGACGAGGGTCCGGACGATGCCGGTGACGTGCTCGCCCATCTCTCCCTTCGACAGCGGGCCGAGGTGGTGGCCCCGGTGGGCGAGTTCGACGAGCATCGAGGAGAGGATCCGGCCGCCGGGGGACCGAGCGAGCTCCTGGTTCACCATCGCCTCGGGGGTCCGCCGCGTGAGCGTGTCCGTGCTGTGGTCCAGCCTCATCAGGAACCAGTGGTAGTCGCTGCCGAAGTCGAGGCGGAACGGGCGCCCACCGCTGTAGAGGATGAAGTCGCCCGGCGACAGCGTGCAGCGGCGGCCCTTCTGTTCGATCGTCCCGTCTCCCGCCACCAGCAGCCCCAGCAGCGTCTCGGCTCTGAGGGCCGAGGCCGGCGGGTGCGAACCGACCTGGGCCCGTTGCTCGCCGACGATGTCGCAGGCGGGAAGCGCACCGAACCGCTCCGAGCGTATGTCGGCGGCATAGGGGGCCGCCGTCTTCACCAGGACGGTGTCGGACGCCCTGGCGCGGTCGGAGGACTCCGTGTCCAGGTAACCGAAGACGAGCGTGCCGTCCGGACGGGCTTCGAGGGACATCAACTCCTCCACTGCGCTCCAGTACCAGAGGTCTGCGCTCTGGGACCAACGCGGACGTCGGGGTTGGCAGATAGTCGCACTCATCCCCGGTCCGCGGAAGTGGAAGGACACCATCACGTGGACGTACTCCTCGCGATCCTCACCCTTTTCGGCCTCTACGCGCTCACCACCGTCGGCATGGCCGTGACCTTCGCGGCGAGCCGGGTGGTGAATCTGGCGCAGGGCGACCTGGTCATGGTGGGGGCCTACACGGCGGCGATCGCCACCGGCCCGGCTTTCGGCTGGAGGGTGGCGCTTGCCCTGGTGGCGAGTGTTCCGTTGCTGCTGCTGATCGAACGGCTGCTGCTGCGGCGTCCCGTCGCGGACGGGCTGGCGACCCTGCTCGTCACCTGGGGGGTCGGCATGGCGCTGCGGCAGGTGGCGGAGCTGCTGTTCACCTCCACTTCTCGTTCGGTCGGGGCGCCGGTCGACGGGACGGTGACGGTGCTGGGCGCTCCCTATCCGGTCTACCGGCTGGTCTGCGGCCTGGCCGCGGCCGCGGTCGTCGCCCTGGTGCTGTTCGCCGCCTACCGGACCGACTGGGGTCTCACCCTGCGCGCGGTGGCCGACAACCCGACCATGGCGGCGTTGCTCGGCATCGACCCGCGCCGGCTGCGCAGCACCGCGTTCGTGGTGGGAGGGCTGCTGGCGGTGCTGGCAGGGGTGCTGTACAGCCCGCTGCTCGCGGTGAATCCGACCATGGGCTTCAGCCTGCTGGTTCCGGTGTTCTTCGGGCTGCTGTTCAGCCGCCCCGGCGCGCTCGCGACGGCGGCGGGGGCCGCACTCCTCATCGCCACGCTGTCGGTGCTGCTGCGTACCTGGCTGACCGACGTGCTGGCCGAGGTCTTCTTCTATCTGATCGTCGTCGCGGTCGCGGCGCTGCGCTCGCGTCCCTGGATTCGGAGGTACACGTCATGGCTCACTCGCGTTCGCGTTCGCGTGCCGGCACGGGCGTCCTGACCGTCGCCGCCCTGCTGGCCCTGAGCGGCTGCGGCGGATCGGCGATTTCGGACACCCAGGACGGCGGGGACGGGCCGTTGAGGATCGGTCTGATCGTGCCGCTCACCGGGCCCGTCTCCACGACCGGCAAGGCCCTGCGCAACGGCTTCGAACTGGGCGTCAAGAAGGTCAACGACGCCGGCGGTGTGAACGGCAGGAAGGTCGAGTACATCGTCGTCAACGACGCGGGCGACCCGGCCACCTCGACGCAGCTGGCCCGCAGGCTCGTCCAGCGGGACGGGGTGTCGATGCTCTTCGGCACGATCACCGGGGACACCGCCGAGGCCGTGTCCAACGTCGCGGACGACGCGGAGGTCCCGTTCGGCACGGCGATACTCGGCGATGCCGAGAAGTGCCACCCCTACGCCTGGGGCTTCGGCGAGAGCACCCGCCAACTGCTCAAGCCGACCGTCCCCGAGCTTGTCGACACCTACGGCAAGAAGGTCGCGATCGTCGGGTCGGACTACAGCTACCCACACCTCTACGCGGAAATCGCCAAGAAGGCGGTGAAGCAGGCGGGCGGCTCCGTCGTCGCCGAAGAGTTCAGCCCGATCGGGCAGACCGACTGGCAGCCGGTGATCAATCGGCTCAAGGCCGCCCGGCCGGACGTGCTGCTGACCATGGTCGTCGGTTCCGACGCGGTCTCGTTCAGCCAGCAGGCCGATCAGTTCGGACTGCTCACACCCGAACTCGGCTACGAGGGCGCACCGCTGGACAGCGACTACTACCCGGCCCTCAGCAAGCTGGTGAACGGCCGCACGCACACGGTCCGCTGGACCGACAGCCTGGACGACCCCGACAGCCGCGCGTTCGTGGCCGACTACCGGGCGGCGTACGAGTTCAAAGGCCCGATGCCCGAGGTGGCGGGCAACGCGTACTTCGGCGTCCAGTTCTTCCTGGCCGCCGCGCAGAAGGCCGACGACGCCGACGGCAAGGCGGTCAACACCGAGATCGGACGGCTGAAGTTCGACTCGCCCCTGGGCAAGGGCACCCGATTCGAGCCCACCAATCACGTGCTCCAGGCGGACATGCTCCAAGTGACGATCAAGCAGGGCGGCACATACGAGGTCAGCCGCGAGCTCGGCCGCGTCGCCGACACCACGAGCAAGCCGGGGTGCGCGTGACCGCCCCGGGGCGCGACGCCGGCCGGCGCGGCGACGAGGTCGGCGTGCTGCCGCCGCCGTCCGCCCGCGACGCACACGACGGGCCGGGCGGCCGCGGTGACACGGCCGCGCCGCGATCCGTGCGGCGACGTGCCCGCGCGGGTGCGGCGGTGCGCTTCGCGCTGGTCCTCGTGCTCCTGGCGGCGGCTCCGTTCGGGCTGAGCACGTTCGCCCTGGCCACCCTGACACTGGGACTGTGCAACGGGCTGTTCGCCCACGGCCTCGACCTTTCCTGGGGGCGGGCCGGACTGCTCAGCGTGGGCCACGCGTCGTTCTTCGGGCTCGGTGCCTACGCCGTCGCGCTCAGCCAGGAGCACCGCTGGCCGCTCACCGCGCTGTTGGCGGCGGCCCTGGTGGCCTCCGTCCTCATCGCGCTGCCGATGGTCCGGATCGGACTGGCCTCCGGTGTGCCCGACGCACCACTCATCCTGCTGACGATCGGTGTGAGCCTGCTGCTCCAGCACGCGGCCAACAGCCTCACGGATCTGACCGGTGGGACCAACGGGCTGTCGATCAGCAGCCAGGGAACGGTCTCCGCCTATTACCTGACCCTCCTGGTCGTGGCCGTCGTCGTGGCCACGACCAGCGTCACGGTGGTTCGCAGCCGGTTCGGTGCACGGTTGATCGCCGCGTCCCGCAACCCGGAGCGCGCCGCCCAGACCGGCACCGACCCGGTGCGCGTGCGGACCACGGCGTTCGCGGCCAGCGCGGCGGTGTCGGCGGTCGCGGGCGCGCTGTACGCGCCCGTCGCGGGGCTGGTGTCACCGCAGGTCTTCGGGCTCGCTCTGTCGACCAGCGTGCTCGTCTGGCTCGCCCTGGGGGGCAGGGAATCGACCCTGGGCCCGTTCCTCGGGGCGATCCTGATCACGGCGGGCGGACAGATGCTCGGCAGCACCTGGCAGGGCTGGTACGTGCTCGCGCTCGCCGCCCTGTTCGTGCTGGTGGTCCAGGTCGCCCCGGCGGGTCTGGCGGGGTTCGCCAAGGCCTTCACGCGCGGCCCGGCGGTAAAGCTGCCGCCGGCCGCGGCGGTGGCGCACCACCGGAAGGACGCGGGCGACGACGCCGGTGAAGGACCCGCCGTCGCGCTGCAAGGCATCCGCAAGTCCTTCGGCCCGGTGAACGTGCTGCGCGGCGTGGACCTTACGGTCGAGGACGGCCGGTGCGTATGCCTGATCGGCCCCAATGGTGCGGGCAAGTCCACCCTGCTCGCCGTCATCGCGGGCCAGCTCGCCGCCGACGCGGGAGAGGTGAGGATCTTCGGCGCGGACGCCACCGCGATGCCCGTCCACGAGCGCGTACGCCTGGGCCTGGGCCGGATGTTCCAGATCCCCAGCATCCTGACGCAGCTGTCGCCGGCCGACAACATCAGGCTGGCCCGGCTGGACGCGCCACGGCACGTGGAGCTGCCCGCCGAGTACGACGACCTGGCCGGCGACGAGACGAGTGAGGCCAGGGCCCTGCCGCTGGCCGACCGGCGGCGGCTGGAGCTGGCCATGGTGCTGGCCGGAGCGCCCCGGCTGATGCTGCTCGACGAACCCGCGGCCGGGCTCGGACCCGACGACGCCCGCGCTCTCGTCCGCGAACTGAGGAACGTCTCGCGCCGGACGGGTTGCGCACTGCTCGTCGTCGAGCACGACATGGCGATCGTCCGCGAACTGTCCGACGATGTCGTGGTCCTGCACGACGGACAGGTGATCGCCCACGGGTCCATGGACGAGGTCGCCGCCGATCCCACGGTGCGCGAGGCATACCTGGGGGTGCACTGATGCTGCGACTGGACGGACTGTGCGGCGGGTACGGGCAGGCGGCCGTCGTCCGCGACGTGACCCTGCGTGTCGCTCCGGGCGAGCGCGTCGCGCTGCTGGGCCGCAACGGAACCGGCAAGACCACCCTGCTGCGCACCGTCTTCGGCCTGGCCGACCGGCAGGGCGGAGGCGTGCGCCTGGCGGGACGTGCCGTGCCGCCGGGCCGCCCGGAGCTGCCGGCGCGATGGGGCGCGGCCCTCATGCCCGAGGACCGAGGTGTGTTTCCCACCCTCACGGTCGCGGAGAACCTTCGCCTGGCCGTGCGCCGGGGTTTCGTCCCGGCGGTCGATCCCCACGAAATCTTCCCCCTGCTGACCGAACGGAGCCGGCAGCCCGCGGGAACGCTGTCCGGCGGGCAGAAGCAGCAACTCGGCATCGCCCGGGCGATGCTCTCCGGACAGTCACTGATCGTGGTGGACGAGCTCACCCAGGGGCTTCAGCCCTCGGTCGTCCAGCAGGTCCTGGACGCGCTGAGCCTCATCGCCGCCACCGGCGTGGCCGTGGTGACCGTCGACCAGCACACCGGGCTTCTCGGCGACCGCTGGGACCGGGCGGTCGTCATGGAGGCCGGCCGGGTCGTCTTCGACGGCCCGAGCACAGCGCAGAACCGGGAGGAGCTCGACCGGCTGCTCACCATCGGCTGACCCCGCAGCCCCACATCCGTCACCGTCACAGATTGGACCCCCATGAACCCGTTCGACTCCGCCGTGCGTCTGGCAGAGGCGGTACGCAAGCGTGAACTCAGCCCCGTTGAGATCGTCGACACCTATCTGGAGCGCATCGACCGGTTCGACCCCGCGATCGGGGCATTCGTCTGGCGCAACGACGAGGAGGTGCGTGAAGCCGCCCGCAAGGCCGAGCGTGCCGTCATGGACGGCACAGAACTGCCCGCCCTTCACGGGGTGCCCATTCCCATCAAGGATCTGACCATGGTGGCCGGGCAGCCGGCCACGTTCGGCAGCCGTGGCTGCGACGACACGCCTCGCGCGGTCACGGACCCTGTCGTGACCAGGCTCCTGGACGCCGGGGTCCTGTTGATGGGCAGGACCAGCACGCCGGAGATGGGCCTGCTGAGCGTCACGGAGGGCTCCCGCTACGGGATCACCCGCAACCCCTGGAACACGGACTACTCGCCGGGGGGTTCGAGCGGCGGTGCCGCGGCGGCCGTCGCCGCGGGGCTCGCGCCCGTCGCCCACGCCAATGACGGCGGTGGCTCGATCCGCATGCCGGCCTCGTGCTGCGGGCTGGTCGGGCTCAAGCCCAGCCGCGGGCGGGTGCCGCAGTACGTGGCGGCCTGGGAGCACGCCACGGTCGAGGGGGCGGTCACCCGGACGGTGCGGGACGCGGCCGCGTTGCTGGACGTCATGAGCGTGCCGGACAGCCTGGTGATGTACGGGGCGCCCGCGCCGGAGCGGCCGTTCTCCGAGGAACTGGGCCGGGAGTGCGGGCCACTGCGGGTGGGCCTGCTGCTGGAGGCGCCCACCGGACTGCCCGTGGATCCGGTGTGCGTGGAGGCGGCCGAGCGGACCGCGAGGATGCTTGAGTCGCTCGGACACGCCGTCTTCCCGGTGGCGCCGCGCCTCTTCACCGAGGAGGCGGTCCTCGGGTACGCGCAGACCATCCTGGACGCGGCGCTGTGGTCCGCGCCCTACGACAAGCCTGAGCTGGCCGAACCGCATCTGCGGTTCCGGATGGAGCGTGCCGAGACCCGCCACTCGGGTGCCTACGCCAAGGCGGCCGTGCTTCTGCAGCAGGAGGCCGTGGAGGTCCGCGCCCAGTGGGGCCGCGACTTCGACGTTCTGCTCACCCCGACCCTCGCCTGCCCGCCTCCGCGGGCCGGAGCCTGTCTGGCGGAGGCCAACGCCGACCCCGGCGGACCGCGGATGACCGAGAACCAGATGATCTCGTTCACCGCCCTCTGCAACATCTCCGGTCTGCCCGCCATCACGCTGCCGGTCCACACCTCGCCCGACGGCCTGCCCATCGGCAGCCAGTTGATCGGCGGGCCCTGGGACGAGGCGACGCTCGTGCGGCTGGCCTCCGCCCTTGAGGAGATGGACGGCTGGCCCCTGCGCTGTGCTCCGCGCTTCGAGTGAACCCTGGTGGCGCCGCTGCTCGGCGCGCTCGGTCTGGAAAGCGGCACCGTGCTCGCCATCGACAACTTCGGCATCCTCACCGGGATCACCGGCGGCCCGGCCTCCCTCCTGCCCTGGCTGATCCCCGTCGCCGGTCTCCTGGCACTCGCCGCGGCGGCCTACGCCTCCCTGCGCGGACGGGTCGTACGGCTCACGGCCCCCGCCACCGCTTCTCCCACCGCGACGGCTCCGGAAGCGGCCGGAACGCCCACGACGTCGTAACCGGCCCGCGGGATCCCGAACCGCCGTACACAACCCGCCGGTCTCGAACCGCCGTGAACAACCCGCCGGACTCTAGAACCGCCGTGAACAACCCGCCGGCCTCTCGAACCGCCATAGAAAGGAACACCGTTGACCACGCGGAACCTGCAGACCCTGCTCGATCTCGACCGCCGCCACGTCGTCCACCCGTACCTCCCTCTCGACGCCAAGGACCGCACGGTCTTCGTACGGGGCAAGGGCTGCACCCTGTGGGACGCGGCGGGCCGGGAGTACCTCGACGCGACGGGCGGCCTGTGGCTGGCCCAGGTCGGCCACGGCCGGGACGAGATCGCCGACGCCGCCTCCGCACAGATGCGGTGCCTGGAGTACTTCACCACCTTCTGAGACTTCTCCCACGAGCGCTCCATCGAGCTGGCGCAGAAGCTGGCACAGCTCTCCCCGGAGGGCCTCGACCACGTCTACTTCACCTCCGGCGGCTCCGAGGGCAACGACGCCGCCATCAAGACCGCGCGCTACTACCACGCCCAGCGCGGCGAGTCCTCCCGTACGTGGATCCTGTCCCGCACGACGGCCTACCACGGCCTGACCTACGGCGGAGGCACCGCGACCGGCTTCGACTACATGAAGGCGGGCGTCGGCCCGCACCTGCCCGACGTCGCCCACCTCACCCCGCCGCACCCCTTCCGCACCTGGCTGTTCGACGGGCAGAACCCGACGGACCACTGCGTCGCCGAACTCGAAGCCACCATCGAGCGGATCGGCCCGGAGAACATCGCCGCCATGATCGCTGAGCCGGTCATGGGCGTCGCCGGCATGGTCATCCCGCCGGAGGACTACTGGCCCCGGATGGACGCCGTACTCCGCCGCCACGGCATCCTGCTCATCCTCGACGAGGTCGTCACGGCCTTCGGCCGCATCGGCCACTGGTTCGCCGCCGACCGCTACGGCATCACACCCGACATCATGATCACCGCCAAGGGCCTGACCAGTGGCTACGCCCCCCTCGGCGCGGTCCTGCTGAGCCGTGAGGTCGGCGAGACGGTCATGACGGGCCACGGCTACCCCGTCGGCTACACCTTCAGCGGCCACCCGGTCTCCTGCGCGGTCGCCCTGGCCAACCTGGAGATCATCGAACGCGAGAACCTGCTCAAGGCGGCCCTGCGCACGGGCGCCCACCTCGCCGCCCGGCTGGAGCCGCTGCGGGACCTGCCCGTCGTGGGCGAGATCCGCCAGGCGGGCATGGGCATCGCACTGGAGCTGGTGGCCGACAAGGAGAGCCGCCGGCCGCTGCCCGAGCCCGGCCCCGGCATCGCCGACGTCATCCGCGACGAGACCGGCGTCGTCGTGCGCGTCGGCAACAGCCACAACCTCGTCCTCTCCCCGCCGCTCGTCATGACCGAGGCCGAAGCGGACCGGGCGGTCGAAGCCGTCGCCGGCGTCCTGCGGCGCGTACGGCCGGGCGGCACGATCGCGAGCGCGGGCTCGGGCTCGGGCTCGGGCTCGGGCTCGGGCTCGGTGGCCTGACGGCCAAGCCCCTTACCGGCCAAGCCATTTCACCCAGCGACCGGCGGGGAACGACGACGTCCCCGCCGGTCGCTGGGTGCTGTCACGTCGGGGTGAGAATGACGGACAGCGGGCGGCAGCGCCGGTCGCGAGGTGGACCGACCACCATGCCCGCCGCCCGGTGATGCGCGGGCAGCGGTGGAGTCCACGCTGACGCCCCGATGGTGATCCGGACTCAGAACACGCCCTATGCGCCCAGGCTCTCCAACGACACATGCGGATCCGACAGCGCCTCCGGGTCCACCTCCCTGCCGGAGCGGACCAGAGCCTGAATCCCCTCTGTGACGTCCCACACGTTCACGTTCATCCCCGCCAGCACCCGCCCCTCCTTCAGCCAGAACGCGATGAACTGCCGCTTCCCCGCGTCCCCACGAATCACCACTTGGTCGTACGAACCCGGGGGCGCCCAGCCGCTGTACTCCATGCCCAGGTCGTACTGGTCGGAGAAGAAATAGGGCACACGGTCGTACGTCAGCTCACGGCCGAGCATGGAGCGGGCGGCCGCCGGGCCGCCGTTGAGCGCGTTGGCCCAGTGCTCCACCCTCAACCGCGTGTCGAACAGCGGATGCGGGAACGCGGCGACGTCACCGGCGGCGTAGACGTCGGGGTCGGACGTGCGCAGCCGCGCGTCCACCACGATGCCTCCGCCCTGTGCGCGGTCGGCCAGCTCCAGCCCCGCCGCCTCCGCGAGAGCGACCCGGGGGGCGGCGCCGATGGCGGCGAGGACGTCGTGGGCGGGGTGTTCCTCGCCGTCGTCGGTGCGGGCGGCGAGGACCATGCCGTCCTGGCCGGTGATCTCGGTGAGGCGGGCGCCGAAGTGGAAGCGCACGCCGTGCTCGCGGTGCAGCTCGGCGAAGAGCTGGCCGAGCTCGGGGCCGAGGACGCCGTGCAGCGGAGTCGGCTCGGGTTCGACGACGGTGACCTCGGCGCCGTACTCACGGGCCGCCGCCGCGACCTCCAGGCCGATCCAGCCGGCGCCCGCGATGACGATGTGGCCGTTGTCCCGGCCGAGGGCGGCGAGGACGTGCTTGAGGCGCTCGGCGTGGGCGAGGCGGCGCAGGTGGTGGACGCCGGCCAGGTCCGTGCCCGGGATGTCCAGGCGGCGGGGCTCGGCGCCGGTCGCGAGCAGCAGCTTGTCGTAGTGGACGAGGGTGCCGTCCTCGCCGAAGCGGACCGTCCTGGCGGCGCGGTCGATGGCGTCGACGGTCTGGCCGAGGTGCAGCTCGATGTCGTGGCGCGCGTACCAGCCGGGTTCGTGCACGAAGACGCTGTCGCGCTCCTCCTTGCCCAGCAGGTAGCCCTTGGACAGCGGGGGGCGCTCGTAGGGGTGGTCGCGTTCGTCGCTGATCAGTATGACGCGGCCGGTGAAGCCCTCCGCTCGGAGCGTCTCGGCCGCCTTGGCGCCGGCGAGTCCGCCTCCGACGATGACGAATGTCTGATCCGCGTCGACCACTTGATGCCTCCTGCCGGGGGTCCCGGGAATGTCTCCCGGATGAACACTGCGGCTGTCGCCACATGCGAGCGTCCCGCACGCAGCGTGATGCGGGAAGAGGGAGTGGCCCGTTCAGGCCACGCAGGGTCACACCCTGCTCGTTTGAACGTCACATACGTCCCCTCAGTCTCGCGTGCAACGTGCGCGCCGACGCGTCGGTGAGGGCCGCGATCTGATCGACGATCACACGTTTGCGCGCACGGTCGTCCGCCGCCGCGTCCGCCTCGTCGAACAGCGCGCGGAACTGCGGATCCAGTCCGTCCGGCGCGCGGGCCGTGAGCGCCTCGGCCAGTTCGGCGACGACGATGCGCTGGTCGGCGCGGAGCCGCTCCTGTTCGGCGCGCTGCATGACGTACCGGTCGGCGACCGCCTTGAGCACCGCGCACTCCATCCGTGCCCCGCGCGGGACGACCAGTTCGGCGGCGTAGCGCGTGAGCCGTCCGCTGCCGTACGCCTCCCGCGTCGCGCCCTCGGCGGCCAGGCAGAAGCGGCCGATGAGCTGGCTGGTGGCGTCCTTCAGGCGGGCCTGCGCGACCGCCGAGCCGTCGTAGCCGTGCGGCCACCACTCCTGGTCGAGGAGCCGGTCGAGGGCTTCGGCGAGCTCGGCCGGGTCGGTGCCGGCGGGGACATACCGCCCGATGGCCACCTCGAACACCGCCTGCCGTTCCGGCTCGGCCTGCAGACAGTTGGGGTCGATGTGGCCCGCGTGCAGTCCGTCCTCGAAGTCGTGCACCGAGTACGCCACGTCGTCCGACCAGTCCATGACCTGCGCCTCGAAGCAGGTCCTGTGCCGGGGCGCGCCCATGCGGACCCAGTCGAAGACGGGACGGTCGTCGTCGTACACGCCGAATTTCGGTGACGCCGGGGCGGTGGGGTGACTGCCGCGCGGCCAGGGGTACTTGGTGGCGGCGTCGAGGGCGGCGCGGGTCAGGTTCAGACCTACGCTGACGAGTTCGCCGGTCCCTGTGCTTCGTTCGCCGGTCCTCGTGTTTCTTTCGCCGGTCCCTGTGCTTGTTACGAAGCGTTTGGGTTCGATGCGAGTGAGGAGCCGGAGGCTTTGTGCGTTGCCTTCGAAGCCGCCGCAGTCCTCGGCGAACTCGTTGAGGGCCTGTTCGCCGTTGTGGCCGAAGGGCGGGTGGCCCAGGTCGTGGGAGAGACAGGCGGCCTCGACCAGGTCGGGGTCGCAGCCGAGGGCCGCCCCGAGTTCGCGGCCGACCTGGGCGCACTCCAGGGAGTGGGTCAGCCGGGTGCGGGGGCTGGGGTCCCAGGCCTGGCTTCTCGTGCCCGGGGTGACCACCTGGGTCTTGCCCGCGAGGCGGCGGAGCGCGGAGGAGTGCAGTACGCGGGCGCGGTCGCGCTGGAAGGCGGTGCGGCCGGGGCGTTTGTCGGGCTCGGGGGCCCAGCGGGCGACTGACGCCGGGTCGTAGCCGGGGGGTGGGGTGTGGTTCGCGTACGGCTGGAGGGTGCTGTTGGTGGGGGTAGGGGTGCCTTCCATGTCTCGACACTAAGCGCAGCCACTGACAAATGGGGCGTGTGCGTTGCGCCTATGCGTCTTGCGCCTATGCGTCTGCCAGGACCTGCCGTCGTGCGGGTGCGGGCTGTTGATGGCTTGTCGCGCGGTTCCCCGCGCCCCTGCCGGTGTCGGCCGGGGCTGCCATGGTCTGGTCGTAGCGGTGGAGGATCAGGCGGGCCATTCCGGGGTGGGCACCGAGGGGGGCGGCGGCGATCCAGGGGGCGGACTCGGCGCACTCGGTGGCGAAGCGGCCGGGGGCGGTGAAGTAGGAGGCGACGGCGACCCGGTGGTGGCCGCGGGCGGCGAGGGAGCGTACGGCGGCGGGGACGGTGGGCGCGGCGGCGGAGGCGTAGGCGGGGACGACCGGGACGCCGAGGCGCTCGGCGAGGAGCTGGGCGGTGCGGCCGGTGTCCACGGCCGCCTCGGGGTCGCGGGAACCGGCAGCCGCCAGCACGACCGCGCTCGCGCGGCGCTCGGCTGCGGTCGTCCGGGTGCGCCATCCGGCCTCGACGAGCCGCGTGTACAGCGTCTCCACGAGGAGGGGGTGCGGGCCGAGCGGGGCGGCCACGCGCGTGCGTGCCTCCGCGGCGGCGGCCATCTCGGGGATGTCCTGCTTGACGTGGTAGCCGCGGCTGAGGAGGAGGGGGACGAGCACGGCCTCGCTGTCGCCGAGGGCGGCGAGCGTGTCGGGCAGCAGGGGTTCGTTCAGCTCGATGTGGCCGAGGTGGACGGGCAGGCCGGGGCGCAGTTCCCGGACCCGCTCCATGAGGGTCCGTACGGTCGACAGCGCGCGTGGGTCACGGCTGCCGTGACCCACGAGGACGAGCGCGGGCGGGGCGGGGCGCCGGGTCCCGTTCAGCGAGACGACACTGAGCTGGCTGGCGAGCTGGCTGCTGATCCGGTTCATCATGTGCGCCGTACTGTCGAGGTGAGCGCCACGGAGCGGCTGGCCGCCGGGGCGGGGGCGGGCTTCGGACTCGTCGCGAGGAGGGTTCGACGCCGTCATGAACCGATGGTGGCGGGGAGAGGTTGCCACCCCGTTGCGCGGGAATGACGGGTGTTTTCCGGGGGTTCACGGTGGGGTGCTTGGGGTGTGTGAGGTGGCGTGACCTGCGTTTTTCTCCCTGCGAGTGATCCTGGTCACGTAGGCTTCGGTAAACCGGATCACCGTCTGGGGCGTCCTCCTGGTCGAAACCCGAGGGAGGGATCCCGGGGGATCAAGGGATCAGGGGATCAGGGGAAGGACCGTCGGATGCGTCGCCTGAGGCTGCCGGAGCCGCTGCGGCTGCCACTGCGAATGCCGCTCCGGCTGCGGCAGTGCCGGCCCCGGCTGCCACGCACTCGCGCGGGGCAGCGGCGCGCCGTGCAGGCGCTGATGCTGCTGTGCGTGCTGGCGCTGCTGCCGACGACGTGGCTGTTCACGATGGCGGGCGACCGGCTGCGGACGGCGTACTCCGTCCCGCGCACCGAGGTCGCGGTCGTCTTCGGCGCCGGTCTGTGGGGCGGCGAGCCGTCGCCGTACCTCGCCCACCGCCTGGACGCGGCGGCGGCGCTGTACCGCGAGGGGCGCGTGGAGGTGGTGCTGGTCACCGGTGACAACAGCCGCGCGGACTACGACGAGCCGGACGCGATGCGCGCGTATCTGACCGAGCGCGGGGTGCCCGGCCGGCGGATCGTCAGCGATTACGCCGGCTTCGACACCTGGGACTCCTGCGTCCGCGCCAAGAGGATCTTCGGCGTCGACGAGGCCGTGCTCATCGGGTGCTAGGGTCGGTCTCGTCCAGCTGGCGAAAACCAAGTTGGCCGGACCTACCGCCGGGCTGGCGGAATGTCAGGTCTGTGGAGCTGGCGTAAGACCGATGGTTGGCACACCAACCCTCGCCGTTCATTCGGGTCGGCAGCCGTCGATGAAGCAGAAAGATCAACCCGCGAGGGTTGAATCCTCCGCGTTAGCTGGGGAGAAGTCAACAGCCAGGGCTTCCACATCCAGCCATGCGGGAGCTTCGCGGCGGGGAAGGCCGCGCTGGACGCCGTGTTCGAGCCGGACCCCCGGTTCCTGGGGCCTCAGGAACCGGGGGTGGCCAGGGCTTTGGCGTCGGCCAGGTAGGTAGCGGCCGGCCGGCGCGATCAGACCTGTGCGTGGATCAGCGGTTGCCCCATGTGCCCTGGTTGACCGCGCAGCTCCAGCCCTCGCCGCGCAGGATGAGCTTGACCTTGTACACGTTGGTGTTCAGCAGGCGGGTGCGGACCTTGAAGCCGACCTTGTCCTTCTTGCCCGCCATGTTCTTGTCCTTGACGGTGATGACCTGCTTCCACTGCTTTGTGATCTTGTCGTACTTGGTCGGCGTCGCCTTGCCGAAGCGAATGTTCTTGACGTTCTTGACGGTGAACCTGACGTTCTTGAAGTGCTTCTTGCTCGTGCCCTTGATGCCGAAGTACAGGCCGCCGTTGGTCACCCAGCCGTTCGAGTCCACGTAGAAGCGGGACGGGGTGCTGATCTTGATCGGGCAGCCGGGCGTCGCCGCGGACGCGGCCCCGGCGAAACCGACCTGGGAGGCTATGACGGCCCCGGACGTGGCCAGAACAGCGGCAGTTCTGTGGATGCGGTTCATGCGGTGTTACCTCTCCCCCTGAGGCCCTTCACGGGCCCAACGACAGGACGTGCGCCACACGTTGAGCACCGGAAGACCCCCGTATCCGTGGCGCCCGTAGTTTTTAGCACGCCCAGGCGTCCACGCGGACGTCCGGTACCGGAGCGGCACGACCCGGTGACAGAACCGGGACATCGGCGCGAGACACACGGGCGCGGGGCCCTCTCAACACCGAACGGTACCGTGTCCGCCCGGCGTTGAGAGCCCAGCCCGTCGAACGGTCAGGGAACGGTCAGCGAATGAAACGCGGTTGCCGCTTCTCCAGAAACGCCCGCATCCCCTCTTTCTGATCCTCCGTCGCGAACAGCGCGTGGAACACCCGGCGTTCGAAGAGGACACCGTCACGCAGGCCCGTCTCCATGGCGCGGTCGACGCACTCGCGGGCGGCCGTGACCGCGGCGCGGCCGTAGGAGGCGACGGTGGTGGCCGCCTCCGTGGCCGCCGTCAGGACCTCGGTGTCGGGGACGACTCGGGACACGAGCCCGGCGCGTTCCGCCTCGGCCGCGTCCATCGTGCGGCCGGTGAGGATCAGGTCCATGGCCTTGGCCCTGCCCACCAGGCGGGTCAGCCGCTGGGTGCCGCCGATGCCCGGGATCACGCCCAGCTTGATCTCGGGCTGCCCGAAGACCGCCGACTCGCCCGCGATGACGAGGTCGCACATCATCGCCAGCTCGCAACCGCCGCCCAGGGCATAGCCGTTGACGGCGGCGATCTTCGGGGTACGGAAGGCGGCGAACTCCTCCCAGCCGGAGAAGTAGTCCTCGGCGGCCATGTCGGCGGCTGTCCTGCCCGCCATCTCCTTGATGTCGGCCCCGGCCGCGAAGACCTCCTCCGAGCCGGTCAGCACGAAGCAGCCGACCTGTGGGTCCGCGTCCAACGGGCGCAGGACGTCGAGGAGTTCGGTCAGCAGCTCGCCGCTCAGGGCGTTGCGGACGTGCGGGCGGTGGAGGCGTACGGTCACCGTCCCACCGTGGCGTTCGACCTTCAGGGTGCTCGTCGTGCTCGTCGTGCTCGTCGTGCTCGTCGTGTTCATCGGCTTCCCCTCAGGAGTCCCAGATCGCGCCGTACGCCGGTATCCCGCGCCGTTCAAGGCCGTGCACCACCTGCCAGGTGAGCTTCTTGTTGGAGATGCAGATGACCGCTTCGGCGCCGAAGTCGCGGTACGCGGTGTACGCGAGGCGGACCATGTCCGGCTTGCCGTGCAGGCTGGTGTCCCAGATCAGCGCGTCGGGCTGGACGGCGAGGATCTCGTCGACCAGGGCGTCGCCGTAGGTCGAACGGGGGTCACGGGTCGCCCAGACCAGGCGGGAGGGGACCTCGGCGGCTAGCAGGTGGGGCAGGCAGGGGCCGATGCCGCTGCCGGTGGCCACGTAGATCACCTTGGTGAAGAGGGTCTCGATATTGGCGACCCCGGCCGTCGTGATGCCCTTCACCCACACCTTCGACGGCCTGTCGTCGATGAACGATCCCGTCCAGTCCCCCGCCCGCGAGATCGTGAGCCGGAAGCCCGGCTCGCCGGGCGAAGGCACGTTCGCGAAGGAGTGCCACTCCTTCAGCGGGCTGCGGCTGATCGCGGTCGAGGAACCCGCGAAGGGGGTCTCGCCGTGGTCGAAGCGGGCCAGCACGACGTGGGACGACGGGCGTTCGACGCGTACGTCCACCTTGCGCAGCCGCAGCCACGGCAGCGCCACGCTGAAGGTGACGACCCCCAGGACCCAGAACCCGGCCTGTCGCCCGCCTGCGCTCAGCGCGGTGTGCGTCCAGAACAGCGCCAGTGCCGTCCAGCCGCCGAAGCGGTGGATCTTCTCGAAGTGGTCGTGGAAGCGGGAGCGGAAGGGTGGGAGGGCCGTGACGACGATGACGGCAAGCAGGGCGATCAGTCCCCAACTCACTGCCAAGAAAGACGCGTTGCTCCCCTCACCTGTCACAGTCACCGTCACGGTCAAGCCGAGGAACCACAGGCTCCCCGCCAGCGCCCCACCCACATGCAGCCCGCCGAAGTGGTACACCTTCCCCAGCGTCCATCGCACCCCCAACGGCCACGACGTCGGCGCCCAAGTCGCCAGCCGGAAGAGGGCGTTGATGACGTACTGCTGGCGTACGAGGACCGCGATCGCGAGGTTCGCGAGGGCGGCATGGCCGAGGGAGACGGTCTCCATGGGCCAACTCGCGTACAAGACAGCGAGGTTGACGCACAGGACCAGGGCGGCCAGGCGGTTGTAGTGCATCAGGCGGGGGTGCTTGAAGGCGCGTCTGACGGTCGACGTCGGCGGGGGCAGCTCGGTGGCCGCCGGTGGCGCCGTACGCCGAGCTGACGATGTCACGACCGTACGCGGAGGTGAGGACGTCATCGCGTCACCGCCGTGAGCTCCTCGGCCAGCCGCAGCAGCGCCGACTTGTCGATCTTTCCCCGGTCGGTCTCGGGGAGGGACGCCAGGGGCAGTACGTCGGCCGGCACGCAGTAGTACGGCAGGGCCGCCTCCACGGCCTCGCGCGCGGTGGCCGGGTCGACGTCGGCCGGGCAGACGAAGGAGACCAGGTTGCGGGCGTCCCGCTGCAGGGTCACCGCGCGGGTGCAGCCCGGCACCCGTTCCAGCACCGAGGAGACGGAGTCGAGTTCGACGCGGAAGCCGCGGACCTTGACCTGGTCGTCGGTACGGCCGAGGTGTTCCAGTTCGCCGTCCGCGGTCCATCTGCCCAGGTCACGGGTGCGGAACATACGGTGGTCGCCGCCGAGGAAGGGGTCGGGGGCGTACCGTTCGGCGGTCAGCCGCTCGTTGCCGAGGTAGCCCGCCGACACGCAGTCGCCGCCGGCCCACATCTCGCCGACCTCACCGATGGGGAGGGGGCGGCGGTCGGCGCCGAGGACGTACACCGTGTTGTTGGGGGTGGGGCGGCCGATCGTGAGCGAGGGCGCGCCCGGCTCGTGGCGGCGCATCGTGTTCACGATCGTCGTCTCGGTCGGGCCGCAGCAGTTGTAGAAGGCCGCCCGTGCCGCCCACCGGTCGGCCAGCGGGCGCGGGCACGGCTCGCCGGCCACCGCCACCGTCCGTACCCGGGGGCAGGCCGCCGGGTCGATGCCGGACAGCACCGTCGGCGTGGCGACGACGATGTCCGCCGTACGGGCCGCCACGGCGATGTCCTTGCCGCGGATGACGAGCGTGCCGCCGTGGGCCAGGCAGCCGAGGATCTCCCAGGCCGCCATGTCGAAGGCGATGTTGAGGAGCTGGGCCACGCGGTCGCCGGGACGGATGCCGAGGTCGCCGGGGGCGGTGAGGAGGATGTTGGCGACGTTGCGGTGGGTGACCTTCACGCCGTTGGGGCAGCCGGTGGTGCCGGAGGTGAAGAGGACGTAGCAGCCGTCGCCGGCCCGCACATCGACAGCCGGGCCGGGCTCGTACGGCATCGGCTCGTCCAGCGCGATCAGGCGGTGGCCCGCCGGCACGGGCACGCGGGCCGCGTACTCCCGCAGCGTGAGGATCACCCGGGTCCCGGCCGTGCGGATGACGTGGTCGAGCTGGGGTGCGGGTGCCAGGCCGACGTCCTGGGGGACGTAGGCAGCGCCCGCCTTCAGGGTGGCGAGCAGGCCGACCAGCATGGGCAGGGAGCGGCGGACGAAGAGGGCGACGTGGTCGCCGGGGCGGACGCCCTCGCGGACGAGGCGGGCGGCGAGGGCGTCGGCCGAGCGGTCGAGTTCGCCGTACGTGATCGTCGAGCCCTGGTGTTCGGCGGCCACGGCGGCGGGGGTGGCCGTGGCCCAGCGCTCGACGGCGTGATGGAGGAGGGGGTCGGGGATGGGGACGGTCGGCCCTCGGCCGTACGCGTGGAACAAGGCCCTGTCGTGGGGGGTGAGATGGCGCAGAGGCATGGTTCGGAGACCTCCTTGGCTGTTTCGAGAGACGGATGACATGGCCGTTGGACGCGGCCCATGCTCGGTTTCGAACGCCGTGCGGGGTCTTGCGTGGGGCCCGACTGTAGTCCCGTTTTTTGAATCCTCAACTAGGTGTGATCAGCCAACTACGGAACGGAATGAGCCACATGAGGCGTTCTCTGCCACAGCGGCAACTCTCGTCGCGGCCGGTGGCGACTTGAAGTGGGCACCTCTGTGCCCGGCGCCCGGCCCCTGCTCCGGCCCCTGCTCCGATCTCTGCTCCGCCCCGCTCCAGTCCCTGCTCCGGTCCTTGCTCCGGCCCTCACGCCCGCCTCTCCCCCGCCGGGAGGTCCCCGTCCCGGCCGCGTAACGGGCCGCGTTCCGCCGCGTAACACGCCCGCCGCACGCTGAGCGGTATGGAGACCTCCGCGACGCCCACGCACTGCCCGTACTGCGCCCTGCAGTGCGGGATGAACCTGACGCCCGCGCCGGACGGGGGCGTGGAGGTCGGGGAGCGTACGGACTTCCCGGTCAACCGGGGCGCGCTGTGCGGCAAGGGGCGTACGGCTCCCGCGCTGCTCTCGCCGGCGGTACGGCTGACCTCGCCGCTCGTCCGGCGGGACGGGGTGCTCACGCCCGCCACCTGGGACGAGGCGCTCGACCGGATCGCCGAGGGGCTGTCCCGCACGCGTACGGAGCATGGCCCGGACGCGTGCGGGGTGTTCGGCGGGGGCGGGCTGACGAACGAGAAGGCGTACGCGCTGGGCAAGTTCGCGCGGATCGCCCTCGGGACCTCGCAGATCGACTACAACGGCCGCTTCTGCATGTCGTCGGCCGCGGCGGCGGGCATCAAGGCGTTCGGACTGGACCGCGGGCTCCCCTTCCCCCTGGAGGACATCCCGAAGACGGGGTGCGTGATCCTCGTCGGCTCCAACCTCGTGGAGACCATGCCTCCCGCGCTCCGCTACCTCACCGAACTCAAGGAGAACGGCGGCAAGCTGGTCGTCATCGACCCGCGCCGCACCCGTACGGCCGAACAGGCGGACCTCCACCTGGCGCCCCGCCCCGGAACCGATCTCGCCCTCGCCCTGGGCCTGTTGCACCTGATCGTGGCCGAGGGGCGCACGGACGAGGCGTACATCCGGGAGCGGACCAGCGGCTGGGAGGAGACGCGGGCCGCCGCCATGGCGCACTGGCCGGAGTACGTGGAGCGGATCACCGGCGTCTCCGTGCCCGAGCTCCGGGAAACCGTACGGCTGTTCTGTGAGCCGGAGGCCGCCATGGTCCTCACCGCGCGCGGGCCCGAGCAGCAGTCCAAGGGCACGGACACGGTCGGTGCCTGGATCAACCTCTGCCTGGCCACCGGCCGTTCGGGGCGCCCCCTCTCCGGCTACGGCTGCCTGACCGGCCAGGGCAACGGGCAGGGCGGACGCGAGCACGGCCAGAAGGCCGACCAGTTGCCCGGCTACCGCAAGCTGACCGACCCCGAGGCGCGGCGGCACGTGGCCGAGGTGTGGGGCGTCGACCCGGACTCGCTGCCCGGGCCGGGCCGGAGCGCGTACGAGCTGCTCGACGCGCTGGGGACGGACATTCGCGCCCTGCTTCTGATGGCCTCGAACCCGGTCGTGTCGGCCCCGCGCGCGGCACACGTCGAGGACCGCATCCGCTCGCTGGACTTCCTGGCCGTGTGCGACGTCGTCCTCTCGGAGACGGCGGCCCTCGCGGACGTGGTCCTGCCGGTCACCCAGTGGGCCGAGGAGACCGGCACGACGACCAACCTGGAGGGCCGCGTGCTGCTGCGCCGCCAGGCGATCACCCCGCCGGAGGGCATCCGCAGCGATCTGCACGTCCTGCACGAACTGGCCGCCCGGCTGGGTGTGGAGAAGGGCTTCCCGACCGATCCGGAGGAGGTCTTCGAGGAGCTGCGGCGGGCGAGCGCGGGCGGGGTCGCCGACTACTCGGGGATCACGTACCGGAGGCTGGTGGAGGAGAACGGGGTGTTCTGGCCGTGCCCTGCGGACGGTCATGCGGACGGTCATGCGGGTGGTCAGACGGACCAGGGCTCGGACGACTGCGAGGACGCCGCCCTCGACGTACTCCCCGACGACCCGACGGGCGAGCCCACCCAGGTAGCCACCCAGGCAGCCGCCGAGGCGGCCTCCGGGGCGGCCTCGGTCCACCCCGGCACTCCCCGCCTCTTCCTCGACCGTTTCGCCACCGAGGACGGGCGGGCACGCTTCGTGCCCGTGTCGCACCGGGCGGTCGCCGAGGAGCCGGACGACGAGTACCCCGTCCTGCTGACCACCGGACGCGTGGTCGCCCAGTACCAGTCCGGCGCGCAGACCCGGCGCGTCGACGAGCTGAACGCCGCCGCGCCCGGCCCGTTCGTCGAGCTGCACCCGCGGCTGGCCGAGCGGCTCGGGGCGGCCGAGGGCGACCCGGTGGCGGTGGTCTCCCGCCGTGGACGCGCGGTCGCTCCGGCCCGCATCACCAGCACGATCCGCCCCGACACGGTGTTCATGCCGTTCCACTGGCCGGGCGAGGGCCGCGCCAACACGCTGACCAACCCGGCGCTCGACCCGACGTCCCGTATGCCGGAGTTCAAGGCGTGCGCGGTACGGCTGGAGACGGTACGGAACTGACGTTCACCTCGGGGTTCGCCAGTCCCCGCCCTCGATGAGCTTGCCGCGTGCCCGCAGCCGGGCGGCGACGGCGGGGGCGGCCACGTACACCCAGGCCCGTACGGCGGTGCCGTCCGCGCGGGTGACCTCCCGTGCCACGCGCTCGTAGAGGTTGCAGGGGTCGCCCGGCGCGTAGTTCTCCAGGTGGTCGAGTGCGCGGAGCAGTTCGTCGTACGCCCCGGGGCGCGCCGTCACCACCTCCCCGGCGACGACGCCACCCGGTTCTTCCACGGCGTACGGGTAGCCGGGGCCGTCGTACAGGACGAGCCCCCGCATCACCGCCGGCTCCTCGGACTCCGTGCGGCCGCGCAGGAAGAAGTCGTGGTTGTGCTCGCCGGGGCGGAGGGTGCCGTAGACGAAGAACGGGAGCGTCACTCGGCGGTCTCCTCGGGGTGATCCGGGGGACGGGGGGGCCTACTCAATGATGCGGTCACGCGGGGCATCGATGCACCGCCTCGGAGGTCGTGGGGGTCACTGCCCGACGAGTCCGGTTCCTGGATCACCGAGAAGTCGATCTCCCCATCAGCCACCATCTGCCGCATCCGTTCCACCGCCGCCGCACGCCGCCGCCGGTCGGCGATCTCCCGCAGCGCATCCGGCGTACGACGGCGTCCCGGTCTACGGCCAGAATCCCATGGCGCCGAGACTACGAGGGCGGCTTCGCCCCATAAGGGCAGGCCAGTCCCTCCGTAAGCGGGCAAGCGGCTCAAGCGACACCCCGCCTCTTGGTCTCGTCCACGGCGAGCCGCTCCAGCAGCGCGTCGGCCTCCGGGGCGGGTACGGCCTCCAGCATCCAGTGCCGCATGACGGCGTGGATGTCGTGCACCCCGGCCCCATTGATGGCCCGGTCGAACTCCTCCTGCCGCCCCTCAGGCAGGGCCGCGCGGATGGCGGGGATGCTGTTGGGCACCTCGGTCTCGACGCCGTTGACCTGGTCGGGAGCCACCGGTCGTACAACATCGAGCTCACACCACACCGACTTCCCGACCGTCAGCTCGCACACCCCCCACCGGTCGGCCACCTCCCGCACGATCAGCAGCCCCCGGCCGAACATGTCGTTCTCCGCCGCCACCCGCGGCTTCGGCAGTAACTCGCCCTTCGGGTCGGAGACGGATACGCGTACGACGTGCTCGGTGAGGGTCAGTTCCACTCGGAAGAGCCGGTCGCGCAGACAGCCGTGCAGTACGGCGTTGCCGCCGAGCTCCGACACCAACAGGGCGGTGTCGGCGGCGAGTTCGGGGTGCCCCCATTCGGTGAGGAGGCGGTGGGCGCGGTGGCGGGCGAGGGTGACGCTCTTGGGGAGAGGGGTGTAGTCGAGACGGTCGTGGTGGAGGGCTGGGGGTTCGTCCATGTCGTGTGCCTCCGGGCAGGGTTGGGCAGCGCCATGCATCAACTGGCGGGCGCTCTGCGAGCGATTCGTCACCGACGGTAGGGGCAGCATATGGAAGCCCGCAAGCTCCTCTGGGAGGAAATCCTCCGATCGAGTTGCATGGCGATCACGCACCGCGCCAGACTGACCGCGCACCGACACCACGAGGAGCGCCAACGTGACCGCGAGCCAGCCGACGCAGGGCAACAGCACGTCCACTGTCCTGGGGCGCCGACTGGGCGCCGAACTCATCAAGTTGCGCACCGCGGCGGGGCTGACGCAGACCCACGCAGCCAAGGCACTCACGGCATCGACCACCAAGGTCGCGAAGATGGAGCGCGGTTGGGTGCCGATGCGTGACCCGGACATCCGGGCGTTGTGCGAGCTGTACGACGTCCGCGACCCCGGCGTCGTCGGCGGGCTCCTGGAACTGGCGAGGATCGACCGGGAACGGCGCAAGGCAAAAGGCTGGTGGGACGACTACGCGATCCTGGGTGACATGCAGGAGTACGTGTCCCTGGAGAGCGCCGCCACCGCCATCAAGGCATGGCAGCCCGCGTTCGTACCCGGTCTGCTCCAAACCCCTGACTACGTACGCGCATTGAGACATGGGCGCGCTTCGGTGAACACGACAGAGGACGACGAGTTCGTAGCGGCACGTCTCGCCCGACAACAGCGCCTCACGGACGACCCGCCCATCACCCTGCGAGCAGTGATCTACGAAGCCGTCCTGCGGAACTTCCCCGGCGACGCGAAAGTCGCTCGCAAGCAGCTGGACCACCTTGCGAAGATGGCCGAACAACCGAACATCAACCTGCTGGTCCAGCCTTTCAGTGCCGGCCCGCACAGAGGGTTGAACAGCTCATTCAACATCATCTCGTTCGCAGACCCCGGAGCCATGGACGTCGTATACCTGGAGATCCCCTTCACCCGCCTCTGGATCGAGGGCGGTGAAGGCGCTGCGGCTCACGACGAGTTGTTCGAGACAATCGCCGAAAGCTCCCTGAACGAACGCGACTCCGTCTCCCTCCTCCATCGCCTCCGCAAGGAACTCTGAGCCATGCCCGACTTCCAGTACCGCACGTCCAGCTACAGCAACCCCGATCGTGAGTGCGTCGCAATAGCCACCAACATCCCCACCACCATCGCCATACGCGACTCCAAACACCCCACCGGCCCCTCCCTCCACCTCCACCCCACCACCTGGACAACCTTCCAAACCGCCCTCGTGCGCGGGCAGTTGTGACCCACCACGCGTCCCACTCAAGAGTCCGTCGGGCAGGTCTCCGCCCCGCCCTCGTGCAGGCGGCGGAGATTACGGCGGCGACTCATCCGGCTGAGGGCGGTGTACAGCCACCCCACCGGATTGACGAGCCGCACCAAGCCAAAGAGCGTGGAGTCGGCCAACGACAGCCAATACGCCTCCTGTTCGGCCACGGTGACGACCCGTTACACAGGAACAGGGTCGAAGATTCTCGCCAGGTCGAGCAAGGTCGCCGCACGTCATCGCGGCATCAAGTAGACGACCCACGCCCCTGCCTCGCCGGCCACAGGTGAGGCGTGCGCGTTGCGCAGGGCACCCTCTGGAGAGTCAGATTCTGCGTTCGTAACACACGACCAGCCAAAACCCGGCGATCGCACGCGGAGAGACAACGATGTCTCAAGTTTTACTCGCCGGTAGGGATATTTGACTCTACTGTGACTCCGCTCCCTGGCAGATACTCAGTCGCGCCGGAATCGCGGCCTCATCGGGCTACAGGAAGAGCGGAAACAGTGGATTCCTTCGCATCCCCAGAACCGCAGAACTCGGACGCGCCGAGCAAGGCTCGGCCCTCGCGGAAGCGCAAGCGCGGCAAGGCCAAGCTGGCAACGCTGGGCGTCGCCGCGGCGGTCGTCGGCGGCGCCTTTGCCGCCACACTCTCGGCGAACGCAAACGCCAACCAAACCGAAACCGAAACCGCCCAAACCTTGGCGGACGAAGACCCGCCGACCGACCAGGAGTTACTCGATGCCTGCCAGGGGGCGGACGTCTGCCAGTACAACGTGACGAGTACCTCTCGCTACCCCGGCCCGGAGCACGTGGTCGGCGACATAGTCATCAACTGCGAGCCCGAGACGGTTACGCGCAACATCACCTGGTCGGACACGACGAAGGCAAGCGCGAACGTCAATCTCTCGCTCGCAGGCAAGGTTGGCTTCCTGAGCGTCCTCAACGCCAGTTTCACCGCGTCACTCGGGGTCGGCTTCGAGAGTTCCCACACCACGTCAGAGTCGTTCACCGAAACGCTCCGGCCATTCTCAAAGTCGGAGGTCGTCAGGGCAGCCCCGATGATGGCGACTGTCGGCGACTGGGAACTGCATTTCCCAAGCCGCTTCCACGGTCACTTCATCTGGTTCGACAGGAATGTAGTGATCGAGGCGGAGGATTCTAACGGCGCCGGATTCATCGTTTTCCGCCAGAGGGCCTTGACTCAGGCCGAGATCGACAGAGACTGCACCGATTTCGCCAATGCTGTCGCGCCCGAACCGTTCGAGGAGGAAAAGATTATCTCGGCACTCACCGAGAATGGTTCGAAGCCGGGCGGGAGC
This sequence comes from Streptomyces sp. NPDC002845, assembly GCF_053591955.1. Lineage (NCBI taxonomy): Bacteria > Bacillati > Actinomycetota > Actinomycetes > Kitasatosporales > Streptomycetaceae > Streptomyces > Streptomyces sp. NPDC002845. The sequence goes on along the minus strand of NZ_JBSFUU010000002.1, from coordinate 166,320 downwards.
GGGAGGATCGAACCCGGGGACGCCGCGGCGGCTCCCGAAGAGACACTTCCTCCTGTCGAGGACGCACCTACGCTTCCTCCTGTCGAGGACGGGCCCGCGGATAGCTGAACAGTGCAAACGATGGCCGACCCGCGTTGTGAGTCGGCCATCCGGCCAAGGTCCCGGAACAACACGGTCGCGCCCACGAACGTGACCGACCGGCAAACCGGCAAACCGGCGAAGCAGCCCTGCGTACCAACGGCGACTTCGAACACCTACTGGACCTGGCACGAGAAGCAGGAGTTCACCCGCAACCACCAAGCCCGCTACCGCGACCAACTCAAACTCACCGCCTGACCGACAGCACCCTCACCGGATCTGCACCCGAGTCAGATCCCGGGCCCATAACCGGGATCCGGCTCCTGGCGGGGGTTCCACCACTCGGTGAGCCCCCACACCCCGAGCGCGAGCGCGGCCACGGCGGTGAGGGCCGCGACCCAGGGGCGGCGTACCCACCGCACCGTCAGCGTCCAGGTGAAGAGCGGGACCAGAACGCCGCCGAGCACGATGAGCGGCAGGTCGACGAAGAGTACGGTCAGGTCGCGGGCGTGGGCCTCGAAGCCGCCGTCGAGGCTGAACGCGGCTCGCGGTGCCCAGACGAGCACGGCGGTCGTGGCGCCGAGGGCGGCGAGGAGGTACCGGGCCGAGTCCCTGGATCTCGGAGTCACGACTGTGCCGCGTTCCGTGGCGCTCCGTTCACTCCTACGGCAGCGGCCTCGCCTCCCGTGAGGGTCACCAGTTCCTCGAAGGTGGTGCGGAACATGGTGTGGGGCAGCCCGGCGCCGGCCCAGACCTGGGGGTGGTCGGCCAGGGCGGTGTCGACCAGCGTGCGCAGTGGGGAGGGGTGGCCGACGGGAGCCACCCCGCCCACCTCTTGTCCCGTGGCCCGGAGAACGAACTCCGGGGTGGCGCGGCGGACCTTGCGGACTCCGACCAGGGCCGCTGCCTTCTTGACGTCGACGCGGTGGGCGCCGCTGGCCACGACGAGCAGCGGGGTGCCGTCGGCCTCGAAGACGAGGCTGTTGGCGATGGCCCCGACGGGGCAGGCCAGTTGCTCGGCGGCAGCGGCCGCGGTGGGGGCCGGGCTGGGCAGTTCGGTGATGTCACCGGAGTGGCCGTGCAGGGTCAAGGCCAAGCGGACATGTTCCATGGCTGAGTTCACGGGGCTCACAGCGCTCCAAGGGTCAGCGGCGGTCGAGTACGCGTGCCGGGTAGAACACGACGAGGGTCGCGCGCGTCTCGCCGTGCAGGCTCTCGTAGGAATGAGGGCGGTCCGCGGTGAACGAGACGAAGTCGCCCGCGCGGAGGTACACCTGCCTGTCGTGCGGGCCGACCAGCATCTCTCCGTCATGCACGATGAGGTGCTCCAGTACGCCTTCGCCGTGCGAGTCCGACTCGTACGTGCCCTCGGCCAGGCGGAGGTCGAAGATCTCGTACAGGACACGTTCCCCGGTGGCACTGTGGACGAGTCGCAGCGCGAGGCCGTCGTCCCGGACCACCATGCCTTCGGCGGCCCGGGTGACCTGAGGCTGCGGGGTGCCGTCCGTCGCGAACAGCTCGGGCAGCGGGATGCCGAGGTGGGTCGCCAGGGAGGTCAGCGTCTCCAGCGTCGGATTGCCCTGCCCGCGTTCCAGTTGGACCAGCGTCGCCTTCGCCACGGCAGCCAGTCTGGAAAGCTCGTTCAGGGACAGTCCCCGGGCCAGCCTGGCACGGCGAATCCTGCCGCCGACCTGGGCCGTCACGCTCGTACTCGTCACAGTGAGGGAGCGTACTGGCCGCACCGGGAGGGTGGCAAGGCGACCGGACGGTCATTATAACGACCAGCACCAGCACCCCTATTCCCCGTACGGCCGCCTCCCCTTCGCCTCCCTCAACGCCCGCCCCCACCAAGCCAGCTGATCCAGCATCACCTTCGCCGCCGCGTCCGGCCCGGACGGGTCCCGCAGGCGGCCCCGGTCGTCGAACGAGCCGTGCGCGTTGTGGAAGGACACCGTGTCGCGGACGGTGACGGCGTGGAGTTCGGCGAAGACCTGGCGGAGGTGTTCGGTGGCGCGCAGGCCGCCCGCGAGGCCGCCGCAGGAGACGAGGGCGACGGGTTTGGCGCGCCACTCGCGGAAGTGCCAGTCGATCAGGTTCTTGAGGGCGGCGGGGTAGGAGTGGTTGTACTCGGGGGTCAGGACGACGAAGGCGTCGGCGTTCGCGAGCTTCGGGGTGATTTCGGCGAGCTGCGCCGTCGCCTCGGGGGTCGGGGCGAAGCTCGTGGGCAGCTGGACCTCGGCCACGTCGACGACGTCGGCCTCGAAGTCGTCGCGGGAGCGGAGCCGGTCCAGCAGCCAGTCGGCCACGACCGAGCCGAAGCGGCCCTCGCGGTTGCTGCCGACGACCAGGGCGACACGGACGGGCGCGTCCGCAGGGGTGACCGGTGCTGGGGTGTCTGTTGCTGTCTTCATGGCCCCTACCCTCGTACCTCAACTTTGGTCGAGGTCAAGTCGTCGCCCGGGGACCGCCCGTGCGCGGCCCGGTCACCCGTTCACAGCCCCGCCCGCCGCTCTTCGGGGTGCTCTTCGCGACACGCCGGACGTACGGCCATGACCTGCCTGAACGCCCGCCGTCATGCCCCCGGGTGCCGCCCCCCTGACACCCATTCACCTCAATTCCGACGATCCGTCAGGAAGCGGTCGCGCCCGTATGCCCCTTACCTCAGAAGGAGGCCCCGCCCACCGAGGACCAACGCGCTCGACAGGAGCAGGCACGATGCGACGTACCGTCGACCGGCGTACCGCCCGGCCGCTGACCGCCACCGCGCTCGGCGCCGCCGCGCTCGCCGTCACGGGGTTCGTCGCCGCGCCCGCGCACAGCCGCGAGACGGCGGAGGGCAGCCTGGACGTGCGGCCGGCCGGTGGTGTCGTACCGGGCGGCGAGGTCACCGTCAGTACGGGGGCGTGCGGTGCCGGCGGTACGGCGGTGGGGGACGCCGGCGCGGTCGGCGCGGGTGCCTTCTCCCTCGTGTCCCACGCCGGGGAGCGGAACTCCGTCGGACGGTTCAAGGTGCCGCCGAGCGCGCATCCGGGGACGTACGAGATCGCCGCGCGGTGTGCCGGGGACGGGCGGCGGGTCGCGGGGGATCTGGTGGTCAGGCTGACCGCCGCCCCGGAGCGACAGCCGCACCAGCAGGTGCATCCGCGAGGAAGTGTGAAGACGGGGGTCGGCGGCGCACTCGGCCCCGACCCCGTGCAGACCGCGGCAGGCGTGGCCACCCTCGCCGTCGCCGCCGCGGGCGGTACCTGGCTCCTGCATCGCCGGGCGAGAGGCGACGGGATCTGACGGGCACCCTCCGCTGCCCGTCCGCCGGTACCGCCGTCCCCCCCTCCCCTCCGGGCCCGACGCCCCTCGGCCCGGAGGGGCGGAACACCACCGAGGAACACGACAGGAGGAGGCCCTGTGCGCCGGTTCCCCAGCACCGCCATAGCGGGCGTCACCGTCGTCGCCCTCGTCACCGGCGCGTGGCTGCTCCGCAGCGGCACCGAGTCCCATGCGCCGCCCCAGCCGTCGGCCGCCCAGGCCCGCACCGCGAGCGCCCCGGACCATGGCCATGAAGCGCTTCCGCCCTCCCGGCCCCACCGCATCCGCATCCCCACCCTCCGCGTGAACGCCCCCCTCATGGGCCTCGGCCTCACCCCCACCGGCAGCCTCGACGTCCCCCCGGCCGAGTACGACAGCCTCGCGGGCTGGTACGAGGCCGGGACCACGCCCGGCGAGAAGGGCACCGCGATCGTCGCCGGGCACGTCGACAACGCGGACGGGCCCGCCGTCTTCCACCGTCTCGGGGCGGTGGAGAAGGGTGCGCGCATCGACGTGGAGCGCCGGGACGGGCGTACGGCGGTCTTCACCGTCGACGCCGTGGAGGTATACGACTCCCGCGCCTTCCCCGACGAGAAGGTGTACGGCGCCGCCGCCCGGCCCGAGCTGCGGGTGATCACCTGCGGGGGCGGCTACTCGAAGCGCACGGGGTATCAGGGCAACGTGGTCGTCTTCGCCCACCTCACCGGCGTACGGTAAGGACTCGACGGCGTACAACGGCGTACGTCGTCCCCACCGCTCTCAGACGGTCACGCCACCCACTGCTCGTACGCCATCTTGGCCACCAGCGTGAACACCACCGTCAGCAGGACCACCCGCACGAAACCGCTCCCCTTCTTCAGCGCCGTGCGCGCCCCCACCGTGCCGCCCACCAGGTTGAAGACGGCCATCAGCGCGGCGAGCTGCCAGTACACCGTGCCCTTCCAGGCGAAGGTGGCGAGGGCGCCCGCGTTGGTGCAGCAGTTGACGATCTTGGCGGTGGCGGAGGCGGTGACCAGGTCGAGGTGGAGGACGGCGGTCAGCGCGAGGACGAGGAAGGTGCCCGTGCCGGGGCCGACGAGGCCGTCGTAGAAGCCGATGCCGACGCCCGCGAGGCCGATCGCGGCGAGGACGCGGCGCGCGGAGACCGGGCCGGCGGCGGGCGCCGTGCCGAAGGCGGGGCGGAGGATCACGAAGGCGCCGACGGCGACGAGCACCACCATGACCACCGGCTTCAGTACGTCCGTGCTCATCCCGGCGGCCACGAAGGCGCCCGCCGTCGATCCGGCGAGCGCCGCCAGGCCGATCCGTACGGCGATCCCGACGTCCACGGGCGTCTTGCGAGCGAACGTCACCGCCGCCCCCGTGGTGCCGACGATCGCGACCGCCTTGTTGGTGCCGAGGGCGTACTGCGCGGCCGACGCGTTGTTCGGCAGGCCGAGCAGCAGGGTGGGGAGCAGGAGGAGCCCGCCACCGCCCACCACGGCGTCGATCCAGCCGGCCGCGAGGGCGGCGAGGCAGAGCAGGACGACCATGGTCAGCGATATGTCGGGCATGATCGCGACCCTACGGACGGGATAGGTGTGCCGTCCATGGATTTGAGGGTCTACTGAGGGTCCGGAGCCTGCCAAGGGGCTCGACCTGCGCCTTCGCCTCATCTCACACGGGCCCCGGGCAGGCCGGAAAACCCCTCACACCCGCCCGGCAGCGGTGCTGAGGGCAGCGTTCCCCGTGGGAAACAGACGTGATGCGGCCGGGTAACACCGGCACCGCACGCTGCGATGCATGACCTCGAATACGCGTGTGGTGGTGATCGGCGCCGGACTCGCGGGCGTACGTCTCGCCCGGCGGCTCGGTGAGCTCGGTGTGCCCGCCACACTTGTGGGCGACGAGGAGCACGCCCCGTACAACCGTGTGCTGCTCGCCGAGGTCCTCGCCGGGCGGTACGCGCCCGAGGTGATCTCGCTCCCGGCGCCGGCGGGGCTGGTCCGGGCCCGGGTCACCCACATCGACCGGCAGGCGCGGGAGGTCCACTGCGCCGACGACGGTCCCGTGATCGCATACGACACGCTCGTCCTCGCGACCGGCTCCAACCCCGTACTGCCGCCGCTGCGCGGACTGTGGGACCCCGAGCGGCACGAACTCCCCGAGGGCGTGCACGCGTTCCGCACGATGGACGACTGCCTCGGGCTCTCCAAGGCCGTACGGACGGGGTCACGGGCGGTCGTCATCGGCGGCGGACTCCTCGGTGTCTCCGCCGCCCGCGCGCTCGCCGTACGCGGTGCACAAGTCGTCCTCGCCCAGCAGGGCGAGCGGCTGATGGAGCATCAACTCGACCCAGCCGCATCGAAGTTGGTACGACGCCATCTGACCGACCTCGGGGTGGAGGTGCACACCGAGTCGCGGGTACGGGGTGTGCGCTGCGTCGGCGGGGCGGTCCGGTCGGTCGAGATGGCCGACGGGTACGCGCTCGACGCCGACCTCGTCGTCCTCGCCTGCGGGGTGCACCCGCGTGTGGGGCTCGCCCAGGAGGCGGGGCTCGCCGTGCACAAAGGCGTCATCGTCGACGACGAGCTGTGCACCTCCGACCCGCACATCCGGGCGATCGGGGACTGCGCGCAGCACGAGGGGGTCGTGTACGGCCTCGCCACACCCGCGCTCGAACAGGCCGACGCACTGGCCGAATCGCTGGCGGGTGACCCGAACTCGCGCTACACCGGCACCCGCACACTCACCCGGCTCACCCTCACCGGGCCCACCGGGCCCACCGGGCAGGAGGGCCCCTTCGGCCCTCTCGACCTCGCCGCGTTCGGCGAGCCCGAACCCCGTCCGGGCGATGACGTCATCCAGCTCGCCGACGCCACCCGCGGCACGTACCGCAAGGTCGTCGTCCGTGACGACCGGCTGGTCGGCGGGGTGCTCGTCGGCGAACTCGGCACCGTCGGCGCGCTCGCCCGCGCCTGGGAGGGAGCAGAGCCGCTCCCGTCGGACGGCGCTCCACTGCTCCACCTGCTCACCAACGATGGAGGCTCCTGATGTCCGCGACCGCACTTGTTGGGGACCGGCCCCGCCCCACGATCGTGCTCGTCGGCCATGGCATGGTCGGCCAGCGCTTCCTCGAAGCGCTCGCCGAGCGCGGCCTGACCGCCACGCACCGCGTGGTCGTGCTGTGCGAGGAGCCGCGCCCGGCGTACGACCGTGTCCAGCTCACCTCGTACTTCTCGGGCAAGACCCCGGACGAACTCTCCATGACCGACATGGAGTTCATCGAGAAGCACGGCATCGAGCTGTACGTCGGCGACCCGGCGGAGACGATCGACCGCGACGCCCGCAAGGTGACTGCCCGCTCAGGCCTGGTCGTCGAGTACGGCACCCTCGTCCTCGCCACCGGCTCCTACCCCTTCGTGCCGCCCGTCCCCAACAAGGACGCCGAGGGCTGCTTCGTCTACCGCACGATCGAGGATCTGCTCGCGATCGAGGAGTACGCGAAGTCGAGGGCGACGACCGGCGCCGTGGTCGGCGGCGGTCTGCTCGGGCTGGAGGCGGCGGGCGCGCTCAAGGGCCTCGGACTGACCACCCACATCGTCGAGTTCGCGCCGCGCCTGATGCCGGTCCAGGTCGACGACGGCGGTGGCGCCGCGCTGCTCCGCACGATCGAGGACATGGGCCTGACCGTCCACACCGGTACGGGCACGCAGGAGATCGTGGTCGCCAAGGACGGTTCCGTCTCCGGCATGAAGCTGTCCGACGGCTCCGAACTCGCCACCGACATGGTGGTGTTCAGCGCCGGTGTCCGCCCCCGCGACCAGCTGGCCCGCGACTGCGGACTGACGGTCGGCGAGCGCGGCGGCATCACGGTGGACGAGCAGTGCCGTACCGTCGCCGACCCGCACGTGTTCGCGATCGGCGAGTGCGCGCTGGCGGCGGACGGCCGGGTGTACGGGCTGGTGGCGCCCGGCTACGAGCAGGCGGAGACCGTGGCCGCCACGATCGCCGCCGACGAGGCCTCCTTCACCGGCGCCGACCTGTCCACCAAACTGAAGCTGCTCGGCGTGGACGTGGCGTCCTTCGGCGACGCGCACGGTGCCGCCGAGGACTGCCTCGACGTCGTCTACTCCGACTCCCGCGCGGGCCTGTACAAGAAGCTGGTCATCGGCCGGGACGGCACGCTGCTCGGCGGCATCCTGATCGGCGACGCGGACGCGTACGGCACGCTGCGTGCGCTCACCGGTTCCGTACCTCCCATCGCGCCCGAGGCGCTGGTGCTGCCGGCCGGCGCCGGGGCCCCCGCGCAGCTCGGCCCGTCCGCGCTGCCCGACGAGGCGGTCATCTGCTCCTGCCACAACGTCACCAAGGGCGCGATCCGCGGGGCGGTGACGGAGCACTCCTGCACGACCGTGCCCGAGGTGAAGAAGTGCACCAAGGCCGGTACGGGCTGCGGGAGTTGCGTCAAGGTCCTCGGCCAGCTGGTCACGGCCGAGCTGGAGGCCGGCGGCGTCGAGGTCGACAAGGGCCTGTGCGGCTGCTTCTCGCAGACCCGCGAGGAGCTGTACGAGATCGTCCTCGCCCTGCGCATCAACTCGTACCAGCAGCTCCTGGACCGCTACGGCCGCGAGGGCGCCCGCGGCGGCGACGGCTGCGAGATCTGCAAGCCGACGGTCGGCTCGATCATCGCCTCCCTCGCGCCCACCATCGGCGCCGACGGCTATGTCCTTCAGGGCGAGCAGGCAGCCCTCCAGGACACCAACGACCACTTCCTCGCCAACCTCCAGAAGAACGGCTCGTACTCGATCGTGCCGCGCATCCCCGGCGGCGAGATCACGCCCGAGAAGCTGATCGTGATCGGCGAGGTGGCGCGGGACTTCGGCCTCTACACCAAGATCACCGGCGGCCAGCGCATCGACATGTTCGGCGCGCGGGTCGAACAACTCCCCCTGATCTGGGCGAGGCTGGTGGACGCGGGCTTCGAGTCCGGGCACGCGTACGGCAAGGCGCTGCGCACGGTGAAGTCCTGCGTGGGCCAGACCTGGTGCCGCTACGGCGTCCAGGACTCGGTCCGCATGGCGATCGACCTGGAGCTGCGCTACCGGGGGCTGCGCTCCCCGCACAAGCTGAAGTCGGCCGTGTCGGGCTGTGCCCGTGAGTGCGCGGAGGCCCAGTCGAAGGACTTCGGCGTGATCGCCACCTCGAACGGCTGGAACCTGTACGTCGGCGGCAACGGCGGCGCCACCCCGCGCCACGCGGACCTGCTCGCCCAGGACCTCTCCGACGCCGAGCTGATCCGCCTGATCGACCGGTTCCTGATGTTCTACATCCGCACCGCGGACCGCCTGGAGCGCACGTCGACCTGGCTGGAGCGGATCCCGGGCGGCCTGGACCACATCCGGGACGTGGTGGTGGAGGACTCCCTCGGCATCTGCGAGGAGCTGGAGGCCCTGATGACGGCCCACGTCGCGGGCTACCGCGACGAGTGGGCCGAGACCATCAACGACCCCGAGAAGCTCGCCCGGTTCGTGTCCTTCGTGAACGCGCCCGACACCCCCGACCCGGTCGTCGGCTTCGTCCCCGAGCGGGACCAGATCAAGCCGGACCTGCCCCTGCTGTCCATCGGCATGCGGCCCGCCGAAGAAGTCCTGGAAGGAAGCGCCCAGCGATGACCCTGGCCCCCGAGAAAACCGACGTCAATGTCCAACTGCGCCTCGACGGAGACTGGTTGACGATCTGCGACCTGTCGGCGCTGCTGCCCGGCCGGGGCGTGGCCGCCCTGCTCCCCGACGGCCACCAGGTCGCCGTCTTCCTGGACCGCGCGGGCAAGCTGTACGCCATCGACAACCGCGACCCGTTCAGCGGCGCGGCCGTCCTCTCCCGCGGCCTGACCGGCACCCACCAGGGGCGCCCGTTCGTCGCCTCACCTCTGCTGAAGCAGCGGTTCGACCTGGAGAGCGGGCAGTGCCTGGACGACGAGGCGGTGCGGGTGGGGACGTACGAGGTTCGGGCGAGCTGAGGTCGGGCGTCACCTGACTTACGGCTTACGGCCGTTACACCCTCAGTGCGTCGTACGTCACCCCGGTGAGCCGCTCCGAGGCTTGCCAAAGAAGCTCGCCCGCCCGGTCGTTGAGGGTCCACGGGGCCCGCCCCCGGGTCTCGGTGGGCGTGCTGCGCCACATCAGGAACGCCGGCCCGATGAAGGAGTCGGGCCGGACGCCGGGCTCGGTGGCGGCGTACAGCGTGGGGAGGGCGCCGGTCCGGGCGGGTTGCGCGAAGAAGCGGTTGCCGATCCGCATGAACAGCTCGGTGCCCTTGCGGCCTTCCCGCCTGGCCGCGGCGGTCTGGAGGTTCGTCGCGGCGTACCCGGGGTGCGCGGCGGCCGCGACGACGTCCGCGCCGGCTGTGGCGAGGCGCCGGGCCAGCTCGTGCGTGAAGAGCAGGTTGGCCGTCTTGGACCGGGCATACGCCGTCCAACGACCGTACCGCCGCTCGCTGTTGAGGTCGTTGAGGTCGATGTTGGCCATCATGTGCATACCGCTGGACACCGTGACGACCCGCGCCCCCGGCGTGGCGAGCAGCGCGGGCAGCAGCAGCCCGGTGAGCGCATAGTGCCCGAGGTGATTGATCCCGAACTGCGTCTCGAACCCTTCGGCCGTGCGCCCCTTGGCCACGGCCATGACACCGGCGTTGTTGATCAGCAGGTCGAGCCGGTCGCTCTCCCGCTCGTAGGCTGCCGCGAACTTCCGTACGGAGTCCAGGTCCCCGAGGTCGACCACCGCCAACTCGACGTCGGCCTCCGGCACTTCGGCAGCCATCCGGTCCCGGGCCGCCCCGCCCCGCTCCGCACTGCGGCAGGCGAGGATCACCCGGGCGCCACGGCGGGCGAGTTCGCGGGCGGTGGCGTAACCGAGGCCGCTGTTGGCACCGGTGACGATCGCCGTGCGGCCGCTCTGGTCGGGGATGTCGTGCGCGGTCCAGCCGGTCATGACGGTTCCCTCTCGACTCCCTGTCGGCCTGTCGGCTCCCTGTCGACGTACTCGGAAGCTTCTTCAGGTTAGTCGGTGAGGGGCGGACCCCAGGATGCGGCAGACGGGGTTTACAGAACACAACCTCATGAGCGGATAGCTACCTTCCGGTCACGTCACGTTCGCATCACGGGTCCGCCATTCCGCCTCCGCATCAGCAGCCCCCCAATACGTTCATCACCTCAAATCCGGCCGATCGCCAGTTCGTGATCAAGCGTACGGATATCCACACGAACCCCTGGGGGCTCTCCATGAACTCGTTCCGCAAGTCCGGTGCTGTCGCAGTAGCCATAGCCGCGCTGTCGCTGGCCGCCCTGCCGTCCGCCGCCCAAGCCCATGACGGCAACCACCCGTTCGAGAACTGCACCGAGGCGTACGAGAACGGATACTCCAACATCCCCGAGGGCGACGAGCACTACGGCAAGCACCTGGACCGCGACGGCGACGGCATCGGCTGCGACCAGCCGCCCTCGGACTTCGTCCCCGCCGACGACGAGACCAGCGGCAGCGGCGAGGCCGACGCATCCGGAGAGCAGCAGGGCACCGACCTGGCCGAAACCGGAGGCAGCGACGCCACCCCGTACCTCGCGGGCGGCGGCGCCGCCGTCCTCCTCGCCGGGGGCGGCGTACTGATCGCGGCACGCAGACGCCGCAGCGCCGACTGACCCGCACACGGGGACACCCCGAAAGGGCGGCGCCTCCGCCGCGCGTCCCGTTCCGGCGAGACCGCACCCGTGTGGCGGCGGCGTCGTGTTGCGGGCCTCCGTGCCCGGTGCGACGGTGATCGAGGGGGCGGTGCCGACGGTCTGGCAGGGGTCAGCCTTGCCTGCACGGCGGCATGACGCGTCGATGCGCGACTGAGCCACGCCCCTATTCCTTGGCGTTGACACTTCGTGATTCGGCATGTGTCCACGATCGGGGGGAAGCACACAGAAAGCGGGAAATTCAATGGCGAACGGACCCATGGACAGGCGCGCCTTCGGCGAGCAGCCCGATCGGCCCACTGGCCCCCTCACGGGCCAGAGTTCGGAGTACACCGGTCGGTACGTGGTCCTGCTCGACCCGAGTGACCAGGAAAGCGGACTGAACGCACTGCGTTCCAACGCCGGTATCGCGTCTGTCGAACGTGTCCGAGGAACAGAGACCGCGAACATCTCCGAACTCCTTGAGCGCTCCGATGTCTCGGTGCTCTTCGAGGACCTCGCCGCCGCCGTCGTCGAGGTCCGGCCCGAGCAGCGCCACGCGCTGGTGACCACGGCCGAGACGGAGAACTCGATCATCGCCGCCGAGCCGGAGCGCATGGTCTACGCCATGCCGATCACCGCTCCGCACCAAGCGCCGACCGAGTTCTTCCCGGCCTTCCGCAGTGACGAGGAAGTGGTCAGCCGCCACACCGAGGCCGAGATGGCGCTCGCCCAGGGCCCGGCCTGGGAAGAGAAGAACTGGACCTGGGGTCTTCAGGCGATCAAGGCCAACCTGGCCCACCAGACCGGAAGGGGTGTGAAGGTCGCCGTCCTCGACACCGGCGTGGACCCGAACCATCCGGACCTGGCCGGACGCATCGCGGCGACGGCCTCCTTCGTGCCCAACGAGACCGTCGAGGACGGCAACGGCCACGGCACACACTGCATCGGCACCGCCGCCGGTCCGGCCAACCCCAAGCAGGGACCCCGCTACGGCGTGGCACCCGAGGCGCAGATCCTCGCGGCGAAGGTGCTCAGCAACGCGGGCTCCGGCACCGACGGCCAGATCCTGGCGGGTATGGCCTGGGCCGTCTCCCAGGGCGCGAAGGTGATCTCCATGTCGCTCGGCGCCCGGGTCCGTCCGGGTGAGCTCTTCCCGCAGACGTACGAGCACCTGGCCCTGCGCGCGCTCAAGCTCGGGACGGTGATCGTCGCCGCCGCAGGCAACGACAGCCTCCGGCCGGGCGCCATCGTGCCCGTCAGCCGGCCCGCCAACTGCCCCTCCATCCTCGCGGTGGCCGCGCTCGACAAGGCACTCAGTCCTTCGTACTTCTCCAACGGAGGGATCAACGGCCAGGGCGGCGAGATCAACATCGCCGCGCCCGGCAGGGACGTGCGATCGGCCACCCCTGGTGGCGGGTACCAGGTCCTGAGCGGCACCAGCATGGCCACCCCGCACGCCGCGGGTGTCGTCGCGCTGCTCGCCCAGGCGAACCCCAGCGCTTCCGGGGTCCAGCTCGCGGCCATGCTGAAGGGCAGTGCGTTCCCGCTGGTACAGCCCGCCGGAGACGTCGGCTCGGGCCTCCTCCAGGCCCCGTGAGCGAGTCCCCCCAGTCCGCACCGGTCGGGGTCATCCTCGCAGTCGACCCCGACCGGTTCGCGGAAGTCGTCGAGGCCTTGCGGCGGGCCGGACTGACGGTCAGGAGCGAGCAGCCGATCCTCGGCACTCTCTCCGGCACCGTCGCGGAGGACCGGATACCAGCTCTGGAGGCCGTCGACGGCGTCGATTCCGTCGACCGTGACCGCACCATCCGGCTTCCCCCGCCGGACTCCCCCATCCAGTGAGTCTCAGGGGGCGGCACCCCCGCACGGGTGCCGCCCCCTTCTTTTGCGCACCGGAACCGCCGCCGCGTCGGTGAGGGTCAGGGCGACCGACGGCGGTTCCGGGGGTTCAGGGCCGTCGGCTACCGGTGGTCGCTGCCCGTGGACTGGGAAGCCGCGCGCCCCGCCTCCAGCCGGGCCACCGGAATCCGGAAGGGCGAGCAGGAGACGTAGTCGAGCCCCACCTCGTGGAAGAAGTGGACGGACTCGGGGTCGCCGCCGTGCTCGCCGCAGACGCCGAGCTTCAGGTCGGGCCGGGTCTCGCGGCCCGCCTTCGCCGCCGACTTGACCAGCGAACCCACGCCGTCCTTGTCGATGGTCTCGAAGGGGGAGACGCCGAAGATGCCCTTCTCCAGGTACGCGGTGAAGAACGAGGCCTCCACGTCGTCCCGGCTGAAGCCCCACACCGTCTGGGTCAGGTCGTTCGTGCCGAAGGAGAAGAACTCCGCCGCCTCCGCGATCTGACCGGCGGTCAGCGCGGCCCGCGGCAGCTCGATCATCGTGCCGATGGCAAGCTTCAGTTCCGTACCCGTCGCCGCCTGGACCTCCGCGATGACCTGGTCGGCCTCCTCGCGGACGATCTCCAGTTCCTGGACGGTGCCGACGAGCGGGATCATGATCTCGGCGCGTGGGTCGCCCTTCGCCGCCTTGCGCTCGGCCGCCGCTTCCGCGATGGCCCGTACCTGCATGGTGAAGAGCCCCGGGATCACCAGTCCCAGCCGCACACCCCTCAGCCCCAGCATCGGGTTCTGCTCGTGCAGGCGGTGGACGGCCTGGAGCAGGCGCAGGTCGTTCTCGTGCGGGTCCTTGCGGGACTCCGCCAGGGCCACCCGCACCGACAGCTCCGTGATGTCGGGGAGGAATTCGTGCAGCGGCGGGTCCAGGAGCCGGATCGTGACCGGGAGGCCGTCCATGGCCTCGAAGAGCTCGACGAAGTCCTGCTTCTGGAGCGGGAGAAGCTCCTTCAGCGACTCCTCGCGCACCGCGTCCGTGTCCGCGAGGATCAGGCGTTCCACCAGCTCACGCCGGTCGCCGAGGAACATGTGCTCCGTACGGCAGAGCCCGATGCCCTGGGCGCCGAAGCGGCGGGCGCGCAGGGCGTCCTCGGCGTTGTCCGCGTTCGCCCGTACCCGCAGGCGGCGCTTGCGGTCCGCGAAGGCCATGATGCGGTGGACGGCCTCGACCAGCTCATCGGCGTCGTCCGCGCCCGCGTGCATCCGGCCTTCGAAGTACTCGACGACCGGGGACGGGACGACCGGTACCTCGCCCAGGTACACCTTGCCGCTCGAACCGTCGATGGAGATCAGGTCGCCTTCCTCGACGACGTGTCCGCCCGGGACCGTCATCCGGCGGCGCTTGGTGTCGACCTCAAGCTCTTCCGCACCGCATACGCAGGTCTTGCCCATGCCCCGGGCGACCACGGCCGCGTGCGAGGTCTTGCCGCCGCGCGACGTCAGGATGCCCTCGGCCGCGATCATGCCGTCCAGGTCGTCGGGGTTCGTCTCCCGGCGGACCAGGATGACCTTCTCGCCCGAACGGGACCACTTCACCGCCGTGTACGAGTCGAAGACCGCCTTGCCGACCGCCGCGCCCGGCGAGGCCGCGATGCCCCGGCCGACCTGGTCGACCCCCTTCCCGCCGCCGGCGTACTCGTCGTCGAAGCGGGGGAACATGAGCTGCGCGAGCTGGGCGCCCGTCACGCGCTGGAGGGCCTCCGCCTCGTCGATCAGACCCTGGTCGACGAGCTGCGTGGCGATACGGAAGGCCGCGCCCGCCGTGCGCTTGCCGACGCGCGTCTGGAGCATCCACAGCTGGCCGCGCTCGATGGTGAACTCAATGTCGCAGAGATCCTTGTAGTGGTTCTCCAGGGTCTCCATGATCTGCATCAGCTGGTCGTACGACTTCTTGTCGATCGTCTCCAGCTCGGCGAGCGGCACCGTGTTGCGGATGCCCGCCACCACGTCCTCGCCCTGGGCGTTCTGCAGGTAGTCGCCGTACACGCCCTGGTGGCCGGAGGCGGGGTCGCGGGTGAAGGCGACGCCCGTGCCCGAGTCCGGGCCGAGGTTGCCGAAGACCATGGAGCAGACGTTCACCGCCGTACCCAGGTCGTGCGGGATGCGCTCCTGGCGGCGGTACAGCTTCGCCCGGTCGCCGTTCCACGAGTCGAAGACCGCCTTGATGGCGAGGTCCATCTGCTCGCGCGGGTCCTGCGGGAAGTCGCGGCCGGCCTCGGCCTTGACGATCTTCTTGAACTTGGTGACCAGCTTCTTGAGGTCCGCGGCCTCCAGCTCGGTGTCGACGACGACCTTCTTGGCCGTCTTCGCCGCCTCCAGCGCGTCCTCGAAGAGGTCGCCGTCGACGCCGAGGACCGTCTTGCCGAACATCTGGATGAGGCGGCGGTACGAGTCCCACGCGAAGCGGTCGTCGCCGGCCTGCTTGGCGAGGCCCTGGACGGACTTGTCGGAGAGGCCGATGTTCAGGACGGTGTCCATCATGCCCGGCATAGAGAACTTCGCCCCGGAACGCACCGATACGAGGAGGGGGTTATCGGCCTGCCCGAGCTTCTTCCCCATCGTCGTTTCGAGGGCTTCGAGGTGCGCGCTCACCTCGTCACGCAGTGCCGCGGGCTCCTCACCGCTGTCGAGGTAGACCTTGCAGGCCTCGGTGGTGATCGTGAAGCCAGGAGGGACGGGAAGACCCAGATTGGTCATCTCGGCGAGGTTCGCACCTTTGCCGCCGAGCAGGTCCTTGAGGTCCCTGTTGCCCTCGGTGAAGTCGTAAACGAACTTTTTGTTTTCCGACACGGGTCCCAACTCCTCGAGGACGCGGTGGCTGCCCTGACGGCGAGGAACATACCCAGATCGAAGGCTCCTGGGTACGTCCACTTGCGCGTCACGTGCCTGTAACCACCCGTCCGCCAGCAGATCGAAAGTCAAGGCTTGGCAAGGAGTCGGCGAGGGATGTGTTCACTTCTTGAAGAGGTGAGTGAAGTGAGCCCGATTGGATTGCTCACGTGAGCGGCAATCTCTACGTCTGAGTTCAGTCGATGAACGATCAAAGGATGGCACTCAGTGTCACACCTTGAAGAACCGGAACCATCCAAGATTCGCTCATCTGAGCGCACCCCTGATCAGAGGTGGCGAGAATCACGCCTTGAGGCGCGGCGGGATTTCACCATGCGGACGGCGATACAGACGGAAACACGACCGTCACACCCCCAGCGCCGCCAAGCGCTCCTCGACCCGCTCCGGCGCGTACAAGTACTCGACGACCAACGCACCCGCGCCGACGAGCCCCGCGCGCTCCCCCAGCCGGGAGGTCACCACGTCGAGGCGGGCGGTGGAACGGGGCAGCGCGCGCTGGTACAGGAGTTCGCGGACGCCCGTGAGGAAGGGAGTTCCGGCCAAATCCCCGGCGATCATCAGAACGCCCGGGTTGAGGAGGGTCACGACCGTCGCCAGGACGTCCCCGACACGACGGCCCGCCTCGCGCGCGAGCGCCATCGCCTCCGGGTGCCCGGAGGTCAGCAGATCGCGCACATCCGAGCCCGAGGCGGCCCGGACCCCGGCCTCGGCCAGCTTCCGCGCGACGGCGCCCCCGCTCGCCACGGCGGCCAGACAGCCGTACGAACCGCACTTGCACAGCGCGTCCGCGCCCTCGGGGACCCGGATGTGGCCGATGTCGCCGGCGCCGCCGTCGATGCCGCGGAAGACCGAGCCGTCGACGACCATGCCCGCGCCGATGCCGGTGGAGACCTTGACCAGACAGAAGGCCGAGCAGTCGCGGTAGGCGGTGCGCTGTTCGCCGTACGCCATGAGGTTGGCGTCGTTGTCGACGAGGACCGGGAGGTCGGCGGGGCCGCCCGCGTGCTCGGTGACGGCGCGGGACAGGCGGCCTGTTATGTCGTAGCCGTCCCAGCCGGGCATGATCGGCGGCTGGACGACGCGGCCGGTGTCGGTGTCGACGGGGCCGGGGACGGCGAGGCCGATGCCGCAGACCGCGTCCGCCGGCCGGCCCGCCTTCACCAGCAGGTCGGCGAACCACCGGCCCAGTTCGCCCAGTACGGCATCGGGGCCCTCCTCGATGACCAGGGTGCCCGTGTGCTCGGCCTGGATCTCGCCGGTGAGGGAGAGGACGGCGGCGCGGGCGTGGCGGGTGTCGAGGTCGGCGGCGAGGACGACGGCGTGGGCGTCGTCGAACTCCAGAGTGATCGAGGGACGGCCGCCCAGGGGTGAATCGACCGGGCCGCCCGCGCCCTCGCGGAGCCACCCGGCGCGGAAGAGTCGGTCGAGGCGCTGGCCGACCGTGGCCCGGGACAGGCCCGTGGCCTGCTGGAGCGCGCCGCGTGTGGTGGCCCGGCCGCTGCGGACCAGGTCCAGCAGATCTCCGGCTCCGGCGTGACTGCCCACCTTCACGGCCCTTCCACTCATGCGCACCCCCTTGCGTTCACCAACTCTGCATTACATATTGAGTTTTGCGTGTTAAATAGACGTAACCCTACGGTAGCCACTGCCGAACCGGTCGGCCCGACGTCATCGGGGAGCCCAGCGTGGACCGCACAACCCAGCTCACCACTCGTCACACGGGAAGCGCAGGCACTTCCGGCCCCGCGTTCACCCCGACCTCACCACCCGCGGTCGGCACCGGTGAGATCGGGCACGGTCCGGGAGGCCGGGGGAACGGTCCGGGAGGCCGGGGGCACGGTCCGGGAGGCCGGGGGAACGGTCCGGGCGGGGCCGGGCATTCCGGAACGCGCGTCTCGCAGGTACCTGCCGTATACGATCCGGCCGCGGTGGCGGGTTCTCTCCACTCCCGGGCGGCCGGGGTGCTGGAGGGCAACTGGACGGGTGCCTCGACGGTGCCCTCGCGCGGACTGTATCCGCACCAGTGGTCGTGGGACTCGGCATTCATCGCGATCGGGCTGCGGCATCTGTCGCCGCTCCGGGCCCAGACGGAGCTGGAGACGCTGCTCGCCGCCCAGTGGGGCGACGGCCGGATCCCGCACATCGTCTTCAACCCCTCCGTGCCCCTCGACGCGTACTTCCCGAGCCCCGACTTCTGGCGCTCCTCGACCGCGGGGCGCGCTGCGGGCGCCCCGCGCACCGTGCAGACCTCGGGCATCGTGCAGCCACCGGTGCACGCGCTGGCCGCGTGGCTCGTCCACCGGGCCGACCCGGGCCTGTCCCGGGCGCGCGGCTTCCTGCCCCGGGTCTACCCGCGCCTCGCCGCCTGGCACCGCTATCTGCTGCACCGCCGCGACCTGGGCGGTGGTGGCCTCGCCTCGGTGGTCCACCCCTGGGAGCAGGGCATGGACAACTCCCCGTGCTGGGACGCCCCGCTCTCCCGCATCACCCCGGCCCCGGCCCGCTCCTTCCGCCGCGCCGACCTCGGCCACGGGGCGGCGGAGGACCGGCCCACGGATCTGGACTACGGGCGGTATGTGCGGCTGGCGACGGAGTACCGGGACGGGGGGTATGCGGACGGGCACCGGGACGGAGGGTACGCCGACGGATACCGGGAAGAGGGGTACGCCGACGGCAGGGGCCGGTTCGCCGTCGAGGACCCCGCCTTCAACGCCCTGCTGATCGCCTCCGAGCACGCGCTGGCCCGGATCGCGAAGGAGCTGGGCGCGACGGGGACGGCCCGGCACGCGCGCGCGGAGCGGCTGACGGCGGCGCTGGTGGAGCGGCTGTGGGACCCGGCGGAAGGGATGTTCTTCTGCCGGGACGCGGTGACCGACACGCTCATCCCCGAGCGCAGCGTCTCCGGGCTCGTCCCGCTGCTCCTGCCCACCCTCCCCCGCGAGGTCACCGCCACCCTCGTGCGGACCATGTCCGGCCCGCACTTCGGGCTCGGCGGCACGACACGCCTCGTCCCGAGCTACGACCTCACCGGGGAGGCCTTCGACCGGCACCGGTACTGGCGTGGGCCGGCCTGGTTCAATACGAACTGGCTGCTGGAGCGGGGGCTGCGGCTGCACGGGGAGCGGGCGCGGGCGGACACGTTGCGGGCCGCGGTGCTGGACACGGCGGGGGCGTCCGGGTTCGCCGAGTACGTGGACCCGTACACCGGTGAGGCCTGCGGAGCGCTCGGGTTCAGCTGGACCGCCGCGCTGACGCTCGACCTGCTGCACCAGGACACGGGGCACGGGGGCCAGGGGGAACAGAGGGACCACAGGGATCGCGGAGATCGCAGGGATCACGGGGATCACGCGAGCCATGGGGATCACGGAGACCACAAGGCCGGGGAAATCGGCCTGCCCGGCGCGGTGATCGGCACGTTCGCGTTCACGTTCGACATGAAGGACACGCAGGACACGCAGGACACGGGAGGGGACCGGCGATGACGGACCGGCATCATCTGCTCGTGCGCGGCGGGACGTTCGCCGCCGTGGGCGACGGCGGGGACATCAGCGGAGTACGGGGCGGTGGTGCGCCGGACGGGTTATTCGTACGGGACGCCCGCCACCTCAGCCGTTGGCAGCTCACGGTCGACGGGGCCGTGCCCGAGACGCTCACGCCGGTGGCCGGCGGCGACACCGCGCGGTGTGTGCTCGTGCCGCGCGGCGGCCGCCAGGAACCGGCCGCGTACACGTTCTTCCGCGAACAGGCCGTCACCGACGGCGCGTTCGTGGAGTCGCTGCGCGTCACCAGCAACCGCCCGGTGCCGACCACGGTCCGCATCGCGGTCACCGCCGACGCGGACTTCACCGACCAGTTCGAGCTGCGCTCCGACCACCGTACGTACGCCAAGACCGGCGCCGTACGCCGCCGCCAAGTCCTCGACGACGGCGTGGAGTTCACCTACCGGCGCGGCGAGTGGAAGTCCTGCACCACCGTCCGCTCCGAGCCCGCCCCCGACGCCGTCGAGGAGACGGGCACCGGCGCGCGCCGCCTCGTCTGGGCCCTGGACCTCGAACCGCACGGCTCGGCGGAGCTGATACTGCGGGTCATCGCCCGCCCGCACGGTGAGCGTCGCGCTGTGCGCGTACCGCGCTCCCCCACCGCCGCCAACGAGCAACTCCTCGCCCTGGAAGGCGAGTTCGCCCAGGGTGTGCCCTTCCCCACCGGCTGGCCGGAGCTCGCGGCGGCCTGCTCGCGCGGCCTCGCCGACCTCGCCGCGCTCCAGGTCCCCGCAACGGGCCCCGACGGGCGGGAACTTCGCGTCCCGGCCGCCGGAGTCCCCTGGTTCCTCACCCTGTTGGGCCGTGACGCCCTGCTGACCTCCCTCTTCGCCCTCCCCTACCGCCCCGGCCTCGCCGCCGCCACCCTGCCCGCGCTCGCCGCGACCCAGGCGACCGAGGTCGGCGTGGACGCCGTGGCCCAGCCCGGCAAGATCGTGCACGAGGTACGGCACGGAGAGCTGGCGCACTTCGGGCAGGTGCCGTACGGGCGCTACTACGGTTCCGTGGACGCGACCCCGCTGTTCCTCGTGCTGCTCGGCGCGTACGTCGACCAGACCGGCGACCTGGCGCTGGCCCGCCGCCTGGAGCCCAACGCCCGCGCCGCCATCGGCTGGATGCTCGACCACGGCGGCCTCACCTCCCGCGGCTACCTCGTCTACCGCGCCGACCAGGGCGGCCTCGCCAACCAGAACTGGAAGGACTCCCCCGGCGCCATCTGCTCCGCCGACGGCAGCCGACCCGGCGGGCCGGTGATGGCGGCGGGCGCGCAGGGATACGCATATGACGCGCTGCGCCGCACGGCGTGGCTGGCGCGGACGGTGTGGGAGGACGAGACGTACGCTGCGCTGCTGGAGCAGGCGGCCGGTGACCTGCGCGACCGGTTCCAGCGGGACTTCTGGATGGCCGAACGCGCCTTCCCCGCACTGGCGTTGGACGGCGAGGGCAACCACGTCGACGCTCTCGCCTCGGACGCGGGGCATCTGTTGTGGTCCGGGTTGCTGGACAAGGAGTACGGGGAACTGGTGGGGCGGCGGTTGCTGGAGTCCGACTTCTTCTCCGGCTGGGGCGTGCGGACGCTCGCCTCCGGGCAGGCGGCGTACCATCCGCTGTCGTATCACCGGGGGTCGGTCTGGCCGCACGACAATGCGCTGATCACGTTGGGGCTGGCGCGGTACGGGTTGCATGACGAGGCTCGTACGGTCGCCCATGCGCTGGTCGACGCGGCGGCGGCCACGGGGCATCGGTTGCCCGAGGTACTCGCCGGGTACGGGCGGGGGGCTTATGCGGAGCCTGTGCCGTATCCGCATGCGTGCGTGAGGGAATCGAGGTCGGCGGCGGCGCCGTTGGCGTTGTTGACGGCGGTGGGTGGGGCCTGAGGGCTCTGTTCGTGGGTGCCGATAAGGGTCGTTGGGAGACTGCGGGCCGGTTTGTGGCTGGTCGCGCCCACGCGGCGGAGCCGCAAAATGTCACAGCCCCGCGCCCCTGGGGCGCGCTCACCTCAGCTCAGCCAGCAGCCGGACCGCTGCTTCCCTCGCCTCTCCTTCCGACCATGCCCACATCGCCGCCGCGTCCGGAGTGGTTGGAGCCCTGCGCGCCGTCCACGTCTCCCAGTAGTGCCGCGCCTTGCCGTACCGGTCGGCGATGAGGACGTGCGGTAAGCCGAGGAGCAGGCTGAGCACATGGCCGTGGAGGCGGTCGGTCACGGCCACCCGCCCTGCCCGCAACAACCGGCAGCCACGCCGGAGTTGGAGGAGGGCGAGGCCGTCGTAGGCGTCGAGGAGGGCGGGCATGGCGCCGGCCGGGTCGCCGGAGCGGGCCCGGCACAGGGCGCGTGCCCGGCTGCGCCACAGGGCCTCCTTCGCCTGCCGCCAGGCCCCGTCGCCCCTGGGCTCGCGGGTCCAGTCGAAGACGTGTGCGCCGTCCGGGAGTCGTCCGGCGCGTCGGGCCGACTCCTTGTCCTGCCTCGCCAGCCAGACGACGTCGTGCGAGGCGTCACCGTCGGCGCACGCCAGGACGGCCAGCGGGAGCGCGAACGCCAGGTCGGGGGCGAGCAGCGCGGGTGCCTCGAAGACCGTACGGGCGCGGCGCAGGCTGTGCAGGTCGCGCAGCAGCAGCGTGAGGTCGGGGTGGGCGTCGAAGACCCGGCGGGCGCGGGTCAGGTTGGCGTGCTCGATGAAGTGGATGGACTGGGGCAGTTGGACGACCCGGCTGTCGGGGAAGTCGCGGATGACTTGTTCGCGCAGGAGCTGGCCGGCCTCCCACACATCGCCGAGGGTGCCCCCGCCCGTCAGCAGGATCGGCCCGTCCGGCACACAGGCGGCCAGCTGCCCGGCGTCGTACGACATCCGGTCGCACGCGTAGCGCACCTCGGCCCCCAGCGCGTGGAGCAGTGCCCGCTGGCCGAGCCAGATCGCGCTGTCGCCGACGCCCGAGTGCAGGGGTGCGTCGATGAGCGCGCAGCGCGTGCCGGCCGGCACCAGGCGGTCGAGGACGGTCAGGGCGTAGGAGACGTACGGCACGCAGGGGCCGACGTACGAAGGCGTCCAGTCCATGGACCGGCGCTACCCGACCTTTCGGGCCAACAGTCCAGGTGGCGGTAAAACAGCCGAAGAGCGGCCGATGCAAAGAAATGAGAGGAAAGGGCGCTGGCGCACGCAGGCCGCGCGCCGCGACGCGCCCGCGGAAACCAGCCCCCCGATGCGCCCGGCTCAGCCCCCGGAGGTGTCCAGCTCCGCGTCCTCGCTCACGCCCGCGCAGTCGTACGGGTCCTTGAGCCAACCGTCCGGCAGGACGACCCGGTTATTGCCGGAGGTACGGCCACGCGGCCCGTCGGCGCCGGTCGGCCAGGGCTGGTCGAGGTCCAACTCGCCGAGCCCGGAACGGAGTTCGTCGAGGGACGACGTGATCGCCAGCCGCTTGCGCATCTCGGAGCCGACGGCGAAGCCCTTGAGGTACCAGGCCACGTGCTTGCGGAAGTCGATGACGCCACGGGAGTTGTCGCCGATCCACTCGCCGAGCAGGGTAGCGTGACGGACCATCACCTCGGCGACCTCGCGGAGCGTCGGGCGGGCGCTGCATCCATCAGTGCCTCCGGCACGGGCCTGGCCCCGCCCCTCGAAGGCCGCCACCAGATCCGCGAACAGCCACGGCCGCCCCAGGCACCCACGCCCGACCACGACCCCGTCACACCCGGTCTCCCGCACCATCCGTACCGCGTCCTCGGCGGACCAGATGTCGCCGTTGCCGAGCACCGGAATCTCGGGCACGTGCTCCTTCAGCCGGGCGATGGCGTCCCAGTCGGCCGTACCGCCGTAGTGCTGCGCGGCCGTCCGCCCGTGGAGCGCGATCGCGGTCACGCCCTCCTCGACGGCGATGCGCCCGGCGTCGAGGTAGGTGATGTGGTCGTCGTCGATGCCCTTGCGCATCTTCATGGTGACCGGGAGGTCGCCCGCCCCGCTCACGGCCTCCCGCAGGATCGCGCGCAGCAGGTTCCGCTTGTAGGGCAGGGCGGAGCCGCCGCCTTTCCGCGTGACCTTCGGGACCGGGCAGCCGAAGTTGAGGTCGATGTGGTCGGCGAGGTCCTCCTCCGCGATCATGCGGACGGCCTTGCCGACGGTCGCCGGGTCCACGCCGTACAGCTGGATCGAGCGCGGCGTCTCGGTCGCGTCGAAGTGGATCAGCTGCATGGTCTTCTCGTTGCGTTCGACCAGCGCCCGGGTGGTGATCATCTCGCTCACGAAGAGGCCCTTGCCCCCGCTGAACTCCCGGCACAGGGTGCGGAAGGGCGCGTTCGTGATCCCGGCCATGGGGGCCAGGACGACGGGCGGCCGGACGGGGTGCGGACCGATCTGCAGAGGGCTCCGTGTGAGACGCTGCACAGGGATCTGCACGGGGTTTGTGGGCGCGGGCATTCCCCTATTGTCGCGTACTCCGTAGACGCTCAAAAGCCCGCAATTCATTAGTTAGGCGCACTATCGACTTAGTTGTACGGTGGAACGTATGCCCGAGCTCAGCCACCGTTGTCGTCTGCTCGTGCTCGCGATCTGCTGCATGAGTCTGCTGATCGTGAGCGTCGCCGACAGGTTCCGTGGGGGAGCCTCGAAGGTCGATTTGTACGGCACGATCTGCCGGGAGCACCGTGAGCGGATGCTCTTGATCCGGGCTATGCAGAGTCCCGGATCGGAGGTGCGACGGCAGGCCGGAACTGGGGCCTGGCTGTCCGCCGCGGGCGTTAATCGCCTTTCGCGCCGGGTCGCCGAGGGCTAGTGTTCGGGTGCAGCGAGTGACCCACCAGGAGCCGAGACATGCCCAGTCGTCCGAGCGCGCGTTGACGTTGTAGGCCGTGATCGGCCTGTCATCGCGTGCTGCCCTTGATGTTGCGGCACAGCGAGCCTTCCCCTGCCTGAATCGCAGGCGCACCTGGTGTGCGCCGGGTGATGGGCCTCGTCGTCGGCAATCCAAGGGATCTTCGTGCCGTCCGCTTCCTCCGCTGTATCCGATTCCAGTCGACCTGTTCCGCCAAGTCTGTGGCGGGATCGCGACTTCCGCAGACTCTGGGTGGGTCAGACGGCCTCCCAACTCGGCGAACACACCACTCTGATCGTTCTCCCGCTCTTCGCCGTCCTGACGCTCAACGCCGGCGCCGGCGAGTTGGGCGTCCTGCGCGCGGTGGGGCAGGCGCCGCTCCTGTTGCTCTCGCTCTTCGTCGGCGCGTGGGTGGACCGGTGGCGGACCCGCACGGTGATGGTGGTGACGGACGCCGGCCGAACCCTGATACTGGGCGCCGCCGCCGTGGCCGGTCTCCTCGGTTGGCTCGGTCTGCCCCCACTGCTCGTGGTCGCCTTCGCCGTCGGGGCGCTGTCCGTGTTCTTCGACGTGGCCTATCAGGCGTCTCTCGTACGACTGGTGAGACGCGATCAGTTGCTGCAGGGCAACAGCGCGCTCGAGGGCAGCCGGTCCGCGGCGCAGATCGGCGGGCCCGCCCTCGGCGGTGCGTTGGTGTCATTGCTGTCGGCGCCGATCGCTGCCGCCTCCAGCGCGCTGTTTTTCGCGCTGTCGTTCCTGTCGATCCGGCGGATCCGTCGGACCGAATCGATCCCGGAACGCTCGGAACGTCCCCCTCGGGTCTGGCGGCGTATCCATGAGGGCCTCCGCTTTGTCGTCAGCGATACCTCGCTGCGGACCGTGTGCCTCGCCTCGGCCGCCTTCCAGTTCTCCTTGGCGGCCATGATGACCGTCTATCTGCTCTTCCTGCCGCGGGAACTGCACTTGTCGGGCACCGCCGTCGGGCTGGCGCTTGCGGCGATGGGGCCGGGCGCGCTGCTGGGCTCGGTGCTGGCCGCTCGCCTGCCGAGCCGGTTCGGTTACGGCGCGGTGCTCGTGTCCGCGGCGGCACTCGGCGACGGTGTGTTCCTGTGTGTGCCTGCGCTGCACGGCTCCTCGGCGGTGACGGTTTCCGCGCTCCTGGCGATCAACTTCGTGTTCGGGACCGCTGGCCAGTTGGTGAATGTCACGGTCATGGCGGTGCGGCAGGCCGTCACTCCGGACGGGATGCAGGGCCGCGCGGCCGCGACGATCACGTTTGTCGGCATGGGGATGGCCCCGCTCGGCTCCCTGCTCGGTGGGTTTCTCGCGATGGAGTGGGGGTTGCGCACCAGCCTCCTCGTGACGGCCGCAGGCATGATGCTCTCCCCAGTGCTGATGGCCTTGTCCCCGCTCGCCCGCCTGGGACGGGCACTCCCGGTCTCGCAGGACGCGCCGCCGCCCGGGCCAGTGCCTGGTTGAGGCGGCGGATGCGGGCGCACACCCGCTCGTACTCGGTCTGCAGCACCGCGGCTTCGTCCAGGAGGTCGGCCCAGGCCAGGTGGCCCCGCCCACAAGTTGAGCGACTGCCCTCGGGTAGGCCAACTCACGCCGCGAGACACCCCGTTGATCTTGACCTTGCTGCACACTCCTTGCGGACAGGCATCCCCGAACTGTCGTCCGGAGGCGTCATGCTGCAGATCAACACGAGCAAGGTGAGCCGCTGGGACCAGCACGGGCGCGAGCACACCGTGCGGGTCATGCGCTCGGGCGTGCAGCGCACGGTCAGATGCGATACGTGCGGCTGGCGGAAGGGCGCGCAGTTCCTGCCGTGGCTGAAGGCGGCGGACCACCTCGCCGAGGCCCACCAGGCGACGGTGGACCCGAGGGACACGTGAGTCCCCCGACAGTCCCCCGCCGCGTCAGGCCCGTTCGTCGAGGGCGGCGGCGACCCGGTCCATCACCCGCCGCCAGTGGGCCCGTTGGCGTTCGCGCTGCTCGGCGCTCGCCATGCGTTCCTGGTGGAAGCGGAGTACGGTCCTGCCGCCCTCGGCGGCCGTCACGGCGACCTGGACGGTCGTGTCGCCGTAGGTGACGCGGACGCGGTCACCCGGGCGGTAGCCGCGCACCTCGCCGCCGATGCCCTCTGCGGTCTCGTACGGCGCGCCGCGCTCCGGCACGAGTCGGGCGCCGGGGCCGAGCCACAGTTCCAGGCCGCGCGGGCCGCTGATGAACTCCCATACAACGGAGGGCGGTTGGGGCAGTGTGCGGGAGACGCCGATCTGCCGGCCGGCGTCCTTCGTGAGTCCGGTGGTCATGGTTGGTCACCTTCCCCGAGTGATTCCTCCTCGGAGCGGCGCGCGCGCAGGGCCCGCACCTTGTGGCGGTTGCCGCAGTGCTCCATCGAGCACCAGCGGCGGCGGCCGGGGCGGGAGGTGTCGACGTAGAGGAGGTAGCAGCGCTCACCGGAGCACATGCGGATGCGGTGCGCGTACGGCCCGGTGAGCAGGTCGACGGCGTCCCGGGCCACGGTGGAGAGCAGCTGCGCCCCGGTTGCCGCCCCGGCCGCCCAGCCCCGTGTGCCGTCCACTCCGACGGCGGGGGCGAGCGGCGGCCGGGCTGCGGCCTCGTTGATGACGTCCAGGTCGTCCTGCCCGGCCTCCGGGACACCCAGCTCGGGCAGTCCGCCGTGGGCCCGCGTCACGGCCGTACGGAAGAGGGCGTCGCGCAGTCGGCGGGCGTACGGCACGTCGTGTTCCGTGAGCGCCAGCTCGGGGGTGGGGGTGAGCCGGGAGCGCCCGGCCCAGGCAATCAGGTCGGCGGGGGTGTGCAGCACCTCGTAGCGGGCGAAGGCGCCCGGGCCGCCGGTGGTGAGGAGTTCGAGGCAGAGGGTGCCCGGGTCGAAGCGGTAGGCGGTCCCCGTGTGGGACCGCATCGGGATGCCCGACACGCCCGTTCCCGCTGATGCTGTGGACCAAGACGCCATGTAACCAATATAACTGGTTACATGACGGCACTGAACTGGAAACTGGTCATCGATACGCACGACGCCCAGACCCTGGCGGACTTCTGGGCCGCCGCGCTGGAGTACGAGGTGGAGGACCCGAGCAAGCTGATCGAGCAGCTGCTCGCCACGGGCGCCCTCCCCGAGGCGGCCGTCGCCGAGCACCACGGCCACCGCGTCTTCCGCGGCTACGCCGCCGTGCGGCACCCCGAGGACCCGTACGACGCCTTCACCGGTATCGGCAAGGGCCGCCGGCTGCTCTTCCAGGACGTCCCCGAACCCAAAACGGTGAAAAACCGCCTCCACATCGACGTCCACGCCGAACCCGGCGACCGCGACGCCCTCGTCGGCCGCCTGGAGACCCTCGGTGCGGTCCGCGTCCGCGAGGTGGACAAGGGACCGGCGGGGCACTGGTGGCTCATGCGGGACCCGGAGGGGAACGAGTTCTGCGTGGCGTAGGTGCCACCCCTTCGGCACCCCTGGCCGCACAGGAAAAAGCCCCGGTCCCGTCACATCCACCACAGACGTGACGAAACCGGGGCCTTACGGATGGACTAGCAGCCGATCAACCGCCCCGCCAGGTACCCCTCGATCTGGTCCAGAGACACCCGCTCCTGCTTCATCGAGTCCCGCTCACGCACCGTCACCGCATCGTCGTCGAGCGTGTCGAAGTCGACGGTCACGCAGTACGGCGTACCGATCTCGTCCTGGCGGCGGTAGCGGCGGCCGATGGCGCCGGCGTCGTCGAACTCGATGTTCCAGTGCTGGCGGAGGGCGGAGGCCAGCCCCTTGGCCTTCGGGGACAGCTCCGGGTTGCGGGACAGCGGCAGCACCGCGACCTTGACCGGCGCGAGGCGCGGGTCGAGGCGCAGCACCGTGCGCTTCTCCATCTTGCCCTTGGCGTTCGGGGCCTCGTCCTCGATGTAGGCGTCGAGGAGGAACGCCAGCATGGCGCGGCCGACACCGGCGGCGGGCTCGATGACGTACGGGGTCCAGCGCTCGCCGGCTTCCTGGTCGAAGTAGGAGAGGTCCTGGCCGGAGGCCTTGGAGTGGGCGCCCAGGTCGTAGTCCGTGCGGTTGGCGACACCCTCCAGCTCGCCCCACTCGTTCCCGCCGAACTGGAAGCGGTACTCGATGTCCGCCGTCCGCTTCGAGTAGTGGGAGAGCTTCTCCTGCGGGTGCTCGTACCAGCGCATGTTCTCTTCACGCAGGCCCAGGCCGGTGTACCAGCCCCAGCGCTGCTCCATCCAGTACTCCTGCCACTTCTCGTCCTCGCCCGGCTTGACGAAGAACTCCATCTCCATCTGCTCGAACTCGCGGGTACGGAAGATGAAGTTGCCCGGCGTGATCTCGTTGCGGAACGACTTGCCCATCTGGGCGATGCCGAACGGCGGCTTGCGGCGCGAAGTGGTCTGCACCTGGCCGAAGTTGGTGAAGATGCCCTGCGCGGTCTCGGGGCGCAGGTAGGCGACCGAGCCGGAGTCCTGGGTCGGGCCGAGGTGGGTGGAGAGCAGGCCCGAGAACTGCTTGGGCTCGGTGAACTGGCCCTTGTTGCCGCAGTTGGGGCAGTTGACGTCCGCGAGGCCGTTCTCCGGGGGGCGGCCCTTCTTCGCCTCGTACGCCTCCTCCAGGTGGTCCGCGCGGAACCGCTTGTGGCAGGAGGTGCACTCGGTGAGCGGGTCGGTGAAGGTGGCGACGTGCCCGGAGGCGACCCACACCTCGGAGGCCAGGATCACCGACGAGTCGATACCGACGACGTCCTCGCGCGACGTCACCATGTAGCGCCACCACTGACGCTTGATGTTCTCCTTGAGCTCGACACCCAGCGGTCCGTAGTCCCAGGCGGCGCGCTGACCGCCGTAGATCTCGCTGCACGGGAATACGAAGCCACGGCGCTTGCTCAGGCTGACGATGGTGTCGATCTTGTCGGCGGCCACGGTGCTCTCTTCATTACGACGACGGGCGACGAAGCGGATGCGCTCCACAGCTGCGTTCGCGGCTGTGTTCCACGGCTGCGTTCCACGGCGGAGCGGCTGCGCTTCAGAGCGAATGCTTCAGGTTACCGGCGGGGCCTGCCCTCCAATCAAATCGGTTCGGACCTCTGGACCGTCACCCGGTCCGTCACCGATCACGCACCGGTCCCATACCGGGATGAAGCGAGGATCACAAGACAGCTTGTTGACAATGATTTCCAGAAGAGCTGAAAATGACTGTCATGAACGTACGACGACCCCATATATCCGCGATCGTGGTCACGGCGGCCACCGCCCTCGGTCTCGGCACCCTCTCCGCCTGCTCGGACTCGTCCGCCGCGTCGGGCAACACGGACAAGTTCGACGTGGTCGCGTCGTTCTATCCCATGGAGTTCCTCGCCGAGCAGATCGGCGGTGAGCACGTGAACGTCACCAGCCTCACCGCGCCCGGCCAGGAGCCGCACGACCTGGAACTCAGCGCCAAGCAGACCGCGGAGCTCCAGGAGACGGACGCGGTGCTCTACCTCAAGGACCTCCAGCCCGCCGTCGACGAGGCGGTGGACCAGTCCGAGGTCACGACGAAGATCGACGCGGCCACGCTCACCACGCTGGAGGACCACGGCGACACCGAGCACAGCCACGAGGGCGAGGAGGAGCACGCCGAGGAGGAGTCCGAGGAGGAGGAGCACGCGCTCGACCCGCACATCTGGCTGGACCCGGTCAAGTACGCCGAGGTCGCCGAGGGCGTCGGCAAGGCCTTCGAGGAGGCCGACCCGGACAACGCGGCGGACTACAAGAAGAACACCGAGGACCTGGTCGAGAAGCTCGGCGCCCTCAACACCCAGTTCGAGGACGGCCTGAAGAACACCGAGAGCAAGGTCTTCTTCACCAACCACGCGGCCTTCGGCTACCTCGCCGAGCGCTACGGCCTGACCCAGGAGGCCATCTCCGGCCTGGACCCGGAGAGCGAGCCGAGCGCGGCGCGGATCAAGGAGTTGCAGGAGGAGGCGAAGGCGGACGGCGTCACCACCGTCTTCTACGAGACACTGGTCTCCGACAAGACCGCGAAGACCCTCGCCGCCGACGCCGGGCTCAAGACGGACGTCCTCGACCCGCTCGAAGGCATCACCGAAAAGTCCCGGGGCGACGACTACATCTCGGTCATGGAGGCCAACCTCAAGGCGCTGCAGACCGCACTGGGCGCCAAGTGACCGTGGTTCGGAGGAAGCAGGCATGAGCGCATGAGCGGCGAGCCCGTCATATCCCTGCGCGGCGTCCACGCCGAGCTGGGCTCGCGCCGTGTCCTGCGCGGCATCGACCTCACCGTGCACCGCGGTGAGGTCGTCGCGCTGCTCGGCGCCAACGGTTCCGGCAAGTCCACCGCCGTCCGTACGCTCATCGGCCAGGTGCCGGTGAGCGACGGCGAGATCAAGCTGTTCGGCACCCCGCGCCACGGCTTCCGCGACTGGCGGCGCGTCGGATACGTACCGCAGCGCACGACGGCCGCGGGCGGCGTGCCCGCGACGGTGACCGAGATCGTGGCCTCCGGCCGGCTCTCCCGCGCCCGCTTCGGCCTCCTCCGCAGGGCCGACCACGACGCCGTACGCCGTGCCCTCGGCCTCGTCGGCATGGCGGACCGCGCCAAGGACTCCGTCAACGCCCTCTCCGGCGGCCAGCACCAGCGCGTCCTCATCGCCCGTGCCCTCGCCTCCGAACCCGAACTGCTGATCATGGACGAGCCCATGGCGGGCGTCGACCTGGCCAGCCAGGAGGTGCTGGCGCACACGCTCAGGGAACAGGTCGCCGCCGGTA
Organism: Streptomyces sp. NPDC002845; assembly: GCF_053591955.1. Taxonomy (NCBI): domain Bacteria; kingdom Bacillati; phylum Actinomycetota; class Actinomycetes; order Kitasatosporales; family Streptomycetaceae; genus Streptomyces; species Streptomyces sp. NPDC002845. Next base: position 135,370 of record NZ_JBSFUU010000002.1, on the reverse strand, counting down.
CGACGGTCCTGCTCGTCCTGCACGAACTCGGCCCCCTGGAGCCGCTGATCGACCGCGCGGTCGTCCTCCGCGACGGCTGCGTCCTGCACGACGGCCCGCCCCCGAAGGCGGTCGGCCAGCACGCCCTGCCCGGCCACGACCACGTACACCCGCACGCGGCTCACGGTGCCGAACCGATCCAGACGGGGCTGCTGAGCTGATGGAGATCCTGAACTACGCGTTCATGCAGCGGGCCCTGCTCGCCGCGGTCCTGGTCGGCGTCACCGCCCCCGCGATCGGCATCTACCTCGTCCAGCGCCGCCAGGCCCTGATGGGCGACGGCATCGGCCATGTGGCGATGACGGGCGTCGGCCTGGGCTTCCTGCTGTCCTGGTCCCCGGTGTGGATGGCGATGGCCGTGTCCGTGCTCGGCGCGGTGCTGATGGAGCTGATCCGCTGGTACGGCAAGACCCGCGGCGACATCGCCCTCGCCATGCTCTTCTACGGCGGTATGGCGGGCGGTGTGATGTTCATCAACCTCGCGCCCACGGGCTCGAACGCGAACCTCACCTCGTACCTGTTCGGCTCGCTGTCGACGGTGAGCCGGTCGGACGTGACGGCGATCTGCGTGCTGGCGGCCTTCGTGGTCCTCGTCACGCTGGGCCTGCGCCGCCAGCTCTTCGCGGTGAGCCAGGACGAGGAGTTCGCGCGGGTGACGGGGCTGCCGGTACGCGCGCTGAACCTGCTGACGGCGGTGACGGCGGCCGTGACGGTGACGGTGGCCATGCGGGTGGTGGGCCTGCTGCTCGTATCGGCGCTCATGGTCGTCCCCGTGGCCGCGGCCCAGCAGCTCACCCGCAGTTTCGCCGCCACGTTCGCGATCGCCGTGGCCATCGGGGTGTCCGTGACCATCGGCGGTACGGTCACCTCGTACTACCAGGACGTGCCGCCCGGCGCGACGATCGTGCTGCTGACGATCGGGGCGTTCCTGCTGCTCACGGTGGTGGCGACACCGCTGGCCCGGCGGCGGGCGCGGGCGTTGGAACAGCTGGCCGGGGACCCGGCGGAGTGTGTGATCCCCGGACCCGGGCAGGAGACCGTTCCGGCCGGCCGGGTCTCCTCCGACGGGGCCGGTGTCTGACCGCCCACAGTCCGGGCTGGCACAATGGCCCCGGCAAGGCGCAGATGTGAGGAGGCAACGGTGACGACCGCTGGACCCGTACGAGGCCGTTCCACCCGGCAGCGGGCCGCCGTGGCGGCGGCGCTCGACGAGGTCGACGAGTTCCGCAGTGCTCAGGAACTGCACGACATGCTCAAGCACAAGGGCGACTCGGTCGGGCTCACCACGGTCTACCGCACCCTCCAGTCCCTCGCCGACGCCGGTGAGGTCGACGTCCTGCGCACCTCCGACGGCGAGTCCGTGTACCGCCGCTGCTCGACCGGGGAACACCACCACCACCTCGTCTGCCGCGTCTGCGGCAAGGCCGTGGAGGTGGAGGGTCCGGCCGTCGAGTCGTGGGCCGACTCGATCGCCACGGAGCACGGGTACGTCAACGTGGCGCACACGGTGGAGATCTTCGGGACGTGCGCGGAGTGCGCGAGCGCGGCGGCGGGGGCGTGAGGGGTTTTCGCCCCCGCCGCCCCTAGCCGTCCCATCCCCAGAGGCTGCCGCCCCTTCGACCCCGCCCCGGCAGGCGTGCGATTCCCGGTGGTCCGGGTCTGCTGGTCCAGCCATGTCGTGCGAACCACGGACAGGGTGTTGGTGTCGCCGAGGTCCATGGCCTTCCAGATCCGGCCCACCATCCTGGGATCCTGCGGCTCAACGACGGTGACCGAGTCCGCGCGGGACGCCACAGGCGCTGACAGCGGGGTCAGCAGCCGGTACCTGGACGTCGTGTCGTCCACGTACGCCTGGCCCTCAAGATTCAGGACGATGCCCGGCCCACCACTGTGAAAGATCGCGCCCTGCGCTTGGTAGATCACTGTGTCGGGCGGGGTTTCGTATTCGCCCGTTTCGGAGCACGTTCGGTCGATCTGAGTACAGCCACCCGAAGGCCCTTCACGGGATTCGTCGGACCCTCGTATCGTCGGCGACTACTGTACGGACACGCAGCACTGCCCACGGTAAACCGAGGAGGAATCCTGTGTCATCGCCCTGCGACCCCCAGCACGCTCCCGCCGGCGATGTGGGCGCAGCCCTCATGGCGATCGACTCTCGGCTCAAAACCATCTACGACGACAAGATCCAGACCGACGCCGAACAACAAGCGCTGACCGACCAGTTCGTCGCGTCCTTGGGTCCCAGCGGAGTCGATGACCTGCTGGACGGCGCGTGCACGCTCATCTACATGTTCATGCAGTGGCTGCGGATGGCCTACGAGGACCACGACAAGGACGTCATCGAGTACGTGGTGCCCAACCTCGTGGCCACGATGCGCATGATGCCCAAGAGCATCCGTCCCGAGGCCATCCCCACCATGGCCGGCCTGCTCGTCGCCGCAGGTACCGGCCTGAGCCCCAGCCTGTGGCGCAAGCAGTACGGAGACTGGACCAAGGACGAGATGAATCCCCTGGAAGCCACCGCCTTCCTGCTCGCGGAGCACATCAACCGAATCACCGACGACCACGACTTCGCCACCCGCATGATCACCGAAGCTCTGTCCCGTGCGGACGAATGCTGACGTGCCTCCCCAGGTGATCAACCTTCAGTGGCAAACGGTCAAGGTTCCGTGACACGGAACAGCTACGTACGGGGGCGGACTGCCCGGCCTGAAGGGCACCGCGCCCGACCCCGGCGAGCGGCTCGATTGCGACTCCACGGCCGCGAAGAAGTACCTGCGGCACCTGGACAGCCGTCGCGACGAGGTGCTGGACGCCGTGCTGTTCCAGCAGTCCGAGCACCGACGGCTTCCACGACCGCCACAAGGGACCCGCGACCCCGTGAAGCACGTCGGCAAGGGCATCCGTGCCGTAGCCGACGACACTCTTGGGCAGAGCGGCCTCGCACCCAGCCAGGGAGCGAGGCCGCTTGTCCGGCGTCCGATCACCACGGCAAACCCCACCCACCCGCAGACAACCCACCCACCCCCTGGGGGTCCAGGGGGCTCAGCCCCCTGGCGGGGTCGAAGGGGCAGAGCCCCTGGGGGATGGGACGGGTAGGGGCGGCGGGGGCGAAAACAACCCCCGGGTCGTCCGTCAGTCCTCCTCCGGCCGCCCCTCCATCGCCAACAGCTCCTCGTTCGGGATGGCACCCCCGAAGCGGCGGTCACGGGAGGCGAATTCGACGCACGCGCGCCAGAGGTCGCGCCGGTCGAAGTCGGGCCACAGCACATCCTGGAAGACCATCTCGGCGTAGGCGCTCTGCCAGAGGAGGTAGTTGGAGGTGCGCTGCTCGCCGCTGGGCCGCAGGAAGAGGTCGACGTCGGGCATGTCGGGGTAGTAGAGGTACTTCGCGAAGGTCTTCTCCGTGACCTTCGCCGGATCGAGCCGCCCGGCCCGCACATCCTCCGCCAGCGCCTGCGCCGCGTCCGCGATCTCGGCCCGCCCGCCGTAGTTCATGCAGAAGTACAGCGTCAGCCGGTCATTGTCCTTCGTCTGCTCCTGGGAGATCTGCAGCTCCTTGGCCACCGACTTCCACAGCTTGGGCATCCGCCCCACCCAACGCACCCGGACCCCGAGCTCGTCGAGCTGATCCCGGGTCTTGCGGATGAAGTCACGGTTGAAGTTCATCAGGAAGCGCACCTCGTCCGGAGACCGCTTCCAGTTCTCGGTGGAGAAGGCGTACAGGGAGATCGCCCCGACGCCCATCTCGATCGCGCCCTGCAGCACATCGAGCACCCGCTCGGCCCCGACCTTGTGCCCCTCGGTCCGCGGCAGCCCCCGCGCCTTGGCCCAACGCCCGTTCCCGTCCATGACGATCGCCACATGGCGGGGGAGCAGCTCCCCCGGGAGCTTGGGTGCACGGGCGCCGGACGGATGCGGCTCCGGCGCCCTGTACTCGTGGCGCCGGCGCCCCAGGATCCCGCGTACGGCCATGTGCTTCTCGTCTCCCTTTGCTTTCTTGCTTTCTTTGCTTTCACTTTTCCACGTACCGGAGCGAGCGCAGCCCGCGCTCCAGGTGCCAGTGCAGATACGCGGACACCAGCCCGCTCCCCTCCCTGACGTACCGCGGCTCGCACGCGTCCGCGGTCTCCCAGTCTCCCGTAAGCAGCGCGCCGAGGAGTTCGAGGGCCTGCGGCGAGGGTACGACGCTGCCGGGCACCCGGCAGTCGACGCAGACGGACCCCCCGGAGGCCACGGAGAAGAACCGGTTCGGTCCGGGCATCCCGCACTTCGCGCAGGCGCTGAAGCTGGGCGCGTACCCGTTCACGGCGAGGGAACGGAGGAGGAACGCGTCGAGGACGAGGTGCGGCGCGTGCTCCCCGCGCGCGAGCGTCCGCAGCCCGCCCACCAGGAGCAGGTACTGCTGCACGGCGGGCTCGCCCTCGTGATCGGTGAACCGCTCGGCCGTCTCCAGCATGGCCGTCCCGGCCGTGTACCGCGCGTAGTCGGCCACGATCCCGCCACCGTACGGAGCGATCGTCTCGCTCTGCGTGCACAGCGGCAGCCCGCGGCCCACCAGTTCGCTCCCCCGCGCGAAGAACTGGACGTCCACGTGGGAGAAGGGCTCCAGGCGGGCACCGAACTTGGACTTGGTACGGCGCACCCCACGGGCCACGGCCCGCACCCGTCCGTGCCCCCGCGTGAGCAACGTGATGATCCGGTCCGCCTCACCCAGCTTCTGGGTGCGCAGCACGATGCCGTCGTCGCGGAACAGACTCATGGGCTCCATTCTCGCCTACGGCGCCCGCACCCCGGGCCGGTCGGGCACCTTCCGCCGGGACGGCCTGCGTCGCCGCCTTTCCCGCCGCCTTCGACGCGCCTTCGTCGCCGCGTTCAAGGGACCTCCCCGCGGCTCCGTGCGTTCTCGTACGCCGTCGCCGCGCGCAGGCGCTCTATGGTCGTCGCCGTCCGCACGGACTCGGGCGCGCAGTCCCACTCCCGGCCGCCGCCCACGGGTCTCAGCTGAACGTACGGCCCCTCGTACCCCATGACGCGGCCCACCCTCCCGGTGCGGGTGTCCACGGCGTACGACCCGACCGGCAGCCTCGGCCCGCCGGCGCTCACCGCAACGCCGCCGCGAGGCGTGCCGCGACCTCCACGGAACAGCCGCCCAATTGCACCAGCGGACGAGGCACCTCCCGCGCAAGACTTGCCGGGTCGATCCCCAGTGACGGCAACACAATTCCGGCCCTCGCGAGCGCCAGCCGCAATTCCTTCACCGTTTCCTCCGCCTCTTCGACGCACCGCGCCGAGTGTCGCCCCCCGAGTCCTTCACGTTCTGACTTCACGCTGCTCCCCTGAGTCGCCGAGTTTCACTCTTTGCATCTCCAGCGTGACACTCTGCGCCTACACTCGGCAGGAGTCTGCGCCCTACAAGTGCAGGGCAGTACAAAGGGGTTGGCCATGGCCAATGGTTCACATGCGTCACGACAGGCCGCGTGGGAGTTCTTCGGTACCGAGCTGAAGCGCCGGAGGGAGGACGCGGGATTCACTCAAGTCGAACTGGGAGATCGGATATTCGTCTCGGGTGGCTACATCGGGCAGTTCGAACAGGCCATTCGCAAGCCGCAGTTGGATGTGGCGAAGCGGATTGATGAGGTGCTGCAAACCGATGGTTTTTTCGAGCGTACGTGGCGAAAGCTGATTGACGACGACCGGTACGCGGATTACTTCGCGAAGGCGGCGGAGCTGGAGGCGCTGGCGACGAAGATCTGCGAGTTCGCGCCCGCGTTGGTGCCGGGTCTGTTGCAGACGGCGGCGTACGCACGGGCGGTCACGCTCGCGATGAACCCGTTCGCGCCGGACGAGTACATCGGGGACAAGGTATCGGGGCGCCTGGAGCGCCAGCACATCCTCAAGGACGCTATACGGCCCGTGTATTGGGTGATCCTGCACGAGAACGTGCTGCGCATCCCGGTCGGCGGCGCCGCGGCGATGGCCGAGCAGCTGGAGCGCATCGCGGCGCTGGCCCGGGAGCGGACGGTGCTGGTGCAGGTGCTGCCGTATGCGGCTGGGGCGTACGCGCTCATGAACGGGATGCTGGAGCTCATGGAGTTCGAGGACGCACCGCCAACGGCCTATACAGAAGCCGTGTATTCGGGGAATCTGCTGGACGATCCGGCTGTGGTGAAGCGCGCGCAGTCGGCATACGATCTGATCAGGGCCGCCGCGCTGTCGCCGGAGGCGTCCCTGGCCCTGATCGAGTCGGCGGCGGAGGACCACAGACGATGCGCGAGTACGACCTGAGCAACGCATGCTGGCGCAAGAGCAGCTACAGCGACGGCAACGGCGGCAGTTGCGTCGAGGTCGCGTACGACTTCCCCGGCGCCGCCCGCTGGCGCAAGAGCAGCTACAGCGACGGCAACGGCGGCGACTGCGTCGAGGTCGCCGACGGAGTCCCCGGCGTCGTGCCCGTCCGCGACAGTAAGGTCCCCCACGGTCCCACCATCGTGATCGGCTCTTCCGCCTGGACGGAGTTCATCGGAGCCGTAACGAGGTGACCCTGCCCCAGGACCTCAAGCGACCGTCGGGGCCGCCCGCTTCGCGCCTCAGCTCGTGACCGCGTACGTAGCGCCGCTGCCACGGCGTCTCCACGGCGTGCCGGTCGTAGTGCCCCCGTACGAAGTCCACCGCCTCCGCCGCCGGTACGCCGTCCAGGACCGCCAGGCAGGCCAGCGCTGTTCCGGTACGGCCCCGGCCTCCGCCGCACGCGACCTCGACCAGGTCGGTGGCCGCCCGGTCCCACGCCTCCCGCAGGACCTCCGCCGCCTCCGTACGACTGCTGGGCAGGCGGAAGTCCGGCCATCTCAACCAGCGGGCCTCCCAGGGGACTTCGGGCGGCTGCTTGCCGAGGAGGTGGACGGCGTACGTCGGGGCCTGGCCCTCCGGGAGCGGGCGGCCCAGGGCGCGCCCGCGGACCAGGCGACCGGAGGGAAGGCGCAGCACACCGGGGTCCGTCGACCTCCAGCGTTCGGTCATCCGGTCAGGGTAGCGGATTCAGGTCCCGAGGAATTCCCCGGAGAGCACGCATGGAATACGCCCGGGCCCCGGGATCGGCCCGGGAATTCCGCCGTCGACTTCTCGCCGACTATCCGTATTTCATACCGGCATTGTTCGCACCTTTGGAAAATACGCCATTCGTGTGCGGTTCCTTGACCGCCCCCACCCGCCCTCTTATGGTCACGCTGCCCCCTATGACGTAGGACGTCGTATCTCCTACTCACCGGACCACTCCTTGCTGGAGGAACCGTGCGCGACGTGACCCATGACGTACCGCTGCACCGCCGGTCGTTCCTGAAGTGCTCCGGAGCGGTGGGCGCGGCCGCTGCCCTCTCCTCGTCGCTGTCGGCCTGCTCGTCCGGGCCGGAGTCCACCAATGAGACCGGTGGCGGGAAGAACGGGACGCTGACGGCGGTCATCGGGTACGGCAACGACGGCAGCTGGGACCCCACGCAGACCGCGTCCGCGTTCTCGATGGCCGCCAACAACCACATCTACGAGGGGCTCCTCGACACCGATCCCATCTCGCGCGAGCCGTACGCGGCGCTCGCCACGCAGGTGCCGAGCGACCTGAGCGGTACGTCGTGGACGTTCGAGCTGCGGCCCGGTGCCACGTTCCACGACGGGAAGCCGGTGACGGCCGACGACGTCGTGTTCGTGTACGAGCGGATTCTCGACCCGGACACGCAGTCCCTCGCCAAGAGTTTCTTCGCGGGCTGGCTGGAGGGTGTGCGGAAGATCGACGCGCGGAATGTCGAGCTGATGCTCAAGTTCCCCTTTCCGGAAGGGCTTTCACGGCTCACGCTGGCGAAGATCATGCCGAAGCACGTCTTCTCCCGGCCGGGCGCCTGGGACGACGCGATCAAGGGCAAGGCGGTCGGCTCGGGGCCGTACCGGCAGACGGCGCACCATCCGAAGTCCAACACCACCTTCGAGGCGTATGACGACTACAACGGCCCGCGTCCGCCGGTCTTCGAGAAGATGAACTGGCTGACCGTCGTGGACGCGTCCTCGCGCGTCGCGAAGATCTCCGGTTCCAGCGCCGGCGCGCAGATCGCCGACAACATCCCGTACGCCAACATCGAGCAGCTCAAGAGCGGCGGTATGGCCGTCGAGGGCGGCTCCGGGATGAACAACCTCTTCCTGATGTTCAACACCAGGCACCAGCCCTTCGACGACGTACGCGTCCGCCAGGCCCTGCACTACGCCATCGACCGCGAGAAGATGATCGAGGTCGCACTCAAGGGGCATGGGACACCGGCGAGTTCGTTCCTCAACGAGGGCAACCCCGCCTACCGCCCGGCGAAGACGGTCTACGGGTACAACCCCGGCAAGGCGAAGGCCCTGCTGAAGAAAGCCGGGGTCAGCGGTCTGAAGGTCGAGATCCTCGCGGTGAACGTGAGCTGGATCGTGGACTGCCTGCCGACCATCAAGGCGTCGTGGGACGCGATCGGCGTCGAGACCACCCTCTCCCCGCAGGAGACCACGGCCGTCTTCACCAAGATGGACCAGAAGCAGGACTACCAGGTCGTCGCCGCCGCCTCGAACCCCAACCAGTTCGGCCTCGACGCCGATCTGATCATGCGTTACAACTACACGCCCACCAACCTGTGGATGCAGTACACCCGGTGGGCCGACGACTCCGTCGCCCGGCGGCTCTTCAGGCAGATGGACCAGGCGGCGCGGGAATCGGACGCGGACCGCAAGCGCGCCATGGTCCAGGACTACATCGACATCGTCGCCGAGCAGGCCGTTCTCTACCCGGTCGTCCACAACGAGCTGATGACCGCGTGGGACCCCGGGCGGCTGACGGGGATAAGGGCACAGCCGTACCCCGGCATCAACCTGCTCCAGGCCAAGTGGTCCCAGTAATCCTCCGGGAGTTCGTCCGTGGTCGCCGTCGTCCGCATTCTGCTCCGCCGGATCGCCCTGCTGGTTCCGCTCATGCTCGGGATCGTGCTGTTCGTGTTCCTCGTGATGAGGTTCTCGGACATCGATCCCGCGTCCGCGTTCTTCCAGGGCGCCAACCCCACCCCGGAGCAGCTGCACCAGTTCCGTGAAGAACACGGCCTGCTGGACCCGCTGCCGGTCCGCTATGTCGCCTTCGTCGGGGATCTGCTCCACGGCGACATGGGCATGAGCGCACTCACCCGGTCGCCGGTCGTCGACCAGATCACCACCGCGCTGCCGCTCACCATGCAGCTCACCTTCATGGGGCTCGGCATCGCGATGGTCCTCGCGCTGCTCGGCGGGGTCACCGCCGCGATCTACCGCGACCGGCTGCCCGACCAGATCATCCGGGTCGTGTCCCTGACCGGTGTCGCGGCCCCCGGCTTCTGGCTGGCGCTGCTGATGATCCAGTACCTGGCGGTGGACCTCGGCTGGTTCCCGACCGGCGGGTACATCAACCCGGCCGACTCCTTCACCGGCTGGCTGAGGACGATGACGCTGCCCGCCCTCGCGCTGTCGTTGCCGGTGGCGGCCCAGCTCACCCGTACCGTGCGCACGGCGGTGGTCGAGGAGCTCGACAAGGACTACGTGCGGACGGCGATCGGCAGCGGTCTGCCGCCGAGAGTCGTGGTCGGCCGGAACGTGCTCCGCAACGCGCTCATCAACCCCCTCACCGTCCTCGGCCTGCGCGTCGGCTACCTCCTCGGCGGCGCCGTCGTCATCGAGACGATCTTCTCCCTCCCCGGGATGGGCAAGCTGATGATCGACGCCGTGAAGAACGGCGACCCGGCGGTCGTGCAGGGCGTGGTGCTCACCACGGCGACCGGTTTCGTGGTCGTGAACCTCGTCATCGACATCCTCTACCTGCTGGTCAACCCACGACTGAGGGACGCGACCTGATGGACGGCCCCGTACTGAGCACCCGCAAGCGCCTCACGGACGTCATGTCCCGGCCGGGCATCCGGCTGCGCGGCTGGCGCCGGCTGCCGATGCTCTCCCGGATCGCGGTCTGCTTCCTGACGGTCGTGGTCCTCATGGCCGTGTTCGCCCCCCTGATCGCGCCGCACGACCCCCTCGACCAGCAGCAGCTCGCCGACGGCACAGGACACCCGTCCGCCGCCCACTGGATGGGGCAGGACAGTCTCGGCCGGGACATCCTCAGCCGCCTGATGTACGGCGCCCGCTGGTCGCTGGCCATCGGCCTCGGCGCCACCGGGCTCGCCCTGGTCGTGGGCTCCCTCCTCGGCGCGATCGCAGCCACCTCGCGCAAGGCGGTCGACGAGACGCTGATGCGCTGCCTGGACGTGGTCATGGCCTTCCCCGGCATCGCCCTGGCCGCCGTACTGGTCGCGGTCTTCGGCGGCGGCATCGGCGTCCTGATCTGCGCGATCGCGTTCCTGTTCACCCCGCCCGTCGCCAGGGTCGTACGGGCGAACGTCCTCGATCAGTACGGCGAGGACTATGTGATCGCCGAGCGGGTGATCGGCGCCCGCACCCCGCACATCGTGCTCAGGCACGTGGCCATCAACTGCGCCGCACCCGTGCTGGTGTTCTGCACGGTCCAGGTCGCCGAGGCCGTCGTCTTCGAGGCGTCCCTGTCCTTCATCGGCGCGGGCGTGCGGCCCCCGGACCCGTCCTGGGGCAGCGTCATCGCCGACGGCAAGAACATGGTGCTGACGGGCGGCTGGTGGGCCACCGTCTTCCCCGGCCTGCTGATGCTGGTCACGGTCCTGTCGCTGAACGTCCTCTCCGAGGGCGTCTCCGACGCGTGGGCGGCACCGGCCCCGCGCGACGTGGAGCCCAGGAGGGAAGAGGACCGCCTCGAAACCCCTGAGAGCCGGTGTCATATCCCCGGCCGGATCAGCGCGCGTCGTCTGGTGCGTGCGATCGCAAGGCGCCGGAAGGTCCTCGATGGGGGTCCCCCCGCGCGAGCGAAGCCGAGCGTGGGGGAGGAGCTACCAGGGCCTTCCGGCAACGCGGCGAGCGTGCGTGCCAGGCGGCGGGCGCCCGGCCGGGGACATGACACCGGCTCTGAGCCGGGCAGCGGCAGGATCACCGAACTCCCCGGGCTGACGGAGGCCGCCGCACGCCTGCGTTCCCGGGCCCGCCCCCTCCCCGACGGGCAGCCCGTCCTCGCCGTCGAGAACCTGGCCATCGGCTTCGCGGACCGCCATCACGGCGTGGACATCGTCGACGGCATCAGCTTCGACGTCCACCCCGGCGAAGTCCTGGGCCTGGTCGGCGAGTCGGGCTGCGGCAAGTCGCTGACCGCGCTGGCGGTGATGGGCCTGGAACCGAAGGGCGCGCTGGTACGCGGCCGGGTCCGGTTCGACCGGAGGGACCTGCTGGCCGAGCCGATGCGCGTACGGCGCAAACTCCTCGGCCACGACATGGCCATGATCTACCAGGACGCCCTGTCGTCCCTGAACCCGGCGATGACGATCCGGGCGCAGCTCAAGCAGGTCGTCCGGCGGGGCGGCAGGCGCACTGCCGCCGAACTGCTGGAGATGGTGGGCCTCGACCCCGAACGCACCCTCCGCAGCTATCCACATGAACTGTCGGGCGGTCAACGTCAAAGGGTCCTCATCGCCATGGCGTTGTCCCGCGACCCGAAGCTCATCGTGGCGGACGAGCCGACGACGGCGCTGGACGTGACGGTCCAGGCCCAGATCATCGAACTGCTGCTGAGCCTGCGCGAGGAGCTGGGCTTCGCGCTGATCCTGGTCTCGCACGACCTGGCGCTGGTGGCGGACGTGACGGACCGGGTGGTCGTCATGTACGGCGGCCAGATCGTCGAGACGGGTGTGACGGCGGACCTGGTGGAGTCCCCGTCCCACCCCTACACGCGCGGCCTGCTCGGCAGTGTCCTGTCGCTGGAGTCGGCGCAGGAACGGATGACCCAGATCAAGGGCGTCGTCCCCTCCCCCGCCGACTTCCCGGCCGGCTGCCGCTTCGCCGACCGCTGCCCGACGGCCACCGACATCTGCCGTACGACTACTCCGGACCTCCTCGGCGCCCGCACCCACCTGGCGGCCTGCCACCACCCGGCGATCGACCTGACCACGGCCCCGGCGCCGGACCGCTCGAAGGGAGCCGTCACATGACCGACCTGGTCAAGGTCTCCGACGTGCACGTCGTCCACAAGGCGCGCTCCGGCGGGGTCCTCACCCGGGACAAGGTGTACGCCCTCACCGGCGCCGACCTCGTCATCGCGCCCGGCGAGACGGTGGGCGTGGTGGGCGAGTCGGGGTGCGGCAAGTCGACGCTGGCGAAGGTGCTGGTCGGGGTGGTGCGGCCCACGGCCGGGACGGTGTCCTTCCGTGGCGACGACCTGTGGACCATGAACCCGTCCGCGCGACGTGCCGCGATCGGCGAGGGCACCGGCATGATCTTCCAGGACCCCGCCACGGCCCTGAACCGCCGCCTGACGGTCCGCCGGATCCTGCGGGACCCGCTGGACGTGCACAGGCGCGGGACTCCCGCGGAACGGGAGGACCGGGTACGGGAGTTGATGACACTGGTGGGCCTGCCGCGCGTGCTGGCGGACGGTCTGCCCGGACAGCTCTCGGGCGGTCAACGCCAACGGGTCGCCATCGCCAGGGCGCTGGCCCTGGACCCCGACCTGGTGGTGGCGGACGAACCGACGAGCGCGCTGGACGTGTCGGTGCGCGCCCAGATCCTCAACCTGCTGCTGGACCTGAAGGAACGCCTGGGCCTGGCGCTCGTCTTCGTGTCGCACGACATCCAGACGGTACGGAGGATGAGCGACCGTGTCATCACGATGTACCTCGGCCGGATCGTGGAGGAGGCCCCGGCGGACGAGGTGACGGACAGGGCGCGGCATCCGTACACGCGCGCCCTCTTCTCGGCCACCCCCGGCCTCCTCGACCCCATCGACCCGATCCCGCTCGTGGGCCCGGTCCCGTCGGCGACCCGTCCGCCGAGCGGCTGCCCGTTCCGTACGCGGTGCTGGAAGGCGGACGAGGTGTGCGCGGAGGTGATGCCGGACTCCGTGGCCGCGTCGGCGCCCGGTCATCGCTTCCGTTGCCATCATCCGGTGCGAGAAGGGCAGCACACGCGGGAACTCGTCGCGCAGGCGCTCGCTTCACCGGCCACCGCCAACGCCACGGACACGGCCGACGCGTCGCACGTCAGGCAATAACTCCAGGGAGCCCCCATGCCGTCCGTCCCGACCCCCCTCACCGGAGTCGTCCCGCCCGTCTGCACCCCCCTGACACCGGACCGCGAGGTCGACGTCCCCTCGCTGCTCAGGCTGGTGGACCACCTGGTGGCGGGCGGTGTGCACGGTCTGTTCGTGCTCGGCTCGTCGTCGGAGGCGGCGTATCTGACGGACGGGCAGCGGCGGCTGGTCGTGGAGTCGGTGGTGAGCCATGTGGGCGGCGCGCTGCCGGTGCTGGCGGGGGCGATCGACATGACGACGCCGAGGGTGCTGGAGCATGTGCGGTACGTCGAGGAGGCGGGGGCGGATGCGGTGGTGGTGACGGCGCCGTTCTACACGCGGACGCATCCGGTGGAGATCGCCCGCCACTTCCGCCTGATCGCGTCCCGGTCGTCCATCCCCGTCTTCGCGTACGACATCCCGGCCTCCGTGCACGCCAAGCTGGACGCCGAGCTGGTGCTGGAACTCGCCACCGACGGGACGCTCACGGGGCTGAAGGACTCCAGCGGCGACCTGGCCGGCTTCCGTGCCGTCGTCGCCGGGGCGCGCGCCCGCCCCGGCTTCAGCGTCCTCACCGGCTCCGAGCTCCTCGTCGACTCGGCGCTCGCGCTGGGCGCGCACGGGGCGGTGCCCGGTCTCGCCAACGTCGACCCCGTCGGTTACGTCCGTCTCGATCGCCTCTGCCGGGCCGGTGACCGGGAACGGGCGCGGGTCGAGCAGGAGCGGTTGTGCGCGCTGTTCGGGATGGTGGGGGTCGGTCGGGCCGGGGGGCGGATGGGGGGCAGTTCGTCGGGGCTGGGGGCGTTCAAGGCGGCGCTTCGGTTGCGGGGGGTCATCGCGTGCGGGGTTACCGCTGAGCCTCAGGTGGGGTTGTCGGAGGGGGAGGTTGAGGAGGTGGGGAAGTACTTGGCGGGGGCGGGGTTGCTGTAGGGGGTCTGTTCGCCCCTCAACCGGCGACGTCAGTCACCGGCACCCGGCGGAACACAATCGTGTCGTACGCCCCCGTCGCCCCGGTCTCGTACAGGAGGCCCAGCCGGACGGCGCTCAGTTGGACGAGGTCGGAGTAGGCGGCGTGCCGGGTGGAGATCGTCTTGGCCCTGGTGAAGGTGGAGCCCGCGTCGGTGCTGCGCCAGATGGCCATCGACCGGCGGGCCGTGGGCACGGAAGGGCCGGAGAAGAGCAGGGGGCCGTTCTTCAGTTGAAGGACACTGCCCTGCACGATCGGGACGTCGTTCAGGGTGGGCTGGACCGTGTAGGGGCGGTCCAGGGTGACCCCGCCGTCGCTGGAGTAGGCATCCAGGCGGTTGCCGGTGCTCGTGCCCCGCTCGTCGCGCACGCTGAAGTACAGGCGGCCGTCCGGCAGTTCCGTCGCGATGCTCTCGTTGGAGTTGTCCGTGCCGTCGTAGGTGTCGTCGACGAAGCCCAGGTGCCAGGTGGCGCCGCCGTCGTCGGAGTAGATCGCGTGGGCGCCGTAGTACTTGGGCTCCTGGCCCGTGTCGGTCGAATCGGCGGGCGGCGCGACGGAGTGGTTCGACGGGACGACCAGGCGGCCCGCGTGCGGGCCCCGGGTGAGGGCGACCGCGTGGCCGGGGCCCGTGGCGTACCAGCGCCAGTTCGGGAGCTTCACCTCGGCCGTGATCTCCCGCGGAGCGGAGAAGTGGCGGCCGTCGTCCCCGCTCGTCTGGACGAAGACTCGGCGGCTCTGATCCGCCGTCACCTCACCCCGTATGATCTGCGCCTCGGTCACCGCCCCGCCGTTGTACGACGTGACCAGGACGACCCGGCCCGTCGTCGGGTCCACCACCGGTGCGGGGTTGCCGCGCGTGTCGCCCTTTCCCGCCGTCACGATCTTCATCGGGCCCCAGGTGCAGCCGCCGTCGACGGAACGTCTCACCACCACGTCGATGTTGCCCGTGTCGCCCGCACCGTCGCGTCTTCCCTCGGCGAAGGCGAGCACCGTGCCCGCGCGGGTCCTGACCGCGGCCGGGATGCGGTAGGTGTCGTAGCCGCCCTTGCCCGAGGTGTACGGCACGGAGGAGACACAGCCCCGGAACGGCTCCATCGCCACCGAGTCCGGGCTCCCTCCGGCGGCGACGACGACGGCGGTGAGCAGACCCACGGCGGCGACCGGCACGACCGTACGGTTCATGAGGGACAAGACGGCTCCCCAGGTGGTGGGATGGCGGATGTCCCGTGAACCTATTGTGTCCGGCGAGGCGCAGCAACGACATCGAGCTGCATGGGTATTGAGTCGATATCAAGTGGTCCCCCTCGGCTCAGGCGGCTCCCGGCGTCACCAGCCCCGACTCGTACGCCACGATCACCAGTTGTGCCCGGTCCCGCGCCCCGAGCTTGCCCATGATGCGGCTGACGTGAGTCTTCGCGGTGAGCGGGCTGAGGCCCAGCGTCTCGGCGATCTCGGTGTTGTTGAGGCCGCGTGCGACCAGGGTGAGGACCTCGCGCTCACGGTCGGAGAGGCAGTCGGGGCCGGCGCCGCTGGGCACGGGGGGCGTGGCGGGGCCGCGGAGGAGGCGGGCGATCAGACGGGCCGTGGGGCCCGGTGAGAGCAGGGCCTCGCCCGCGGCCACCGTACGGATGGCGTCGAGGAGTTCGGCCGGTCTCGTGTCCTTCACGAGGAAGCCGGAGGCGCCGGCGCGCAGGGCCTCCACGATGTACTCGTCGGTGTCGTAGGTGGTGAGGACCAGGACCCGGACCCCGGCGAGGTCCTCGTCCGCCGCGATCAGCCGGGTCGCCTCGATGCCGTCCAGGTCGGGCATCCGCAGGTCCATGACGACCAGGTCGGCCCGTGCGCTGCGCGCCAGTTCCACGGCCTGACGGCCGGTGCCCGCCTGCCCCACCACCTCCATGTCCCGCGCCGACTCCACGAGCATGGCGAAGGCGGCCCGGACGAGGGTCTGGTCGTCGGCGAGGAGTACGCGGATGGTCATGGCGCCTCGCTCCCCTCGTACGCCTCGTGCACGTCGTCCCGTACGGTCGCCCCCAGCGGCAGCGTCGCCTCCACCCCGAAGCCTCCCCCTTCCCTGGGCTCCGCCGCCACCGTGCCCCCGACGCTGCGGGCGCGCTCGCGCATGCCGACGAGTCCGAAGCCCGCGCCCCCGGCGGGAGCGGTCGTCGGCCCGGTGCCGTCGTCGGTGACCGTGACGTGCAGGGAGCCGTCCCTCTCGTGCAGGTCGGCGTGGATCGTCAGGTCCGGTCCGCCGTGCCGTACGGCGTTGGTGAGCGCCTCCTGGACGATGCGGTAGGCGGCGGCGCCCACGGCGGGCGGCGGGGCGTGGTCCGTGCGTACGGACAGTTGGACGCGGGCTCCGGCGATACGTGCCGTCTCCGCCAGGTGGGCCAGTCCGTCGAGGCCGGGCAGGGGCCCGCGCCCGCCGTCGTTGCCGCCGTGCTCGGCGGCGCGCAGCACCTCCAGGGTGGTGCGGAGTTCGCCGCGGGCCGTGCGGCAGGTCTCCGCGATGTCGTCCAGCGCCTTGGCGACGGCCTCGCGGTCCAGGCGGTCCGGGTCGGCGGCCAGGACGTGGGCGGCGACGGAGGTCTGCACGCCGATGAGGGTGATGCTGTGGGCGAGCAGGTCGTGCAGGTCGCGGGCGATGCGGAGGCGCTCCTCGGCGACCCGGCGGCGGGCCTCCTCCTCGCGGGTGCGTTCGGCTCGTTCGGCGCGCTCGACGATGGAGGCGACGTACTGCCGGTAGTAGCGGACGTCGATGCCGCAGAAGAGGACGGCGACGACCCAGCCGAAGATCCGCAGGACCTCCCGCACCCCGTCGGGGTTGGTGAGGGCGTTGAGGATGAGCGTCACGCCGAGGACGGCGGCGCCGGTGAGCAGCGTACGGCGCACCGTGCCGGTCGCCGCGATCGTGTAGAGCACCACCATGGTCGCGGGGATGGGCGCGGTGTGGTTGTTGTCGAGGGCGTGGTACGGAGCGACGCAGGCCACCACCATGAGCAGAGCCACCACGGGACGGTGCCGCCGCCACACGACCGGCACGTGCGCGGCGAGCAGCAGGGTCCAGCCGAGCGCGTCGGGCCGGAGCCCGTGGTTGCCGAGCAGGGCGACCGCCGTGGCGAGGGCGGCCAGCGCCACGGCCAGCAGCGCGTCGTTGCGGGTGCCGTGCGGGGCGGTGCGGGGGTCGCGGTTGATCGCCGCCATAACCCGCTCGCCGGGGCGGCGCCGCGTCACCGGTGTCGTCGTAACGGTCGTAACCGTCGTGTCCGTCGTCGTATCTGGTACGTCCGCCGCGTCCGTCGTGTCCTGCACGGGTTCATCTTCCGGGAGGAGGGCGCCCCTCCGGGAGGGGAGGGGCGCCCGGCGGATCACACCGGCTCCGGCTGGCGTTCCGGCTCCACCGGGTCCGGCGCCTTGGACAGCCTGCCGGGCCACCACACCCGGCGGCGCAGCAGGACACTGGCCGTCGTCACCAGGTACGTCCGCACGAGGAACGTGTCGAGCAGCACCCCGACCGCGATGACGAAGCCGAGTTCCACGAGCCCCACCAGCGGCAGGGTGGTCAGAACGGCGAACGTCGCCGCGAGCACGATGCCCGCCGAGGCGATCACCCCGCCCGTGGTGCGCAGCGCGGTGAGCGCCGCGGCCTGCGGTTCCGCGCCCGCCATCGACTCCTCGCGCATCCGGTGCATCAGGAAGATGCCGTAGTCGACACCGAGGGCGACCAGGAACACGAAGGAGAGCAGCCCGAGCCCGGGATCGTTCCCCTCGAAGCCGAACGCCGGCCCGAACACCAGTCCCCCGATGCCGAGGGCCGCACCCCATACCGCCACCACGGCCGCGAGCAGCATCAGCGGTGCGACGAGGCTGCGCAGCAGTGCCACGAGGATGACGAACACGGCGGCGAGCACGAGCGGCACGACCACACCGCGGTCGCGGGCCTCGCTGTCGGCCAGGTCGATCTGCTGGGCGCTGGGCCCGCCGACGTACGCGCCGTGGGCCTCGTCGATCCCGTCCCGCAGCGCCCCGATGGTGCGCCGTTCGCCGTCCGTCTCGGGCGCGGCGGTCGCGTAGACGGAGATCTCGGTCCAGCCGCCGCCGCTGCGTCCGGCCACCGCGTCCGCGACCCCGTCGGTGGTACGGGCCTGGTCCACGACGGCATCGGCCCGGTCGGAGGGCGCGACCACCGTGATCGGCCGGCTGCTGCGCTCGGGGTACTCGCGGGCCAGCGTCTGCGTCGCCGTGATCGACTCGGGCTTCTCGGTGAAGGAGTCCTCCTGCTTGAGGCTGCCGGGCAGGTTGAGCGTGCCCAGCGCGAGGGCCCCGAGCAGTACGGCCCCGCCCGCGAGCACGGCGGCGGGGCGGCGCGTGGCGGAGGTGCCCATGGCGGCGAACAGCGACCGGCGTTCCTTGGGCCGGCTGCCGAAGGCGGGGATCATCGGCCAGAAGACCCGGCGCCCGAGCAGCACCAGCACGGCGGGCAGCAGCGTCGTCATCGCCACCAGCGCGGCCAGGACGCCCACCACACCGACCGGGCCCATGCCCCTGCTGCTGTTGAGGTCGGCGGCGAGCAGGCACAGCAGCCCGGCGGCGACGGTGCCGGAGGAGGCGAGGATGGCGGGGCCGCAGCCGCGCAGGGCGGTGCGCATGGCGTCGTACGGCCGCTCGTGGCGCCGTAGTTCCTCGCGGTAGCGGGAGATCAGCAGCAGCGCGTAGTCGGTGCCCGCCCCCAGCACGAGGATGGTCATCACGCCGCCGCTCTGCCCGGTGATGGTGACGTCGAAGGCCTTGTGCAGTCCGTACGCGGAGGCCATCGCCAGGCTCGCGGCGACACCGGCGACGGTGAGGGGCACCAGCCACAGGAACGGGCTGCGGTAGATGAGGATCAGCAGGACGGTGACGACGCCGAGCGTGGCGAACAGCAGGGTGCCGTCGATGGTCTCGAACACCTTGCCCATGTCGGTGTTGAGGGCGCCGGGCCCGCCGACCTCGACGCTCAGTCCCCCGCCACCGTCCGCGATCTCGCGCACCCCGTCGACGAAGGCGTTCCGCGCCTCCTCGTCCTGGCCCGGCGCGGTGCTGGACACCGGGTACATCAGGGTGGAGCCGTCCGCGGAGGGGATGCCCTCGGGGCTGCCGCTCAGCTCGTACGCCCCGCTCACCTCGCCGACCTGCTCGGCGGCCGTCCGCTCGTCGGCCGCGGTCAGCCCGCCCTCCCGGTGGTAGACGAGGACGAGGTCGGTGGACTCCCCGCCGGGCAACTCGTCCTGGATCCGCGCCACCTGGGTGGAGTCCGCGCTGTCGGGCAGATAGTCGACCGCCCGGTTCTGCTGTACGTCGCCGAACTTGCCGGCGAACGATCCGGCGGCCAGGAACACGGCCACCCACAGACCGAGCACCAGCCACGGCACGGCTCGTCGCCGCGTACGCGTGGATGTCTTCCTTCCGGGCCCCATGACGGGGTCCTCCCCTCGTTGACGCTGTCTGGACTTCCACCAGACTCCCGGCGCGAGGGGAGGCATTCGTCGGGCGTGGGGGCGAGTTCGGCGGTACTGCGCAGGGCGGCCCCGGGGGTGGAGTACTCCCCGGGGAGTACCGGTCAGGCGTGGGTGTCCACGAACGTCCGGACCCGTTCCACGAGTGCGGCGTTGCCGCGGACCCAGCCGTAGTGGGGGTTGCCGCGCGCGCCGTCGTCGAGGACGAGGTCCCAGTGGGTGACCCGGGCGCTCCTGAGCTTGTCGCAGAGCCCGCGGGTTCCGCCGGAGGATGCCATCCGGTCGCCCTCGATGGTCACGGCCAGCACCGGCAGGTCCACCTTGGGCAGCAGTGCCTCGAAGTCCACGTCGGAGGACGGGACCTGGTAGCGGCCCGTACGGACCTGGGTGGCGAAGTCGTACATGGTCCGCGCCGAGTTGTCGCCCAGCATCCCGATGCGCCGGCCGGGGTAGTAGCCGAGCACCGAGGAGACGGCGGCCGCGAAGTGGACGCCCGCGAGCATGCCCACGTTCATCGGGAAGGGCCAGCCCCGGTAGTGGCAGGAGGGGGCGCCGACCAGGATCGCCCCCTCGGCCATGTGCGGCTCCTGGCTGAGGTAGAGCGTGCCGAGCTGTCCACCGAGGCTGTGGCCGAGCAGGTAGCGCGGTGCCCGGGGGAAGGCGTCCGCGACGGCACGGAACAGGGCGGGGTAGTCGTACGTCACCATCTCGTGGTAGCCGTAGCGCACCCCGCGCCGCACGCGGACGGAGCTCGTGCCCTGCCCCCGCAACTCGCCGACCACCACCTGGAAGCCGGCCTCGAAGAGGGCGTCCGCCAGGGGGGTGTAGTAGGCGGCCCGGGTGCCCATCGCGGGCATGCAGATCAGCACGGGGGCCGACGGGTCGTCGAGTCTGCGGCAGAAGCGGAGCCGGACCTCGGCGCCGTCGTCCGCGCGTACCGTCTCGGTGGTCACCTCGGTGGACAGGGTCACAACCCTTCCTCGCTCATCGCCGTCCTCCGCATGTCGCGGAACACGTTCAGCAGCTGGATCTCGCTCGACCCCTCGAAGATCGTGAGGGCGCGCGCGTCCCGCCAGCGCTTCTCGACGCCGTAGTCGGCGGCGATTCCCCGCCAGCCGTACAGCTGGAGGATCTCGTTCGAGGCACGCACGGCGAGTTCTGTGGCAGCGTACTTCGCCATGGAGCTCTCCGTGCCGAACGGCAGTCCCTGATCGGCCAGTTCGGTGGCCTCCCGCATGAGCCCACGGGAGGCTCGGAGCTCGACGTACAGCCGGCCCAGCGCCAACTGGACGTGGCTGAGGGTGTCCAGGCGGTCGTCCGGATACACGCGGCGCTCGCCCGCCCAGGTGAGGGCGTCACGGAGCATGGCGGCCACGATGCCCGTGCCGCACGCGGCGCCGCCGATGCGGATCGTCGCCAGGAGTCCCTGGAGAAGCGCCTCTCCGTCGCCGGCGCGGCCGATCAGGTGGACCGGTTCCAGGGCCACGTCCTGGAAGGTGACCGACGGCGTGGGCAGGCAGCGGAAGGCCGCCTTGTCGATGTCGTCGCTCACGGTCACGCCGGGGGTGTTCCGGGGGACGGCGAAGAACGACAGGCCGGTCCGCCGGGAGTCCACGACGGTGTTGGCGAGCACCAGGAACACATCGGCGACCGTGCCGTTCCCGGACATGCACTTGCCGCCGTTGAGCAGCCAGCCCGAGTCGGTCTTCACCGCTCGGGTGGTGGCGGCGAGGAGGTTCGAGCCGTTCTCGGGCTCGGTGAGGCCGAGGGCCGCGTACTCGCCCCGCTGGAGCAGCCGGGTGACGAAGAGGTCCTTCTGCTCGGGGGTGCCGGCTTCGAGTACGGGGTGCAGGGCGCCACGGCTGAACACGAGTGTCCAGGTGATGCCCGGGCAGACCGCCGAGAGTTCGGCGATGCCGTCGGCGAACTCCGTGTAGGAGAGCCCTCGTCCACCCAGTTCCTCGGGGAACGGAGCGCTGAGGAGTCCCTCGGCCGCCGCCTGTTTGTGGATCTCGACGGGGTAGCTCCGCTGTTCGTCGTGGCGCCGGACGTGGGGTGCCATCACCTCCTCGGCGAACCTGCGGCACTCCCACTTCCAGCCCGACTGGCTGCTGTTCGACTCTTCCATGACTGTCCTGGACCGCCTTAGACCGTTCTGCGAAACGTCCTGTGAGATCTGCGAGACGTCCTACGAGACGCTGATGACGAACTTGCCGATGTTGGCCCGGTTGCGCAGCCCCGTGATCGCCTCCGCGGCCTGGTCGAACGGGAAGACGCCGCCCACGACCGGCCGGAACACCCCCGCGTCGATCAGCTCGACGAGCCGCCCCATCAGCGGCTTGAGGCTCGCCGGATCCCGCGCCAGGGCACCGACGTTGACCGTGCAGAACGAGCGGCTGCTCATGAACAGGTCCCGCCCGTCGACCGCCAGGTCGAGCACGCCCGCCGCCCCGATCTCGATGAAGCGGCCCCCGGGCCGGAGGAGTTCCAGACCCCGGGCCACGGCGTCACCGGAGAGGGAGTCGACGATCAGGTCGAGCCCCTCGTCCGGCGAGAGGTCCCGTACGGCGTCGGCGAAGTCGGACTCCTCGTAGTTGACGGGGTGCTGGACCCCCATCGCGGCCAGGTGCTCCAGCTTGGCCGGCGTGCTCGCGGTGCCGAACACGGTGGCGCCGTGGTGCAGTGCCAACTGCACGCACGCGGTGCCGGTGGCGCCCGCCGCCGCCTGGATGAGGACCCGGTCGCCGGGGTGCACACGCGACTGGCGCTCCAGGCAGGCGATCGCGGTGAGGCCGCTGATCAGCATGGACACCGCGTCCGTGAAGGAGACGTCGCCCGGCAGCGGAACGACCGTGAAGGACTCCGTCGTCACCCGGGCCGCGTAACCCCCTTGCTGCGTCAGGGCGATGACTGGGTCGCCGGGCCTGACGTGCTCGACCGCGTCACCGACCGCGTGCACGACACCGGCGACCTCGTGGCCGGGGACGAACGGCGGGGTGGTGAGGAACGGGTGGAAGCCCGTGGAGGCCAGTACGTCGATGAAGTTGACTCCGACGGCGTGGACGTCGATGACGACCTCCTGGGGCCCCGGCGCGCGGACGGGCACCTCGCGCACGGTCATGGCGAGCCCGGAGGGGGCGGTGGCGATGACGTAGCCGGGGACGGTGCTGTGCCGCCGGGCCTCGTCGAGCTCGATCTCCTGCGCGCTCGACGGCAACGGCAGCGGGGCCTCGGAGGCGGCCGCCGGTTCCTCCGTGACGAGTACGCCGTCCAGGTAGAGCCCGACGGCGTCCACGGTCTGGTGGGTGAACAGGAACGTCGCCGGAAGCTCGATGCCGTAGTGCGCCCCGATCCTGCGGGTCACCGAGACGGCGAGCAGCGAGTCGACGCCCAGGCGGTCGAAGCGGACCGAGGAGTCGATCTCGTCCGGGGAGCGGCGCAGGGCACGGGCCAGTTCCGCCCGGACGAAGTCGGCCGCCGCGCCCGTCTCGGCCCCCGTACGTGCCCGGGGTGCCGGACTCACGGCGCCCTGCCCCCGGTTGAACCCGGCGACCAGCTCTTCCGCGACGTCATCACGCACGTCGAGCACCGCGAGCTGCCGGTGACCGCCGGCCAGGACGTGCAGGAAGGCGCGCGCCCCGTCCTCCGGGGTGATCGGATGCAGGCCCGATTCGAGCATCCGGCGCTGGTACTTGGCGTCCGCGACCATCCCCAGCTCCGCCCAGGGGCCCCAGTTGATCGACCGCACGGGCGTACGGCGACCGCGGCCGGTCCCGGTCAGGGCGTCGAGGGCCGCGTTGCCGGCCGCGTACGCGCCCTGTCCCGGTGTCACGAACAGGCTGGCCAGGGAGGAGAACAGGACGATGAAGTCGAGGTCCTCGGCGGCCACCGTGTCGATGAGGACCCGCGCGCCGCGTTCCTTCGGTGCCGTGATCGCGTGCAGCTGCTCGGCCGACGTCGACTGGATGAGGGCGTCGTCGAGGATGCCCGCGGTGTGGATGACGCCGTGCAGGGCGCCGAAGCGGCGCAGGGTCTCGTTCAGGGCGCGGCGCATGGAGGCCTTGTCGGTCACATCGGCCTGGATGTACAGCAGCCGTCCGCCCTCGGCCTCGACCGCTTCCTCAAGCTCCGAGTCGATCCGCTCGCGGCGTCCGGTGAGCACCACGCGGGCGCCCGCCTCGCGGGCGAGGGTCAGCGCGAGCGTCCGGCCGAGGCCGCCCTGGCCGCCGGTGATCCAGTAGACGCCACCGGGCCTGAGGTCGGCCGGTTCGGAGCTGGGCTCGACCGGTGTCAGGGTCGGCAGCACGCGCTCCCCGCGCTGGTAGCGCACGCCGAACGTGCCCAGCGGCAGGGCGAGTTCGGCCGCGATGTCACGGGCGAGCTCGCGTGTCGGGAGTTCGTCGGCGTCGATCCGGATGGCCCGTCCCGACCAGCCGACGGTCTCCTCTTCGAGGGCACGCAGGAGCGGCGGAAGGGTGACATCGCTGGTGACCAGGGCCAGTTCGCGCCGCGCGGGGGACGTGGTCCGCGCGGCGGCGCGCAGGAGGGCGAGGAACTCCTCCCGCTCCGGTTCGACGCACAGCAGCCGCGCGTCCGGCGTCTCCAGAGCGCCGTCCTCGGACAGCGGTGCGACCGTGCAGGTGGCGCCGGCCGCGGTCAGCTCCGCCACCAGCGGCGCGCATCGCCCGGCGTCCGGGGTGAGGATCACGACCCGGCCCAGGGGCTCGGGCTCGGCGGGCCGGGGCCGCGGCCGCTGCTCCACCGCCAGGAACCGCATCGCGTGCTGGTCGCGCATCCGCTTGAGCGACACGGACTCGAACCGTACGAGGACCCGGCCCTCGGCATCGAGGATCCGCACATCGCAGTCGAAGCTGTCGGCGTCCTCGTCCAGTTCGCCGCGCAGCCGTACATGGGAGTACGTCGGCCCCGTCCACTTCGCGAAGACGTCGGCCCGCCGGTAGCCGAACCCGACGAACGTGCCCCGGGCGCCCGCGTCGAGGGAGAGCCCGGCGATCGACTGCATCGCCCCGTCCACGACGTCCGCGGGCAGCCGGCGGCCGAGGGTCCGCTCCGACGGGGGCGCGAGCCGGGCGAGGAGCTCCCTCTCCCCCAGCCGCATGTCGGTGACCATGCGCATGCTGGCTCCGTACGAGAGCCCGGACGCCGCCAGGTGCTCGTACAGGGCCCGGGGCTCGACCTGCCGGCCGCAGCGGCTCCGTATCGCGGAGAGGTCGTCCGCGGGCGGGGCCGCCGGTGTGGCGGACCAGACCGCGGAGACGTGTTCCTCCCACACGGCGTCGGGGTCGTCGGCCGCGCGGCTCTCGACGGACAGATACGGTTCGTCGCCCGCGCGGCCCCGCCGTGAGACCCGTACGCGCCGTGACTCGCCCTCGGCGACGGCCAGCGCCTTGGTGACGAGGACGTCACCGAGGCCGTACCGGCTCTCCTGCCGGGGGTTGAGTTCGTGCAGCGCCGCGTCGAGCATCCACGCGGCCGGGGCGATGGCGCGCTCCTGGACGCGGTGGTCGCGGATCGCCGGGAGCGACCCGGTGACGAGGATCCCCTCCGAGCGGGGGCCCGGCGGCTCGGCCCAGCGCTCCTGCCGCTGCCAGGGGTACGTCGGCAGGCGTGTGCCGGAGCGGGGACGGCCGCCGTGGAACTTCTGCCAGTCGACGTCGTACCCGGCCTCGAAGAGCGCGGCGACGGACTCGTACGGTGCCCGGTCCTCGCCGCGCCGCATCGCGGGTACGGCGGCTCCGGCGTGGCCGGCGTCCTCCAGGCACTCGGTGACGGAGACGGACAGCAGGGGGTGCGGGCTCAGTTCCAGGAACACCCGGTGGCCGGCCTCTGTGGCGCCGCGCACGGCGTCCGCGAAGAGCACGGGTTCGCGCAGGTTGCGCCACCAGTAGCCGGCGTCGAGCGGGTGGGTGTCGTGGCGTCGTCCGGCGAGGGACGAGTAGAAGGGGACGGTCGCGTGGCGCGGCGACAGTCCGGCGAGTTCCTCGCGCAGGTCGTCCTGGAGGTCCTCCAGCAGGGCGCAGTGCGAGGCCACGTCGACCTTGATCCGGCGGCAGAAGGCGCCCCGGGTGTCCATCGCGGCGACGAACTCGTCGACGGCGTCGGTCTCGCCGGACACGACGGTGGTGTGGGGGCCGTTGTGCGCGGCGAGCGACAGGCGGTCGCCGTAGGGCGCCAGCAGCTCGCGTACCTCCGTCACCGGCAGCGAGACGAGTGCCATGGCGCCCTTGCCCCGGTGGCGCATCATCAGCGCGCTGCGGCGGCAGATGACCCGGGCCGCGTCCTCCAGCCGAAGGGCGCCCGACACGGCGGCCGCGGCGACTTCACCCATGCTGTGGCCGATGACCCCGGCCGGCTGGACGCCCCAGGAGCGGAAGACCGCGGCGAGGCCGACCTGCATGGCGAAGATCGCCGGCTGGACGACGTCGATGCGCTCCAGCAGGGGGGCGCTGTCCTCCTCGGTCAGGACCTCGCGCAGGGACCAGGAGACGTACGGGGCGAAGGCCTGCTCGCAGCGGGTGATGGCGAGGTCGAAGGCGGGTTCCGCATCCAGCAGGGCCCGCCCCATGCCGAGCCACTGGGCGCCCTGTCCGGGAAACACGAAGACGACGCCCTTGTCGTCCGGTGCCGGGGTTTCGGCGGCGAGCGGCGCCCGCAGGCGGGCGAGCAGCTCGTCCTTGTCGGTGAAGGCGATCGCGGCGCGCACGTCACGTCCGCGCGGGCCACGGCGTCCCCGGACGAGGGTCGCCGCCGCGCTGCCCTGCCACAGGTCCCCTTCCCAGGTGGCGAGTCGCTCGGCCTGGGCGCGCAGGGCGTCCTCGGTCGCGGCGGTCAGCGCCAGGATCTGTACGGGGTGCTCCCTTGCCGCCGGGGTCCCGGTCTCGGGGGCGGGGGCGAGGATCGCGTGGGCGTTGGTGCCGCCGAAGCCGAAGGAGCTGAGTCCGGCGACGCCGATCTCGCCGCGCGTCAGCCCGGTCTGCACACGCAGGCCGAGGCCGTCGAAGTCGATGTCGGG
The DNA here is from genome assembly GCF_053591955.1 of Streptomyces sp. NPDC002845. Lineage (NCBI taxonomy): Bacteria > Bacillati > Actinomycetota > Actinomycetes > Kitasatosporales > Streptomycetaceae > Streptomyces > Streptomyces sp. NPDC002845. The sequence goes on along the minus strand of NZ_JBSFUU010000002.1, from coordinate 108,665 downwards.
GTGGGGTTCCGCGCAGTGCAGGGACGGCGGCAGGGCCTTGCGTTCGAAGCTCAGGGCCAGCTTGATGAGTCCGGCGATGCCCGCCGCCGCTTCCAGGTGGCCGACGTTGGTCTTCACCGAGCCGATGGCACACGGCCGTTCGGGGTCGCGGCCCTTGGCCAGGGCGCTGCCGAGGGCGGCGGTCTCGATCTGGTCGCCGATCGCGGTGCCCGTGCCGTGGGCCTCGACGTAGTCGACCTCCCAGGGCTCGACGCCCGCGTGGTCGAGGGCGAGGCGGACGACCTCCTCCTGTGCGTGCCGGCTCGGCGCCAGCAGCCCGTTGGTGCGTCCGTCGGAGGTGACGGCCGAGCCCCGGATCACCGCCGAGACGCGGTCGCCGTCGCGCAGGGCGTCGCTCAGCGGTTTCAGTACGACGGCGCCGGCGCCCTCGCTGCGGACGTAGCCGTCGGCCCGCGCGGAGAACGTCTTGCAGCGGCCGTCGGGGGCCATGACGCCGGAGTTGTCGAAGGCCTCGGTGATCGACGGCGTCAGGATCACGTTGACGCCGCCGACGAGGGCGGTGTCGCACTCCCCTCGCCGTATCGCCTCGCACGCGAGGTGGACGGCGACCAGGGAGGAGGAGCAGGCCGTGTCGACGGCGAGGCTCGGCCCGCGCAGGTCGAGGAGGTAGGAGAGCCGGTTGGCGGCGACGCTGGAGGCCCCGCCGAGCAGGGAGTAGGCGTCGGCGGAGGGGGAGTCCGCGAGGACGTCGCGGTAGTCGGAGCTGGAGATGCCGACGAAGACTCCGGTGGGCGAGCCGGCCAGGCCGTACGGGTCGATGCCCGCGTCCTCGACGGCCTCCCAGGCGACCTCCAGCAGGAGCCGCTGCTGCGGGTCGATCTTGGCGGCCTCGTGCTCGCTGATCCCGAAGAAGTCGAGGTCGAGGCCGCCGACCTGGTCGAGGAACCCGCCGAGGCCCGCGCGCGGGGTGCCGGTGTTGCCGCGGCCCCACAGCGCGAACCGCTCGTCGGGCACCTTGCCGATGGCGTCGCCGCCCCGTTCGAGCAGGTCCCAGAACGCCTCCGGGTCCCCGGCTCCGGGGAACCTGCACCCCATGCCGACGATCGCGATCGGCTCGCCCTGGACGGCGTCGGCGGCCGCGCGGCGTGGCAGGGCAGCGGGGCTCTTCTCGGGCATGCGGTCCTGGAGGTGGTCCAGGAGTTCGCGCAGGGTGGGGTAGTCGTAGGCGATGGTCGGCGCGATCTTCCGGCCCAGGCGGTCGCCGATCTCACCGGCCAGCGCGACCGCGTCGGCCGACGACAGCCCGTACGCCGCCAGCGGTTCGTGGACCGAGATCTCCTCGGCCGTGTCCAGCCCCGCGAGTTCGGCTACGCGTGCGCACAGCCAGGTTTCCAGTTCGGTTCCCGCCACTGCTTCCCCCTCGGTCTCCGGCGTCATGACCTCAGTACTTTCCGTTCCACGGTGACTGGCCGGTCAGGTATTCCTTCTTCGACTCCCGGCGCTGGAGCTTTCCGCTGGATGTCTTGGGCAGGGCTCCGGCCGGCAGTAGGACGACGTCCCGTACGGCGATCCGGTGCTCCTGCATCACCGCGCGCCGTACCGCGCCCGCCACGTCGGCGGGGTCGGTCTCGTCCTGTCCGCGGCGGAGTTCGGCCGCGACGACGACGGTCTCCTCGCCGCCGGTGTCCACGCCGAAGACGGCCACGCAGCCGGGGCGGACGGCGGGGTGCGCGGACTCGGCGGTGCGCTCGATGTCCTGGGGGTAGTGGTTGCGGCCGTCGATGATGATGACGTCCTTGATGCGGCCGGTGACGAACAGGCCGTCCTCGGTCTCGAAGCCGAGGTCGCCGGTGCGCAGGAAGGGGCCCTCGCCGCTGTCGCTCAGCGTCGCCCCGAAGACCTCTTCGCTGAGGTCGGGTCGCTGCCAGTAGCCGACGGCGACGCTCTCGCCCGCGACCCAGATCTCACCGACCCGACCGGGGCGGCAGGCCACGCGCCGCTCGGGGTCGACGACGGCCACCCGCAGGCCCTGGCTGACGCCGACGCCGACGAGGACGCGGGCGCCGGGGCTGGACTCGGGCACACCGCGGGCGGTCCCGCGTTCGAGGTCGCCGCCGTCGAAGGTGCGGAGGATCCGCGGCTCGCTCGTCGTCGTGCCGCTCACCATGAGGGTGCCTTCGGCGAGTCCGTAGACAGGACGCATGGTCTCCGGCCGGAATCCGGACGACTCGAAGACCGTACAGAACCGGTCGATGGAATCCGCCCGAATCGGCTCGGCGCCATTGCACACGACGGCCCAGGACGACAGATCAAGTGCCGCGCGGTCCTCTTCGGTGGTTTTCCGCGCGCACAGCTCGAACGCGAAATTGGGGGACGCCGAAACCGTGCCCCGGTACTTCGAGATCGCGCGCAGCCACCGTACCGGTTTCTGCAGGAATGCCACGGTCGGCATCGTCACCGAGTGGATCCCCGTCACGGCCGGCAGGATGATCATCGAGATCAGGCCCATGTCGTGATAGGGCGGAAGCCATCCGACATAAACGGACGACTCGTCCAGGCCGAGCGAGCGGCAGATCAGCCCGATGTTGTGAATGAGGTTGCCGTGGGTGACCATCACTCCCTTCGGTCGGCCGGTCGAACCGGACGTGTATTGCAGCAGGGCGACGGAGTCCGGCGTCAATTCCGGGGCGGTCCACGCGGCGGCTCGCGTGTCGGGAATCGTGTCGGTGGTCAGCCAGGCCGTTTCCTGGAGTTCCGGAATGGCGCCCGCCGCCGGTTCGACGTAGGCCCGGATGTCGGAGGTGGTCAGGATGACGGCGGGCTGGGCGTCCTCGGCGATCCCGGCCAGCCGGAGCAGTCCGCGGGCGCGCTGCGCGGGGTGCGGGAGGTAGGTCGGGACGGCGACGACACCGGCGTACAGGCAGCCGAAGAAGGCGATGACGAAGTCCTGGCCGGGGGCGAACAGCAGCAGCGCGCGGGAGCCGGGCTCGACCTGCGCGCGAATGCTCGCGGCGACGGCCCGCGCCTTGGTGTCGACTTGCGCGAAGGTGAGCGGCTGCTCTTCCTCCTCGCCGTCGGGCAGGACGGTGAACAGCCGGTCGCGCGGAATACGATCCGCGTGCGCGCGTAACGCGTCGACGACCGTCTCGAAGGGGATGCCGTCGAGGGTCGCGACCTTTCCGGACGACATCGCGTGCTCGTGCTCAAGCATTCACAGCCTCATTCAATGCCGGGACAACAACAAACCGAGCCGTACGAGGTTCACACACACTGAGGGACATTGAGGGATCGCCGCGAGGACACGGCGTGAGTCACACAGAGAAACCCGGAAAATGGACAGTCCGATGGAATACGGCATGCCTGCCGTCAGAATTTCCGCGCCGCGATCGGCACGCACGCATACGCAATCTGCGCTTCCCCCTCCCCCGTGGCCGGACGGTCCACACAAACAGCTTCCGCGACTCCGCACAAAAGTTGTTGAAGGTGAAATGACCGCCGCTCGAAAAATCCTTGCATGAGTCACGCCGCATGGTCAACGCGTTTCCGTTGGCCGGATAATTCCCCTGGACCGGGAGCACGTGAGTGATTTTCGGCCACCCACGACGCACGCTCGATGACCGACCGCTCAGATCGGAACGACTCCGAGCACGGACGACGAGATCCGCGCCGAACGAACGCCGATGGCTACTGGCGAGTAAAAAAGCTCGCCCCAGGGGTCGGCATCACGCCACTCAGGCGCGTTTTGAGTTTCTGTGAAATGTGGAAGACGCGACGAAACCCCTGCGGCGAGCCCGCGCGCGGTCAGGACGACGTCACGACGGCGTACGCGCCGCCGCCAGCAGCCGTGTCACGTCGTCCGCGCCGATGGTGAGGGCGGCGCCCACGGTCGTGAGGACCTCGCGTTCGGCCGGGGTGTACGGCCCGTCCGCGAGGGCGATGCGGGCGCCCTGGAGGAGGATCGACTCGCGGCCGGCGGGGGCGAGGTGCGGGGCCAGTGGGTCGAGGGCCTCGTGGAGCTCTATGGCGAGGCCGGCACCGCAGGGTTCGCCGAGGATGCGGCCGGTGTCGGCGGCCAACGCCTCGACGAGCGCGCCCAGCTGGTCCTCGGTGCAGTCGTCGAAGCCGGCCGAGCGGACGGCGGTGGCGGCGGTCGCGAGGGACGTACGGGCGCAGGTGCCGCCCGCGGCGAGGACGGCCAGCGCGACGGTCTGGACGGCGTCGCGGAGCATCGCCGAGAAGCGGATGGTGGTCGGGTGGTCGAGGACGTCCGTGCCGAAGTGGCGGCGGCAGGCCGCGCACTCCACGACGGGGCCCGTCTCGCCGCGCGGGACGAGGGGAACGCCCACGACGGTGAAGCGGCGGCGTCCGATCAGGCGCTGGTAGTTGCGGTCGCCCCCGCAGCCTGGGCAGAAGAACTCGCCGTCCCCGGCGCCGGTCCACGCGGTCCGTGTGCCCAGGACGCGCGACAAACGGCCCCTTCGAACACGGTGGCCGTCCCGTCCCCGTCCGTGCAGCACGTCGCACCTCCGTAACGCCGCGGCAACATCGCCGCGCTTGCGTGATGTTAGCCACATGGGCGATGCGGAGTCAGTACCCCGGACGGTCCCTAAGAGTTCCCGATCGGCGGATTGGCCGGTAAGCGACGGGGTCCCGCCTGCCGCGAACGGCGGACGGGACCCCTGAATCCCCGGTCAGGAGGCGGTCAGCGGGCCGCCCGGTTGACGGCGGAGACGACGGCCTTCAGCGAGGCGCGTGTCGTATTCGCGTCGATACCGATGCCCCACAGGACCTTGTCCTCGATGGCGACCTCGATGTAGGAGGCGGCCTGCGCGGAGGCGCCGCCGTCGCCCATCGTGTGCTCCTGGTAGTCCAGCAGGCGGGCGTCGATGCCGATGCCCTGCAGCGCGTGGAAGAACGCCGAGATCGGACCGTTGCCGGTGCCGACCAGCGTGGTCTCCACGCCGTCCACCTCGGCCGCGACGGTGAGCGTGTCCACGCCGCCGGTGTCGGTGGTCGACTGGTTGTCGCGTACCTGGATACGGCCCCACGCGTTGTCCGGGTTGGGCAGGTACTCGTCCTGGAAGGTCGCCCAGATGGCCTTCGGGGTGACCTCGCCGCCCTCGGCGTCCGTCTTGGCCTGGATGAGCCTGGAGAACTCGATCTGCATCCGGCGCGGCAGGTCCAGCTTGTGGTCGTTCTTCAGGACGTACGCGATACCGCCCTTGCCGGACTGCGAGTTGACACGGATGACCGCCTCGTAGGAACGGCCGACGTCCTTGGGGTCGATGGGCAGGTACGGCACCGCCCACTCGATATCGTCGACCGTCCTGCCCTGCTCCTTGGCGGACGCCTCCATCGCGTCGAAGCCCTTCTTGATGGCGTCCTGGTGGGAGCCGGAGAAGGACGTGTAGACCAGGTCGCCCACGTACGGGTGGCGCGGGTGGACCTCCATCTGGTTGCAGTACTCCCACGTACGGCGGATCTCGTCGATATCGGAGAAGTCGATCTGCGGGTCGACGCCCTGCGAGAACAGGTTCATGCCCAGGGTGACCAGGTCGACGTTGCCGGTGCGCTCACCCTGCCCGAACAGGCAGCCCTCGACGCGGTCGGCGCCGGCCATCAGCGCCAGCTCGGCCGCCGCGACCGCTGTACCGCGGTCGTTGTGCGGGTGGATCGACAGGCAGACGTGCTCGCGGCGGGAGAGGTTGCGGCCCATCCACTCGAAGCGGTCGGCGTGGGTGGACGGCGTGGAGCGCTCCACGGTCGCCGGCAGATTGAGGATGATCTCGCGGCCCGGGCCCGGCTGCCAGACGTCCATGACCGCCTCGCAGACCTCCAGCGCGAAGTCCAGCTCGGTGTCGGTGAAGATCTCGGGGCTGTACTGGTAGCCGAATTCCGTCTCCGCGCCCAGCAGCTTCTCCGCGTACTCCATCACCAGCCGCGTGCCGTCGACGGCGATCTGCTTGATCTGGTCCTTGGAGCCACGGAAGACGACCCGGCGGAACACCGGCGCGGTGGCGTTGTACAGGTGCACGGTGGCCCGCTTGGCGCCCTTCAGCGACTCCACGGTCCGCTCGATCAGGTCCTCACGGGCCTGGGTCAGCACGGAGATCGTCACATCGTCCGGAATGGCACCGGGCTCCTCGACGATCGAGCGCACGAAGTCGAAGTCGGTCTGCCCGGAGGCCGGGAAGCCGACCTCGATCTCCTTGTAGCCCATCTTGACCAGCTGGTCGAACATCCGGCGCTTGCGCTCGGGCGACATCGGGTCGATCAGTGCCTGGTTGCCGTCGCGCAGATCGGTGGACAGCCAGCGCGGGGCCTTGGTGATCCGCTGCTCCGGCCACGTACGGTCGGGGATGTCGACCTGCTCGTAGCCGCGGTACTTGTGGACCGGCATGGACGTGGGCTGCTGGCGGTTCTGGCTCTTCGCCATGATGCTTCGGGCTCCTCATTGGTGTCCGGAAGGACGGCCGACGACGCAACGCCAAGCTCCGCGGGGAGGGAGTCGGCCTCGACTACAGGCCCTCGCCGCGGCAGCTAAGGAGAAGCAGCCCGAAACGCATGATGCTCCGCAGCGTAGCCGAGTCCTGTTCCGTGCGGGGGGCTGTATCAGTATGCGGGATTGCGGGGGCACACGGGAAAAAAGGTGCGCAATGCCACAAAAGGCGAGATGGAGCGCCCTGAAGGGGCGCGGGGCTGTGACATTGTGCGGCTCCGCCGCGTGGGCGCGAGCAACCCCATCGCGCCCGCAGCCGCCACTCAACCTGAACCACCCCCCACAGCGGCGACGGTCCACGCAACCCATACGCCCACATTTCACCAATCAAGGTCGCCCCTAGTGACACGCCCCTAACGGAGTGCAATCGTGCGGGCATGACGACCAACGGGGGCCACGAGCCCGTCTTCTGTACCGTCGTACCACCACACGTCCTCGACAAGCTCGCCCAGTCCGAGGACCCCGCGCTCGCCGATCCCGCCCGCCGCACCCTCCAGCGCGACGCCTACGAGCGCACCCACCGCCGTCTGACCACGGTCGTCGGCGCCCCGTCCATCGCCGCGGCCGCCGGGGCGGAGGCCGGCAAGCCGCAGCGGACCGTCTACGACGCCGGACACGGCACCGCCCTGCCCGGCAGCAAGGTGCGCGGCGAGGGCGAGGAGCCCGGCCAGGACGCCACCGTCAACCGCGCCTACGCAGGCCTCGGCGCGACCTTCGACCTGTTCCTCAAGGCGTACGAGCACGACTCGATCGACGGCAACGGGCTGCCGCTCGACGCGACCGTGCACTACGAACGCGACTACAACAACGCCTTCTGGAACGGCGAGCAGATGGTGTTCGGCGACGGGGACGGCGAGATCTTCCTCGACTTCACCATCCCGATCGACGTCATCGGCCACGAACTCGCCCACGGCGTCACGCAGTACACGGCCAACCTCACCTACTTCGGCCAGCCCGGCGCCCTGAACGAGTCGATGTCGGACGTCTTCGGCGCCCTCATCAAGCAGTACACGCTCGGCCAGACCGCCGCCGAGGCCGACTGGCTGATCGGCGCGGGCCTGCTCGCCCCGCGCGTCACCGGTGTGGCCCTGCGTTCGATGAAGGCTCCGGGCACGGCGTACGACGACGACGTCCTCGGCAAGGACCCGCAGCCCGCGACGATGGACGACTTCGTCCGCACCGGCCGCGACAACGGCGGCGTCCACATCAACTCCGGCATCCCCAACCACGCGTTCTACCTGGCCGCGCAGGCACTCGGCGGTCACGCCTGGGAGCGGGCCGGGCAGATCTGGTACGACGTCCTGACCGGCGGCGAGCTGAAGGCCCAGGCCATGTTCACCGACTTCGCCACGCTGACCGCCGCTGCCGCGAAGGCACGGTACGGCGACGGCAGCGAGGAGCTCCAGGCCGTACTGAAGGCGTGGGAGCGGGTCGGGGTGCGCACCCTGTAGTTCCGTACTAGACAGGAACCATGCGTATTCAGGTACGGCGCACCGGTGGATTCGCGGGCATCGAGCGGCACGCCGAGGTGGACACCTCGGGGCGGCCCGACGCCCAGGAGTGGCACGCCCTGGTCGAACGCGCGGTCGCGGACGGCCGGGGCACGCCCCCGATCGGGGTCCCGGACGGCTTCAGCTACCAGATCACGGTGGACGAGAAGACGGTGTACTGCTCGGACCCCCGGCTGACGGACGAGCAGCGGACACTGATCACGAAGGTGCTCAAGGAAGGGGCGTGAGGCGAACGCCACTACGCGCGTAACCGGTTGTTCACGCCTGCCCGTTGACTTCCGTTACCGGTGGTACGGGATGATCCGGCGCATGACGACGAACCCGATACCCCAGTTCCCGGCCGACTTTCTGTGGGGCGTCTCGACCTCCGCACACCAGATCGAAGGGGCCGTGGAGGAACGCGAGCCCTCCGTCTGGGACGCCTTCTCGGCCGAGCCCGGACGGATCAAGGACGGCTCGACGGCGGCGGTGGCCTGCGACCACTACCACCGCTACCGCGAGGACGTGGGCCTCCTGCGCGACCTGGGCGTGGACGCGTACCGCTTCTCGATCGCCTGGCCGCGGGTGAACGCCCCCGGCGGCCTCGACTTCTACGACCGTCTGGTGGACGAGCTGTGCGCGGCGGGCGTACGGCCGGTCCCGACCCTCTTCCACTGGGACCTGCCGGTGTCGGCCGAGGAGGCGGGCGGCTGGCTGAGCCGCGACACGGCGTCCCGTTTCGCCGACTACGTGACGGTGGTGGCCGACCGCCTCGGCGACCGCGTCACCAAGTGGATCACTCTCAACGAGCCCGCCGAACACACCTTGCTGGGCCACGCCCTGGGCACCCACGCCCCCGGCAAGCAGCTCCTGTTCGACGCGCTCCCGGCCGCCCACCACCAGCTGCTGGCGCACGGCCTGGCCGTACGGGCCCTGCGTGCGGCCGGAGCGACGGACATCGGCATCGCCAACTCGCACGGCCCGACCTGGCCGGCGTCCCGGGAGCAGGCGGACCTGGAGGCGGCGGAGTTCTACGACCTCCTGCTGAACCGCCTGTTCGCCGACCCGGTCCTCCTCGGCCAGTACCCGGACGGCATCGGCGAGTTGATGCCGGGCGGGCCCGACGGCATCGAGGTGGACCTCAAGATCATCGGGGAGCCCCTGGACTGGTACGGGATCAACTTCTACGCGCCGACGAAGGTGGGCGCGCCGCGGGGCACGGAGATCGAGTTCGGCGGTGTGACGATGCCCGCCGAACTCCCCTTCTCCGTCCAGGAGATCGAGGGCCTTCCGGTGACGGACTTCGGCTGGCCGGTGGCCCCCGAGGCCCTGACGGAACTGCTCGTCGCCTACCGCGAGCGCTACGGCGACCGCCTCCCGCCCGTCGTCATCACCGAGAACGGCTGCTCGTACGAGGGCATCGACGACCAGCAGCGCATCGCCTACCTGGACGGTCATGTCCGGGCGCTGCACCGGGCGTTGGAGGCAGGCGTCGACATCCGCGGCTACTTCGTGTGGTCGCTGCTCGACAACTTCGAGTGGGCGGAGGGGTACGCGCGCCGCTTCGGCCTGGTCCACGTCGACTACGACACGCAGGAGCGGACGCCGAAGGCCTCGTACAGCTGGATGAAGGACATGCTTCGGGCCCAGAGATGACGGCGGCCGACGCCGTCCGCCCACCGGCCGCGCTCACCGAGCCCGTCGAACCGGTCGGCCGGGGCTGGACGGCGGCGCTCGGCCTCGCCAACGGGGCGATCTGGGTGGGCTGGTACGGCCCGCTCCAGATCCTCCTGGCCTCCCAGGCCGAGGACTTCGCACCCGGCACCGGCATGTCCAAGGAGACGATGCTCGCCTGGGTGACGGGCGCGGGCGCGGTGGTGTCCCTGTTCGCCAACCCGCTCTTCGGCGCCCTGTCCGACCGCACCACGGCCCGCTGGGGCCGCCGTACGCCCTGGATCGTGGCGGGGACGTCGGGCGGCGCCCTGTCGCTGCTGCTTCTGGCGGGCGCGGGCGGGCTGTGGACCATGATTCTGGGCTGGTGCCTGGTCCAGCTGACGCTGAACGCGGCCTACGCGGCGGTCACGGCAGCCGTGCCCGACCGGGTGCCCAGGCTCCAACGGGGTTCCGTGGGCGGCTGGTTGGGCGCCGCGCAGATCCTCGGCGTGGTCGCGGGCACGGGCCTGGCCACGGTCGCGGGAGGCGTCGGGGGCGGCTATGCGGCGTGCGCGGTGTTCACGGTGGTGGGGGTGCTGCCGTACGTCATGCGCCACCGGGACCTGCGGCTGCCGCCGGAAGCCCGCCCGGTGTGGTCCTGGCGGAGGTTCCTGTCCGGCTTCTGGCTGAGCCCGCGCCGCCACCCGGACTTCGGCTGGGCCTGGCTGACCCGCTTCCTGATCAACCTGAGCAACACCCTCGGACTCCTGTACCTCCTCTACTACCTGAGAGACGGCCTGCACCACGCCGACCCCGAGCAGGGCGTACTGATCCTCACGGCGGTGAACGCGGTGACCCTGCTCTCCACGGTCGTGGTCAGCGGGGTGTGGTCGGACCGGGTGGGCCGCCGCAAGCCGTTCGTCATCTGGTCCGGCGTCCTGATGGCGGCCGCCACGGCGATCATCGCGGCCTGGCAGACCTGGCCCGCCACGATCCTCGCCGCCGCCCTCCTCGGCATCGGCTTCGGCGTCTTCACCTCGGTCGACTTCGCCCTGATGACCGACGTCCTGCCCCGGGCCCGCGACCGCGGCAAGGACCTCGGCGTCATCAACGTCGCCAACGCCCTCCCCCAGGTCGCCGCCCCGGCCCTGGCGGCGCCGATCGTGATGTACCTGGGCGGATACCGTGGCCTCTACCTCGTGGCGGCGTTGATCGGGGTGGCGGGGGCGGTGCTGGTGGGGCGGATTCGGGGGGTGGACTGAAGACCGGGACAGCGGCGGCTGTATCGCGGTATGGTTGCCCCATGGTCACCAAGAAAATCACCATCACAGTGCCTGAGGAACTTGTTGAGTCAGCGCGTGAGCTCACCGACAACATCTCCGGGTTCGCGGCAGAAGCCCTTGCCGCCAGGATTCGACGCGAATTGCTGGCCGAAGATCTCCGGCGTTACGAGGAGGAGCATGGAGCGTTTACCGAGGAGGAGTTGGCCGAGGCCTTCGCTCGACTCCACGGAACCGCCCCCTCGAAGCAGGAAGCCGCGTGACTTCGATCGCTACCCTCGTCCTCGGCTCCGAAGGACTCTCGGCCTGGATGGCTCAGGACCGCAAGACCGCCGCCCTGTTCAGGGTGACCTCCGAGGCGAACCTCGTCGTGTCGGCGAACACCATCATCGAGGTCACCCACATCGGCACCAGCATGCCCCGCCTGAACTGGGCTCTGTCCCGCATAAAGGTCGAGCCCGTCACCGAACACACCGCCAAAGCCGCGGCCAAGCTCCTCAAGGACGCGGGCCTGCACGGCCACAAGTACGCCATCGACGCGACCGTCGCCGAAGCGGCCCTCCGTCAGCCGGGGCCCGTCGCGATCCTCACCTCGGACGTCGACGACATGACCAAGCTCTGCGGTCGGCGGGTCAGGGTCGTCCCACTCTGACCCGGCCCGTCAGAACCCCAGCCGCCGCAGCTGCTTCGGATCCCGCTGCCAGTCCTTGGCGACCTTCACGTGCAGGTCGAGGAAGACCGGCGTACCCAGAAGCGCCTCGATGTGCTTCCGCGACTTCATTCCGACCTCCTTCAACCGCTTGCCCTTGGGGCCGATGATGATGCCCTTCTGGCTGGGCCGCTCGATGTAGACGAAGGCGTGGATGTCGAGGAGGGGCTTGTCGGCGGGCCGGTCCTCGCGGGGCAGCATCTCCTCGACGACGACGGCGATGGAGTGCGGCAACTCGTCCCGCACCCCCTCCAGCGCGGCCTCGCGGATGAGCTCGGCCACCATGACCTGCTCGGGCTCGTCCGTGAGGTCACCCTCCGGGTAGAGGGCGGGCCCCTCCGGCAGCAGGGGCACCAGCAGATCCGCGAGCAGATCCACCTGCTTGTCCCCGACGGCGGACACCGGCACGATCTCGGCCCACTCGAACCCGAGCTCCTTGCCGAGCTGATCGATGGCGATGAGCTGCTCGGCGAGCGTCTTGCTGTCCACGAGGTCGGTCTTCGTGACGATCGCGATCTTCGGCGTCTTCTTGATGGACGCCAGCTCCTTCGCGATGAAACGGTCACCGGGCCCGAGCTTCTCGTTCGCCGGCAGACAGAAACCGATGACGTCGACCTCGGCCCAGGTGGTCCGCACGACGTCGTTCAGCCGCTCCCCCAGCAGCGTGCGCGGCTTGTGCAGCCCAGGGGTGTCGACCAGGATCAGCTGGGCGTCGGGCCGGTGCACAATCCCCCGCACCGTGTGCCGCGTCGTCTGCGGCTGATTCGCGGTGATCGCCACCTTCTGGCCGACCAGAGCGTTCGTGAGGGTGGACTTGCCCGCGTTGGGGCGGCCCACGAAACAGGCGAAGCCCGCGCGGTGCTCCCCCACTGCCTCAATGGCGTGGGAGGTGCCCCCGCCCTCGGACGGCTCGGATGACTGACTACGAACGCTCATGGCGCCCATTGTCCCTGATCGCCGGAGCGCCACTGCACCGCGACCGGGAACCACACCTTGGGCGAGCACCCGGAACAGCGACGGGCTTCCGTGCGGGTGAGAAGCAGGAGCACACCGCCGCGGCCCTTACGGCGCACGCCGGGACGGCTTACGATCACGGAGTTCTGGGGCACGGCTCCCCGCTCACGTCGTCCGTGTCATCCGTATCGTCCGTGTCATCCATGTCGCCCCTGTCGTCCGTGTCCCCGTCCCCCGTCCCCACCACCGAGAAGGCCAAGGCCCAGGCATGAAGCTCATCACCGCCATCGTCAAGCCGCACCGCCTCGACGAGGTCAAGACCGCCCTCCAGGAAGTCGGCGTGCACGGCCTGACCGTCACCGAGGCAAGCGGCTACGGCCGTCAGCGCGGGCACACCGAGGTGTACCGCGGCGCCGAGTACCAGGTCGACCTCGTTCCCAAGGTCCGCATCGAGATCCTCGTCGAGGACGCGGACGCCGACGCGGCCATCGAGGCGATCGTCAAGGCCGCGCAGACCGGCAAGATCGGCGACGGCAAGGTCTGGGCGCTGCCCGTGGAGACCGTCGTCCGCGTCCGGACGGGCGAGCGCGGCCCCGACGCCCTCTGAGACCGGCCCCCGGCACGGCGCGACGGAGACCGTTGCCCCTGCCGGGGCACCAGGCCCCGCCTACCCCCCGAGCCGCGCCTGGCGCCGCCGTACCCTGATCACCACGACCGCCCCGGCCAGCAGCGCCGCGAGCACCACCGCCACCAGCCACGGCAGCGCGAAGAACGACACGCTCACCGATTCGCGGGTGCCCTCGGCGGACGCGGTCAGGGTGATGTCGCCCCAGTCGAACTGGGGTGCCCCGCGCCAGGGTTCGGTGAGCCGCACCCGCTGGCCGGGCAGCAGCTCCGAGGGGAGCCCGGTCAGGTCGCGGGCCAGGAGCGTACGGCCGAAGAGGCCCACGGCCCGCAGTTCGACCCGGGGATCGACGGTGACGTTGCCGGTGTTGTGGAGGGTGTACGAAATCGTCGCGGTGCTGGAGCCGATGCCGGGGACCAGGGGCCGGTCGTGCCGGACGCGGACCTGCTCGACGGCGAGCGCGGGCACCGTCGGCCCGCTCACCCGGAGGTAGATCCGGGCACCCACGGCCCGCTGCACCCCGAGGGCCGTCGCCCCGTCGCCGGGGTCGATCCGCTCGTCGAGGGCGACCAGCGCGCCCGGGTGGTCGCCGGGTTCGGCGCGCTCGGGCACCCGGAGGGTGAACGGCACGGTGACCGAACCGCGCGCCGGAACGGTCACCCGGGACTTCGAGGGCTTCGCCCAGGCGCCCACGCCCCGCTGCTTCTCCGTCACGGTCCTGATCGCGAAGCCGCCGTCCCGGGCGGTGTTGTAGGCGTCGGCGGCGTAGAGGCGGAAGGTGAGCGGCTCGGCGGTCTTGTTGGTGACGACCACCTTGTCCCGGACGGTCGTGCCGGGGTCGGCGGTCACATAGAAGTAGGGCCGCGTGGAGATCTCGGAGGCCTGGGGGAACACGGACCAGCTGCCGTTGTCGGCGGCGTACGACGGCGCGGCGGGCCAGAGCAGCAACAGGGTCAGGAGGAGGACATACGGCTTGCGCATGGGTGCGGACCCCCGCGGAACGCGGTGGGCGGGCGGGTGCGCGCCCGGCCCACCTGGACTGTTGGCCGGTCGGACTTCTCGCTCAGGCGAGGGTCAGCGTCAGGACGCCCGCGTAGGTGCCGGGCGGGGTGTACGCCGGGACCTTCAGCGAGAGCCGGGCGTCGACGGTGAACTCACCACCGGTGAGGGTCCCGTCGGGCGCGGACGCCAGGGTCGCGCCCGCGCTGCCCACCGAACCGGCGGAACCGGCCTGGCAGGTGCTCGGACTGCCGTCCTTGGTGACGCACGCGGGCGTCCAGCTCAGCTTCGACGCCGGGATGCTGGCCCCCGGACCGGCGAAGTCGGTGACCTTGCCCGTCAGGGACCAGCCCGCGGAGCCGCCGCGGTGGTCCTTGACGGTCACCGTTTGCAGGTCGCCCTTGGCGGACCCGCCCGAGCCGAACTCGACGTCACTGAGGGCGACGGTGTCTCCGGCCTGGGTCATCGACAGGGTCCCCGCGGTCACCTTGGAGGTGATCCGCTGGCTGTTCTCGGGGACCGGGGTGTCGTCGATGACGACGTACGTGGCCGGACCGGCGCCCTTGTCGGCGCTCCAGCTGTCGCCCTCGTACGCCACGATCCCCGTCGTCGTACGGTCGTTGACCGTGAGCGAACCGCTGAACGCGCCGCCGCCGTCCGCGGTGACCGTGGCCGTGTCCGCGGTCTGGGTTCCGCCCGCGCGTCCGGCGAGGGTGACGGTCGCCCCCGGGGTGAAGTCGCTGCCGGTGACGGTGACGCTGTCACCGGGTGCCCCGGATGCCGAACCGAGCGAGATGGAACGGGTGTTGGGCTGGCTCACGTCCGTGGCGGTGACCGTCTCGGAGACGGGTGCGGGCGGGTTGGTCACCGTGCAGGGGGTGTCCAGTTCGACGATGTAGCTGGTGTGGATGTTGTAGTCGCCGGGCGAGAGCGTGATAGCTCCGGGCGCGGTGACGGTGAAGGTGCCGGTCATCGAGAACGACGGGAAGGTGCCCCGGCCGGGCACCGGGTCGTTCTTCTGCGGTCCGGCGACCGTGACGTCGCCCGTCTGCGCCCCGCCGAGGGTGACCTTGCCGGTGGGCGTCATGATGTCGGCCGGCAGGGCGAGGTCGGTGGGGTTGCCGGCGGCGGGTTCGACCACCGTGTACGTCACGGTGACGGTGTCGCCGACCTTGGGCGCCGTGTTGTCCACCGTGATCTCCGCGGTGGTGGTGCCGTCGATCGGCGGGATGCCCGCGATCGGCGGCGGGACGCAGTGCGTGGGGAAGTCCACGGCCGTGGACTGGGCGCTCGCGGCACCGGCGGGCACGGCCAGCGCGCCTCCCGCGGTGACCGCCAGCGCGGTCGCCCCGAGAAGCGCCGCCAGACGGCGTCTTCGCGCGGCTCTCCGGGTGGTGGGTCCCATGAATGCCCCCTCCTGAGGGATGGCGGGCGCAGCGGCTCGTCTGCGCCGACAGGGGGCCATTGATGTGCGGGTTGTGTGAAAAGTCAATGCATACGCAAGACGTCAACTGATGGGCCATCAGTTTCTGCCAACATCACCCTCTCACCCGTGAGTTGGCATATGTGAACCCGCGCGCCGACCGGTGCCGCCCGACCATGGGACGACACCGGCCCTCATATACCCCGCACAAGCACAGGGCTCACTCTTGAAGTTCTCTCCCGGATGAATCCGGGAGATTCTCCCCTGGATCTCTCCGGGAAGTTTGACAGGTCACGCCTGTCCGACGACGACCCTTCCGGCCGCTGGAGCAAGTACGGGACTCACTCGGGTTGTTGGGGACTTGGCTGTCGTCCCCGACGATGCACTGAGCGTACCAGATGCGTTACGAAGTGTAGACGAACGGCCCCGGCGACTGCGGGCCATCGGCGGTGCACGTCACGGTGATCCCGAAGATCACCATCTGCAGCGAGCCGCCGTACGCGTCCAGGCTGTCGCCGGAGGCGACGGTGCCGGTGAGCGGTCCGACGGTGACGTTGTCTCCGGTGGCCATCGCCGGGTTCTCGGTGCCCGTGAAGGCGACGGTGCCGCCGCCCGCGTTCGTCATGGTGAGGGTGGACTGGATGGAGTCCTCGGCGAGGGCGAGCGGCGCGGTGATGGCCGAGGTGAGGGTGATGGTGGCGGAGGTGCCGTCCTGGGTGGCCGTGAGGGTGGCCTCGCCGCCGCCGAACAGCCCGCAGTCGGCGGTGATGGTCGCGGACTGCGGGTCGACGGCCGCGGCAGCGGGCGCGAAGGCGAGCCCGGCGAGGGCGACCGCTCCGGCCGTGAGGGCCGCGCTGACTCCGAATCGCTTGCGTGTCATGTGATCGAGTTCCCTTCCCTGGTACGGGAATTGCCGTGTGGGGACGGATCGGCGGACCACGGGCGTCCGGGGCGCACGCGCGCATCGCCGCGCCGGTGAACGACTGGGCGACGAGGTGGGGAAGCGTGCACACACGGAACCCACCGCCACGGGTGGGGTGCGGCACACCACGCGGCGGAATCTGACGGTCCGTCTGGAGAGCGGTTTCCATTGATGCGCGGGCGACCGGAGATTGCAAGACACGCCCGCCACTTGTCCCAGGGGGCGGCGAAAGTGGCCGAAGTCATTCCCTGACGGGCCGTCAATCTGTTTGCGATTGGGAGGTGTTGAGGGGATGTGTCCCCGGCGGGGCGGTGGCGCGAGAAACGGCATCTGTCGCACCGGTACGGCTTTCCGCGGCCCCGGAGGACCGAGTACCGGCCGATCCGCTCCGCCGGAGCCCGGGCGGGCCGGCACGGGACACGGAGCCGGCCCCCGACGCTCACCCGGCGGTGACGACGCCCCGCACCGTGCCATCGGGACCGGCCAGGAGAACCGGCGTCCCGGGCCCACCGAGATCCCGCACGGCCGCAAGGTCCTCCTCCGACGCGCTGTCTCCGTCGGAGACCACCGCCGCGGCCTCCAGCGACTTCGCCCCGGACGCCACCGCCATCGCCACCGCCGTCCGCAGCGCGCTCAGCTTCAACGAGTCCAGGTCGACGGTCCCGGCCACATACGTACGCCCTGTCTCATCACGCACGGCCGCGCCCTCGGGCACACCGTTGCGGGCCCGCGCGGAACGGGCCAGGGTGACGATCTTGCGGTCTTCGGGGTCAAGCGCGCTGCTGTCGGTCATGAGCCGAGCATACGTAGGCCCCGCCGTCCGGCGCGGCTCAGGGGCGGTCCAGCCGGAGCCGTTCGGCGCGCGGCAGCCCCGCCACAACCAGGTCGTACGAGTCCTCGACGAGCTCCCGGACGAGACGGTCGGGGAGGTCGCCGTCCACGGTCACCGTGTTCCAGTGCCGCTTGTTCATGTGCCACCCGGGCACGATCAGGCCCTCGTACTCGGCCCGGAGCCGTACCGCGTCCTCGGGGTCGCACTTCAGGTTGACCTTCAGCGGGCGGGCGTCGAGAGCGCTCAAGGCAAACATCCTGCCCAAGACCTTGAACACCGAGGTCTCCGGGGTGAACGGGAAGTCCTCGACGGCCGCGTTGAAGGAGAGGCAGAGGCCGCGCAGCTCCTGGGGGGTCACTCCGCCTTCTCCTCCTCGTCGCCGACCGGATTCGCCGGACCGATCGGCTCCACCAGCACGGTCACGATCTTGTTCCGGCGCCCGGCCGCCGCCTCCGCCGTGAGCCTCAGCTCCCGCTCGTCCGGCAGGCACACGACCGACGACGCCCCGGCGATGGGCACCCGGCCCAGCGCCTTCGCCAACAGCCCGCCCACCGTCTCGACGTCCTCGTCGTCGTACGCCTCGATGCCGTACAGCTCGCCGAGGTCGCCGATGTCGAGGCGGGCGGTGACGCGGTAGCGGTCGTCGCCGAGATCCTCGACCGGCGGCAGCTCACGGTCGTACTCGTCCGTGATCTCGCCGACGATCTCCTCAAGGATGTCCTCGATGGTGACGATGCCGGCCGTGCCGCCGTACTCGTCGATGACGACGGCGACATGGTTGCGCTCCTGCTGCATCTCGCGCAGGAGGGCGCCGGCGTTCTTGGTGTCGGGCACGAAGGCGGCCGGCCGCATGGCCGTGGAGACCAGCTCGGACTCGGCGTCCCGGCTGATGTGCGTCTTGCGGGCCAGGTCCTTCAGATACACCATCCCGACGATGTCGTCCTCGCTCTCCCCCGTGACCGGGATGCGCGAGAAACCGGAGCGCAGCGCGAGGGTCAGCGCCTGGCGGATGGTCTTGTACCGCTCGATGACGATCAGGTCGGTCCGGGGGACCATCACCTCCCGTACGAGCGTGTCGCCCAGCTCGAACACCGAGTGCACCATGCGGCGCTCCTCGGCCTCGATCAGGGACTCCTTCTCGGCGAGGTCGACCAGCGCGCGCAGTTCGGCCTCGGAGGCGAAGGGACCGCGACGGAAACCCTTGCCGGGGGTGAGGGCGTTGCCGATGAGGATCAGCAGCGGCGGGATCGGGCCCATGATGCGGGCCAGCGGGAGCAGTACGTACGCGGCTGCCGTGGCCGTGTTCATGGGGTGCTGGCGGCCGATCGTGCGCGGGGACACGCCCACCGCCACGTACGACACGAGGACCATGACGCCGATGGCGACGGCCAGGGCCTCCCAGGTCTCGTCGAACTCCTGCAGGCAGGCGTACGTGATCAGCGAGGCGGCGGCCATCTCGCAGGCGACGCGGATCAGCAGCGCCATGTTGAGGTAGCGGGTCGGGTCGGCGGCGACCTGGGCGAGCTTGGCGCCGCCGCGCCTCCCGCCGCGTACGGCCTCCTCGGCGCTGAAGCTGGAGACGCGCGCGAGGCCGGCCTCGGCGCAGGCCGCGAGCCAGGCGACGACGACCAGGGCGACGGCACCGGTGACGAGTGGGAAGCTCATGACACGGTCGGGGCCGGGGACGGGCCGGTCAGGCCCTCCTCCGCGCGCCAGCCGTCCACGATGGCGGCCTGCAGGCCGAACATCTCGGCCTTTTCGTCCGGGACCTCGTGGTCGTAGCCGAGCAGGTGCAGCACCCCATGGACGGTCAGGAGCTGGAGCTCCTCGTCCATGGAGTGCTGCGTCGCGGCTTCCTTGCCCTGCCGCTCGGCGACCTCGGGGCAGAGCACGATGTCGCCGAGCAGGCCCTGCGGCGGCTCGTCGTCGTCCTTGGACGGGGGCCGCAGCTCGTCCATGGGGAACGACATGACGTCGGTCGGTCCCGGCAGGTCCATCCACTGGATGTGCAGCTGCTCCATGGCGTCGGCGTCCACGACGATCACCGAGAGCTCGGAGAGCGGGTGGATACGCATCCGCGCGAGCGCGTAGCGGGCGATGTCGAGGATCGCCTGCTCGTCGACCTCGGTTCCGGACTCGTTGTTGACGTCGATCGACATGGTCGTGCTGGTCTACTTCCCCTTGTGCCCGGACTTGCCACGGCCCTTGTGCGTGCCGTTGTCGGTGCCGTGCTTGTCGTCGTACTTCTCGTACGCGTCGACGATACGGCCGACCAGCTTGTGCCGTACGACATCGTGGGACGACAGCCGCGAGAAGTGCACGTCGTCGACCCCCTCCAGGATCTCCTGCACCTGCCGCAGCCCGGACTTGGTGCCGTTCGGCAGGTCGACCTGCGTCACGTCACCCGTGATCACGATCTTCGAGTCGAAGCCGAGGCGGGTGAGGAACATCTTCATCTGCTCGGGGCTCGTGTTCTGGGCCTCGTCGAGGATGATGAAGGCGTCATTGAGGGTGTTGTGCGTCAGCAGGTAGTCCTGGGTGACGTAGAGGGAGTCCTCGGCGGCCACCTGGATGCAGACAGTCTCCTCCCTGCCCGCGGGCTCGATCGAGTCGATGAAGCGCATCGGGCGTCCGCCGCCCCCGGCCGCGTGGTACTTGTCGCGCTTGCGGGCCAGGCGGAAGGGTTCGATGCCTTCGGGGAGGCGGATGTCGATGATGTGGGCGTCGCGGCGGTACTCACCGCGTGTGGTGCTGCTCTTCGTCCGGCCCTCGGCCATGCGGCGCCGAGTGTAGGCGACACCGCCCAGCGACTGCACGAGCGAGATCACATCATCTCGGAGGATGATCGACGTGGTTGTGTACTGGATCCGGCAGGTGCGGTCCTTCTGCGTGACCGGGCCTCCGTCCGTGTCGAGCAGCCCTTGTAGGACCGCGAGACGTACATCGGCTGAGTTGTAGAGGTAGTCGTCTGGGATGAACTTCGAGTACGCCTTGCTTCCGAGCAGGTCCAGCATGCGCAGCGCCTGTTTGAGCGGATGCGTCAGAACGCCGCCCTCGCCGTCGCTCGGCATCGGGAGGCGGTTGATGAGGTAGTTGTAGCCGCCTCGCGACCGCACCTTGATGCCTGGAAGCGCTGCCTCCAGGGCGGGGATCATCTCCGGGTCCGCTGTAGCGAACGAGGGCGTGCCTCCCTTCGAGATGCATCCATCGCCGAGCAGAAGACCCAACGCGTACGGATCGATGGGAACCTCGCGCTTGGGGAAGCACACCGGCGCCGTGAGCAGCGGCAGCTCGTACCGGCGATAGTGCGCCGCCCGCAGGTTGCCGATCATGTCCTGGGTCTCCAGGACACGCCACGGCTTGTTGCGGCGCTTGTCGTCGCGCGTCCTGACCGTCCACAGGTGCTCGCCGCAGCACAGGGTCCAGGAGCCGTCCTGGGCTGTGACGCGGTAGACATCCTTCTCGCCCTGCGGATAGACGCCCAGGACCGGGGTCGGCTCACCGTTCGAACCGATCACCAGGTCACCGACCTGGAGGTCACCGATAGGGCGCCAGCCGTCTGGTGTGAGGACGTTTGTGAACGTCGGGTGGGCACGGCCCCTCATATACGCCAGCGGCGCCACCTCAATGGTCCCCGCCGCCATCAACCGCGGAATGGAATCCGGGTCGAGCATGTCGTGCAGCGCGTCGTAGAGGGGCCGCAGATACGGGTCGATCTTCTCGTAGAGCGTGCCCGGCAGGAAGCCCAGCCGCTCCCCCGCCTCCACCGCCGGGCGGGTCAGGATGATGCGGTTGACCTGCTTGGACTGGAGGGCCTGGACGGCCTTGGCCATGGCGAGGTATGTCTTGCCCGTACCGGCCGGGCCGATGCCGAAGACGACGGTGTGCTTGTCGATGGCGTCGACGTACCGCTTCTGGTTGAGCGTCTTGGGGCGGATGGTGCGGCCGCGCGAGGACAGGATGTTCTGCGTGAGCACCTCGGCCGGGGTCTCCTGGCCGTCGCTCTCCCCGTTCTCGCTCGCCCTGAGCATGGCGATCGAGCGTTCCACTGCGTCCTCCGTCATCGGCTGCCCGGTGCGGAGCACCAGCATCATCTCGTCGAACAGGCGCTGGACGAGGGCGACTTCACCGGCCTCGCCGACCGCGCTGATCTCATTGCCCCGGACATGGATGTCGACCGCCGGGAAGGCCTTCTCGATCACGCGCAGGAGGGAGTCGCCGGAACCCAGCACGGTCACCATGGGGTGCGCGGCCGGGACGGTGAACTGTGCTCGTGCCTGCCCCTGCGCGGGGGTGTGAGCTGTGGGTGTCTGTGTCATGGGCCGGCTCTGTAGGCCTTGCTCGTCCTCCTCGAAACGGCTCGCGTGCCACGTGGGCAGCCTGGCGATTTCCAGGGTACGACGGGGCACCGACAACGCCGTAGGCCTTTTCACGGTCGGATGGTCCGACGCCGTGGGGGTCAGGCCGAGCGGCGGAAGCCGATGGTCGGTACCGCGCGGCGGAGGGGCCACGGTCTCGCGCTCTGCTGGGGCACGAGGTCGTCGAGGAAGGCGTACCGGCGCAGCGCGGCCGGGTCCTGGGCCTCGACGGACTGGACGCGGCGCCACCAGGCGGCGATCTCGGACCAGCCGGGAGCCGACAGGGACCCCCCGAACTCCTGCACGGACAGCGCGGCGGTCAGCCCCGCGAAGGCCAGCCGGTCGGCGAGCGGCCAGTCGGCGAGTGTGCCGGTGACGAAGCCCGCCACGAACACGTCACCCGCGCCGGTGGGGTCGAGCGCCTCGACGGCGATGGCCGGAACCTCGGCGCTCTCGCCGGTACGCCCGTCCACGGCGTACGCGCCCTCCGCCCCCAGAGTCACCACGGCGAGCGGCACATGGTCGGTGAGGGCGCGGGCGGCGGCGCGAGGGCAGTCGGTGCCGGTGTAGTTCATCGCCTCCTCGGCGTTGGGCAGGAAGGCCTCGCAGTCCGCCAGGTCGGCCAGACCGGCCAGGTCCCAGGCGCCGGTGTCGTCCCAGCCGACGTCCGCGAAGATCCGGGTGCCCTTCTTCGCGGCCTGCGCGATCCAGGGCGCGCGCTTGCCGGGCGCCAGCGAGGCGATGGCGGCACGCGTGCGTGGCGGGCACTCCGGCGCGGGCTCCTCCGGGGGCGGCTCGTGGCCGTGGGAGACCATCGTGCGCTCCCCCTCGTACGCCATGGAGACGGTGACCGGGGAGTGCCAGCCCGGAACGGTCCGCGACGCCGACAGGTTGATGCCCTCGCCATGCTCCAGCGCGTCCCAGCAGTACTCCCCGTAGTGGTCGTCCCCGAAGGACGCCGCCAGGGAGGTCTTCAGCCCGAGGCGGGCCAGGGCGGTCGCCATGTTCGCCACGCCACCGGGGCTGGACCCCATTCCGCGCGCCCAGGACTCGGTCCCGCGCACCGGGGCGGAGTCGAGTCCGGTGAAGATGATGTCGAGGAAGACGGTGCCGGTCAGATACACGTCCCAGGGCGGATCGCCCGGGGCACGCAGGTCTGCCAGCGGGTCGACCTGGGCCCGGCAGTACGGTCGCTCTCCCTTGGACGCGGTCACGGTGGGCTCCCTGACATGATGCGGATCAGGCCAGTGTGCACCACCCCACTGACAACACGCCGAGGATCGAGCCCGAGCCGCTCCGGGCGTCGCACCGGGCCACCACCGGCCCGACCGTCACCAGCGAGGCACCACCGGCGTGACCCACTCCGCATCCGCCACCCGCATCGCGGCCGTGTCGTCCCGGTCGCGCAGCGAACCGTCGTCCTCGGCCCATCGCCGATGCAGCAGCGCCAGCTTGTCGCGGTCGAGCCGGACCCCGAGACCGGGCGCGTCGGAGACGGTGACCTTGCCGTCCACGAAGGCGAGACGCTCGGTGAGCACGTCCTCCGACTGCCAGGGGTAGTGGGAGTCGCAGGCGTGGTGGAGGTCGGGGACGGTCGACGCGACGTGGGTCATCGCGGCCAGCGAGATCCCCAGGTGGGTGTTGGAGTGCATGGACACCCCGACACCGAACGTCCGGCAGATGGCAGCCAGTTCACGCGTGTTGCGCAGCCCGCCCCAGTAGTGGTGGTCGGACAGCACCACCTGCACGGCCCCTTTCGCGAACGCCTCCGGGATCTCCGCGAACGTCGTCACGCACATGTTGGTGGCGAGCGGCACGCCGGTCCGTGCCGCGACCGCGGCCATGGCAGGCGTACCGAGGGCCGGGTCCTCCAGATATTCGAGTACGTCACCGAGCTCGCCCGCGACCCTCAGCGAAGTCTCCACGCTCCACGCCCCGTTGGGGTCGAGCCGCAGCGGATGCCCGGGAAACGCCTCGGCGAGCGCCCGTACGGCCGCGACCTCCTCCTCGGGCGGAAACACCCCACCCTTGAGCTTGAACGACCCGAACCCGTACCGCTCCTTGAACTTCCGCGCCTGCTCGACGACTCCGCCCGGGTCGAGGGCCGCCCCCCAGTCGTCCCGCTCCCCGACGACCCCCTCGGGATGATCGGCCCACTTGTAGAAGAGATACGCGCTGTACTCGACCGCGTCCCGCACCTTGCCCCCGAGCAGCGCGTGCACCGGCAGACCGAGCGCCTTGCCGAGGGCATCGAGACAGGCTACCTCGAAGGCGGACACCACCGACAGCCGCAGCTTGTCGGCAGTCTGAACACCCCGCAGCCCACCCACGTCGACCTGCCCGGAAACCCGCGACCCGTCGACGGCCACTTCCTCCGCAACAACGAACAGCCCGTTCAAATCCGATACTTGACGCCCCACCACCTTCCGGGCGAACGGCCGGGCCAGCTCCAGATACTTGGTGTCCCCATACGTCTCACCAACACCAGCGACCCCGTCGGCGGTCACGACCTCCACGATCAGCCGAGGGGTATACGGCTGGTGAACGCCCTGCGTGTTCAACAGCGGCGGATCGGCCACCAAGATCGGCGTCAGCCGCACCTCGGCGATGGTCAGGTCGCACAGCGCCGCACCCACACCCATCTCCCCACATGGAAACCATTCACATACGGAGATGGAGATTAGACAGCCGAACAGACCCCGTCAACGGACGCACCCACGGCGAGACAGCCGCGTACGCACGGAAGCGGAAGGGGGTGTGCCGGGGGGCCGACCGCAGCGGATGTCGCGACAACGCAGCTCATTTCTATCCGCGTACGGCAACGAAACCCCGTTGCGCGCGGCCGGCGCAAACGCCCGAACCACTCACCGCCGCTTCGGCACCGGCACCCGCAGCAGATCACGCGCCACGGTCAGCTCCCCCTCGAACCCGGCGGCCCGAGCCTGCCGCTCGAACTCTCCCCCAGACTCCGTCCGGGAGGTGCCCCCAGGCTCGGAGTACCGCTGGCTGAAGTGCGTCAGCACAAGATGCCGCACTCCCGCGTCCACAGCGACCCGCCCCGCCTGACCGGCCGTCAAATGCCCGTACTCAACGGCGAGTTCCTGATCCTCATCCAGAAACGTCGACTCGATGACGAGCATGTCGCACCCCTCGGCCAGCGCGTACACCCCGTCGCACAGCCGCGTATCCATGACGAACGCGAACCGCTGCCCCCGCCGCACCTCACTCACGTCCTCAAGGGCGACACCCCCCAGCGCCCCCTCACGCTGGATGCGCCCCACATCCGGCCCCTCGATCCCGTACGCGGCGAGCCGCGCGGGCAGCATGCGGCGCCCGTCGGGCTCGATGAGCCGGTACCCGTACGACTCGACGGGATGGGAGAGCTTGCGCGCCTGAAGGCTGTACGCGGCGGTCGCGGCCAGCACACCGTCGGAGGCGACCGGCGCCTCGATCAGCCGCACGGTCTCCCGATACGCCGTGGCGTACCGCAGCCGGTCGAAGAACCGCTGCCCGGAGCGCGGATAGTGCGCGGTGACGTCGTGCGGCACCCGGTCGAGGTTGATGCGCTGGATCACCCCGGCCAGGCCCAGCGAGTGATCCCCGTGGAAGTGCGTGACGCAGATCCGGTGCAGGTCATGGGCGGCGACCCCGGCCCGCACCATCTGCCGCTGCGTGCCCTCGCCGGGGTCGAACATCAACCCCTCGCCGTCCCACCGCAGCAGATAGCCGTTGTGGTTACGGTGCCGGGTCGGGACCTGGCTGGCCGTGCCGAGGACCACCAATTCACGTACGGACACGACAAGTTACCCGGGCGGCCATTCGAGCCCGCGTCCGCCGAGGACGTGCGCGTGGGCGTGGAACACGGTCTGCCCGGCGCCGCTGCCGGTGTTGAACACGACCCGGTAGCTCTCCAGCTTCTCCTCGCCCGCGACCTCACCGGCCTCGTGCAGCACATCGGCGGCGATGCCCGGCTCGGCGGCGGCGAGGGAGGCGACGTCGGGGTGGTGGACCTTCGGGATGATCAGCACGTGTGTCGGCGCCTGCGGATTGATGTCCCGGAACGCGACGATCGTGTCGGTCTCCCGCACCACGGTCGCCGGAATGTGCCCCGCCACAATCTTGCAGAACAAGCAGTCTTCCTGCGGCGCGCCGTCCTCTTGTCGCGGCTCCCCTGCCATGCGTGTGCCTCCTCACGCCAGCTGATCGTTACGTCGGCATCGTATCGGCCGTAAGGCGTACGCCGCCCGATGCGGCCCCGCCCAGGGGCCGCACCGTCCAGACCAGAGCAAGGTCCCCCAGGCCGCCCTACAGCTCAGGCACCCCCGGAGCCGTCTTCGCCGGGTCCTCCGCGAGAGCGGCGAGCGCGATGCGAATCGCCTCGTCCAGCTGAACGTCCCGCCCGGCCACGTAGTCCTGCGGCGCCTGCACGACCTCGACGTCCGGGTCGACGCCGTGGTTCTCCACGCCCCACCCGTAACCCTCCAGCCAGAAGGCGTACTTGGGCTGGGTCACGAGCGTGCCGTCGACCAGGCGGTACCGGCTGTCGATCCCGACGACACCGCCCCAGGTGCGCGTACCGACGACCGGACCGATACCGAGGGCCTTTATCGCCGCGTTGACGATGTCCCCGTCGGAGCCGGAGAACTCGTTGGCCACGGCGACGACGGGACCGCGCGGGGCGTCGTCCGGGTAGCTGGACGGGCGCATGCCACGCGGCACGTCCCAGCCGACGATCCGCCGCGCGAGCTTCTCGACGACGAGCTGCGACGTGTGCCCGCCCCGGTTCTCGCGGACGTCCACGACGAGCCCCTCCCGCGCCACCTCGATCCGCAGATCGCGATGCAGCTGGGCCCAGCCGGAGCCGACCATGTCCGGCACGTGCAGGTACCCGAGCCGCCCGCCGGACTTCTCGTGCACGTACGCCCGCCGGTCCGCGACCCACGCGTGGTAGCGCAGCGGCTCCTCGTCGGCGATGGGGATGACGACGGCGTGCCGTGGATCACCGCCGCCGGAGGGCGAGACGGTCAGCTCGACGGGCTTGCCCGCCGTCCCGACGAGCAGCGGTCCGGGCCCGGCCACCGGGTCCACCGGCACACCGTTGACAGCGACGATCGCGTCCCCGGCGCGCACCGCCACGCCCGGCGCGGCGAGCGGCGCCTGCGCGTCCGGATCGGAGGTCTCCGAGGGCAGCACCCGGTCGATACGCCACTGTGCCGGTCCCTGGGAGCCGTCCTCGTGCCGGGAGATGTCCGCCCCGAGCAGCCCCTGCCGCCGGTCGCCCCAGCCGCCTCCCCCGCGCGGGGTGACGTACGCGTGCGAGGTGCCCAGCTCGCCCTGCACTTCCCACAGCAGGTCCACCAGGTCGTCGTGGGTGGCGACGCGGTCGAGCACCGGCCGGTACCGGTCGAGCACGCCGTCCCAGTCGACGCCGCCCAGGTCCGGCCGCCAGAAGTTGTCGCGCATGAGGCGGCCGGTCTCGTCGTACATCTGGCGCCATTCGGCGGCCGGGTCGACGGTCTGCCGTACCCGGGACAGATCGACGGTGATGTTGCTGTCGCTCTCCTCGTCGTTCGAGGCGCGCCGGTCGCTCGGTACGACCTTGAGCTTGTCGTCGGTCCACAGCAGGACGCGTTTGCCGTCGCCGGTGACGGCGAAGTGGTCGGCGTCGGCGGCGAGGTACTCGACGCGCCGCTGGGCGAGGTCGTACCGCTCCAGGCTGGTCTTCGGGTCCGGGTCGTCCGGGGTGGCCCGGGAGTGGCCGAGCACGCCGCGCACCGGGTGGCGCAGCCACAGCACCCCGTCCTTGGCGGCCCGCAGCCCCGTGTAGCGCGCGGCCTCGACGGGGAACGGCACGATCCGGTCGGCGAGCCCTTCGAGGTCGATACGGGTCGCGGGGGCGCCCTCGCTGTCGGGGGTCTCGTCCTTCTCCGGGGCCTCGAACGGCCGCCCGTGGCGCTGTGGCCCGAAGGGGGACGGGGTCGTCGCGGCGAGCGTGATGAGGTACGGCCGTGAACCGCCCACGAAGGCGAGGTCGAAGACGTGCTCGTCGTAGACCGGGTCGAAGGAGCGCGCCGACAGGAACGCGACGTGCTTGCCGTCGAGGGTGAACGCGGGCGCGTAGTCGCGGAAGCGCAGCGGAGTCGCCTCGGTGACCGACAGGTCGGCGGTGTTGGCGAGCTTGAGCTGCCGCAGCGGGCTCGGTCCGGCGTGCGACCAGGCGAGCCAGGCGGAGTCGGGCGAGAAGACGAGTCCCGACGCCTCTCCGTCCTCGCTGCGGTCGACCTCCCGTACCTCTCCGGTCTCCCGTTCGACGAGCAGTACCCGGCCGTCGTGCGAGGCCACGGCCGCCCGGCTGCCGTCGGGCGCCATCGCGAGCCCGAGCACCCGGCCCAGCTGCCCGGCGGCCAGCCTGCGCGGGGTGGCCCCCGGGGCGACCCCGGTCGCCGGCGCGAACTCCAGCGCGTCGTCGCCCTCCGCGTCCGTCACCCAGACCACGTGTTCCTCGCCGTCCGCGCGGAAGGTGCGCGGCATCCGGGCCCGTACGCCGTGCTCGACGGCGAGCGCCCGCGCGGGCCCCGAGCGGTGGGTGACCCAGTGCACGGCCCCGCGCACGGCGATCGCGCTGCCCCGCCCGGTGTGGTCGGGCGCGGCCGCCCCGAACCACCGGCCGGCGCTCACGGGATGCGGTTGCAGATCGACCCGCTGCCCGCCGAGCCGGATGTCGAGCCGTCGCGGTTCGGCGCCGTCCAGGTCATCGAGGAGCCACAGTTCACCGGCGGAGGAGTACACGACCCGCGACCCGTCGGTGGCCGCGTGCCGGGCGTAGAACCCGTCGACCGCCGTGTGCCGCCGCAGATCCGACCCGTCACCCAGGGACGAGTAGAGCGCCCCCACACCCTCGTGATCGGAGAGAAAAGCGATCCGCTCCCCCACCCAGGACGGGTACTCGATGTTCCCGTCCAGCTCGGCGTGCAGCCGTACGAACTCGCCCTGGTCCTCCCGGTCGATCCACAACTTGCCCGCCGTACCGCCCCGGTACCGCTTCCACCACGCGGCCTCGCGCCCCATGGGGGCGGACAGCAGCACGGTGGCGGGCCCGTACGCGACCTCGCCGACGGGCCCGTACGGCAGGGTGGTCGCCGGTCCGCCGTCGAGCGGGACCGCGCGGGCCCAGGTGCGGCGCAGGCTGGCCTGGCCCTGGGTGCTGAGCGCCAGGACCTGCCCGTCCGGGGTCCAGCCGCGTACCTGGGTCTTCGAACTCCCCCAGTACGTGAGCCGTTTGGCGGGCCCGCCGTCGATGGGCGCGATGTGCGCCTCGGACGCCCCGTCGCGGGTGGAGGTCCAGGCGACGGTGGTGCCGTCCGGGGAGATGCGTGGATGGTTCACGGGGACGTTGTCGACGCTGACCCGCCAGGCGCGGCCACCGTCGAGGGGCGCGACCCAGACGTCGTCCTCGGCGGTGAAGGCGACCGACTCGCCATGCAGATGCGGATACCGGAAGTACGCAGACGGTGCAGACTCTGTCACCAGGTCACCTTACGCAGCGTGCGTTCCTGAGGGCAGGGGTTGGCGCTTTTTCGACTAGGAGTGCGCACAAGGCAGCTTTAACTCGATCGTGTGGTGGTCGACTCACGGGCTTGCGGCGTCCTGGGGCCGTTCGGGCTACGGTGATCGTGCGATCTGGGACGCCGGGTACGGCGCCAGCGTGCGGGACCCCCGCTCCACGGGAGTGATGGTTCGGGGCCTCCCCGTCGCCTCTGGCCGTACCCATATGGCGAGGTCGCGCAGGGCAGCGTCGATCAGCGGCCTCCGGCCGCGGGGGCCTCGCGGGCCCGGACCACGCACAGGATGCGTGTCGCCGCCCCGGGGTCGAGTACGCCGGGGACCAGTACGCCCAAGACCGTTCGGGGCGTGCGGCTGAGCAGAATCACTCCTGCTCAGTCTTCAGACGGTTTGGATCACTTGCCCTACTGTCCTACCGCCCTACTTGCCCTCGGGCCAGCACTGCGGGTCCGTCTGGCACCAGATGCTCTTGGTGACGGTCACGGTGGGCCCGGGCTGTCCTGGCCGGCTGCTGCTCGGCCGGGCAGTCCGTTCCCGACCTCGCAGGCGGACGCGCCCACGACGGCACCCACGGCGAGTGCTGTTCCCAGCAGAACCCGACGCCCGCCCAACCGGTGCCGTAAACGCCTCAACGCACCCATGGGCAGCAGCCTGCCACCGACGTGGGTACGGCGGTAGGTCTCATACCGCCACGCCCCGGAGACCGGTCAGGACCAGCGGCCCGTGCGTCCGAGCAGCAGCGCGACCGCCGCGGTGCCGGCGGTCGACGTACGCAGGACACTGCGCCCCAGCCGGTACGCCTTCGCCCCTGCCTCGCCGAACAGGGCCAGCTCCTCGGGGGAGACGCCCCCTTCGGGCCCGACGACGAGCACGATCTCGCCGGAGGCGGGGAGTTCGGCGGTGGCCAGCGGCTCGCTGTCGTGGTCGCGGTCCTCGTGCAGTACGGCGGCGAAGTCGGCTTTGGCGAGAAGTGCGGCAACCTGCTTGGTCGTTGCCGCGTCCGCGACCTCCGGGAAGCGCACGCGGCGGGACTGTTTGCCGGCCTCGCGGGCGGTGGCCCGCCACTTGCCGAGTGCCTTCAGCCCGCGCTCGCCCTTCCACTGCGTGATGCAGCGGGAGGCCGCCCAGGGCACGATCGCGTCGACGCCGGTCTCGGTCATGGTCTCGACGGCGAGTTCTCCGCGGTCGCCCTTGGGCAGGGCCTGGACGACGGTGATACGGGGCGACTCCTCGGGTTCCTCCGCGACGGCGTCCCTCCGGACGATCAGCCGGTCCTTGCCCTCGGTGCCGAGTACGACGCAGTCGGCCCACCGCCCGTGTCCGTCCGTGAGGACGACGTCCTCGCCGGCCCGCAGGCGCTTGACGGAGACGGCGTGACGTCCCTCGGCCCCGTCGAGGACGTACCGTCCGCCGTCCCCCGCGCTGAAGTCCTCCACGACGAACACGGGAGCGGTCATGAGGCACCCCCGTCAGCGGGGTGTCCCGACAAGGCCGCCTTGGCGGAGGCGAGTTCCGCGGCCAGTACCTCGACCAGCCGACCGGCGGGGAGTTCGCGCGCCAGCCGGTGCCCCTGTCCGGCCCACAGCGCCATGCCCTGCGCGTCGCCCGACTTGGCGGCGGCCTTGCGCAGCGGCGAGGTGAGGTGATGGACCTCGGGGTAGGCGGCGGGGGCGTACGGGCCGTGCTCGCGCATGAACCGGTTGACGAGCCCGCGGGCCGGGCGGCCGGAGAAGGCGCGCGTCAGCTCCGTACGGACGAAGAGGGGGTTGGTGAGCGCCTCCTTGTGCACGGCGTTGGCGCCGGACTCGGGGGTGGCGAGGAAGGCCGTGCCGAGCTGCGCCGCGCAGGCGCCCGCGGCGAGCACCGCGGCGATCTGGCTGCCGCGCATGAGGCCGCCGGCGGCGACGATGGGCAGGGAGACGGCCTCCCGCACCTGCCCGACGAGGGCCAGCAGCCCGATCCCCGCGCAGTCCCTCTCCGGATCATCCCGATGGGTGCCCTGGTGGCCCCCCGCCTCCACCCCCTGCACGATCACCGCGTCGGCGCCCGCCCGCTCCACGGCCTGCGCTTCCTCGGCGGTGGTGACGGTGACGAGGGTGCGGGTGCCCTTGCGGGCGAGGGACTGGAGCACCTCTGGGGCAGGGCAGCCGAAGTGGAAGGACACGACAGGCACCGGGTTGTCGAGCAGGACGGCCAGCTTGGCGTCGTACCCGTCGTCCCGCCCGCTCTCCGGGTCGCCCAGCTCCGTCTCGTACCAGGCGGCTTCTCCGGCCAGCTGGTTGGCGTAGACCTCGACGGCGGCCGGGTCCGCAGACTCCGGCTGCGGCATGAAGAGGTTCACCCCGAAGGGGCGGTTCGTGAGTCCGCGCAGCTGCTTGATCTCCTGGTACATGCCGTCGGCCGTCTTGTACCCGGCAGCCAGGAACCCCAGCCCGCCGGCCCCGGACACGGCCGCGGCGAGCTGCGGGACGGAGACTCCGCCCGCCATCGGGGCCTGCACGATCGGGTGAGCGAAGAGATCGGTCAGCGCGGAGGACATGACGGCATGTTGTCACGTCCTCCGAACAAGTCCGAATCGGGTCCGACGGGCTCCCCAGCCCACCCAAGCCCCGACATCCGGTCAAGCCACGAGGGTCCTCGCCCCCGCCGCCCCTACCTCAGCCGCACCGCCCCCGGCACAACAGCTCGGCGCGCGCCTCAGCGCCCGTTGAACGCGTCCTTCAGGCGCGAGAACAACCCCTGCTGCCCCGGCTGGAACTGCCCCGTGGGCCGCTCCTCGCCCCGCAGCTTGGCCAGCTCGCGCAGGAGCCGCTCCTGCTCGGGATCGAGCTTGCTCGGCGTCTGCACCTCGACGTGGACGACAAGATCGCCCCGCCCGCCACCGCGCAGATGGGTGACCCCACGCCCGTGCAGCGGGATCGACTGCCCGGACTGAGTGCCCGGACGGACGTCGACCTCCTCCATCCCGTCCAGCGTCTCCAACGGCACCTTCGTCCCCAGAGCCGCCGCGGTCATCGGAAGGGTGACCGTGCAGTGCAGGTCGTCGCCCCGCCGCTGGAAGGTCGGATGCGGCAGCTCGTGGATCTCGACGTACAGGTCACCGGCGGGACCCCCACCGGGCCCGACCTCACCCTCACCCGCGAGCTGAATCCGCGTGCCGTTGTCG
Organism: Streptomyces sp. NPDC002845; assembly: GCF_053591955.1. Taxonomy (NCBI): domain Bacteria; kingdom Bacillati; phylum Actinomycetota; class Actinomycetes; order Kitasatosporales; family Streptomycetaceae; genus Streptomyces; species Streptomyces sp. NPDC002845. The sequence continues at coordinate 76,192 of NZ_JBSFUU010000002.1, read as the reverse complement.
ACACCGGCGGGGATCTTCACCGTCAGGGTCCGGCGGGACCGTACGCGGCCGTCCCCCGCACACTCCGGGCACGGGTTCGGCACGACCGTCCCGAACCCCTGACACTGCGGACAGGGCCGCGACGTCATGACCTGCCCGAGGAAGGACCGCGTGACCTGAGAGACCTCACCACGGCCCCGGCACATGTCACACGTCTGCGCGGTGGTCCCCGGAGCGGCACCCTCGCCACTGCACGTGGTGCACACCACGGCCGTGTCGACCTGGATGTCCTTGGTGGTCCCGAAGGCCGCCTCGTCGAGCTCGACCTCCAGCCGGATCATCGCGTCCTGGCCGCGCCGGGTACGCGAGCGCGGCCCGCGCTGGGACGCCGTACCGAAGAAGGCGTCCATGATGTCCGAGAAGTTCCCGAAACCGCCGGCGCCGAAGCCACCCGCACCACCCGCGCCGCCCGCCTGGGACAGCGGGTCGCCACCGAGGTCGTAGACCTGCTTCTTCTGCGGGTCCGACAACACCTCGTACGCGGCGTTGATCTCCTTGAACCGCTCCTGCGTCTTCGGATCGGGATTGACGTCCGGATGCAGCTCGCGTGCGAGCCTCCGGAACGCCTTCTTGATCTCGTCCTGGGACGCGTCGCGGCGCACGCCGAGTACGGCGTAATAGTCCGTGGCCACTTACGACTCCGCCAGGATCTGTCCGACGTACCGTGCCACCGCTCGTACCGCTCCCATCGTTCCCGGATAGTCCATGCGTGTCGGTCCGACCACGCCCAGCTTGGCGACTGCCTCGCCGCCCGAACCGTAGCCGACCGAGACCACGGACGTGGAGTTGAGTCCCTCATAGGCGTTCTCATGACCGATCCGCACCGTCATGCCCGAATCCCCCGCCTCCCCAAGCAACTTGAGGAGAACGACCTGCTCCTCCAGCGCTTCGAGCACCGGCCGGATCGTGAGAGGGAAGTCATGCGCGAAGCGTGTCAGATTGGCGGTGCCGCCGATCATCAGCCGCTCCTCGGTCTCCTCGACGAGTGTCTCCAGGAGGGTGGAGAGCACGGTCGAGACGGCGCCGCGGTCGTCGGCCTCGAAGGCCTCGGGCAGGTCCTGCACCAGTTGCGGCACGTCCGCGAAACGGCGGCCCGCCACCCGGCTGTTGAGCCGCGCGCGCAGATCCGCGAGAGACATTTCTCCGAACGGTGCCGGGCAGTCGATCATGCGCTGCTCCACGCGGCCCGTGTCCGTGATCAGCACGAGCATCACGCGCGCGGGGGCGAGCGACAGCAGCTCCACGTGCCGCACGGTCGACCGCGTCAGCGAGGGGTACTGCACGACGGCGACCTGCCGGGTCAGCTGCGCGAGCAGCCGTACGGTCCGGCCGACCACGTCGTCGAGGTCGACGGCGCCGTCGAGGAAGTTCTGGATCGCGCGCCGCTCGGGCCCGGTCATCGGCTTGACGCCGGCCAGCTTGTCGACGAAGAGCCGGTAGCCCTTGTCGGTGGGGATGCGACCCGCGCTGGTGTGCGGCTGGGCGATGAACCCCTCGTCCTCCAGGACCGCCATGTCGTTGCGGACGGTCGCCGGCGAGACGCCCAGGCTGTGCCGCTCGGTGAGCGCCTTGGAACCCACCGGCTCCTCGGTGCCCACGTAGTCCTGGACGATGGCGCGCAGCACTTCGAGCCTGCGTTCACTGAGCATCGCGCACACCTCCAGTTCGCCTCTCCCGCGACTCCCCCTTGGCACTCACCCCGGGCGAGTGCCAACACTCCCCGCCCAGTGTACGGCGGTGGGGTACGGCCCCGGCAAGGCCCGCCCCGCCTTGTCCATGCCGACGTGTACGGACGTGTCCTGCGATGTCGTAGCCGATGTCATGGCGGATGCCATGAAGCCGATGTCATGAGCTGGGTTGCGGCGCCTGTCATGGGCTGGGTTGCGGCGCCGCGACGAGGGTCTCCGGCTAGCGTCGGCGTATGACCGTGACTTGGGAAGAGGCGGGGTGGGAGAAACTCGCTCCGCACGTCGGGCGGTGCCGCCTCCCCGGCTGGGACTGCACGGCCGGGCTGGTCGTCGGCGGTGGCGGCCACGCGCTCATGATCGACGCGGGGTCGAGCCTGCGGGAGGGCGCCCGGTTGCGTACGGAGGCGTGCCGGCTTCCGGGCGGCGCCCGTGTGACACATCTCGCGCTCACCCATCCCCACTTCGACCACGTCTTCGGGGCGGCCGCCTTCGCGGGCGTGGAGGTCTTCGGCGCGGTCGGCCTGGACACGGTCCTCGTCCACGAACGCGAGGAGCTGCGCGCCGACGCCGTCCGCCACGGCCTGGCCGCCGGGGAGGCCGCCGAGGCCGCCGACCTGCTCGTACGCCCCCGCCATCACGTCTCCGGCGAGTGGACCCTCGACCTGGGAGGCGGCCTCCAGGTCCTGCTGGCCAACGTGGGCCCGGGCCACACGGGCCACGACCTGGCGGTGTTCGTACCGGCGACTGAGGCCTCCCCCGAGGTGGTCTTCTGCGGCGACCTGGTCGAGGAGTCCGGCGAACCCCAGGCGGGCCCCGACGCCGTACCGTCCCACTGGCCCGCCGCCCTGGACCGCCTGCTCGACCTGGGAGGCGAGGACGCCGTGTACGTGCCGGGCCACGGGGCGACGGTCGACGCGGCCTTCGTGCGGGCACAGCGGGACGCGCTGGCGCGCCGCTTCGGCGTGTCGCGCTGATGGCGTACGGGCTTCTCCTACCGTCATCTCCTATCGTCATCCGAATGCGCCAGTACTCCCCGGACCTGACCCCGCCCTGGAAGAAGCCCAAGCCCGTCCCGGAGGTCCCGGCGGAGCCGGGGCTCGTCGTCGAGGAGCCCACCACCGGCTTCTGCGGCGCCGTCATCCGCTGCGAGGCCGGCACGGTCACCCTGGAGGACCGCTTCGGCAAGCACCGTGTGTTCCCGATGGAGCCGCGGGGTTTCCTGCTGGAGGGCCGCGCGGTGACGCTCGTACGACCGTCGTCCGCCCCCGCGCGCCCCACCCGTACGGCCTCCGGTTCGGTCGCCGTCCCCGGCGCACGCGCGCGCGTGGCCCGCGCCGGACGCATCTACGTGGAGGGCCGCCACGACGCCGAACTCGTCGAAAGGGTCTGGGGCGACGACCTGCGGATCGAGGGCGTCGTCGTGGAGTACCTGGAGGGCATCGACGACCTCCCCTCGATCGTCGCCGACTTCGACCCGGGCCCGGACGCGCGCCTGGGCGTCCTGGTCGACCACCTGGTCCCGGGCACGAAGGAGTCCCGCATCGCCGCCTCGGTGACCAGCGAACACGCCCTGGTCGTCGGCCACCCGTACATCGACATCTGGGAGGCCGTGAAGCCGTCCTCGGTGGGCACCCCCGCGTGGCCGCGCGTGCCGCACGGGCAGGACTGGAAGACGGGGGTGTGCCGGGCCCTGGGCTGGCCGGAAAACACCGGTGAGGTGTGGCAGCGGCGGATTCTGGGGCGGGTGCGGTCTTACAGGGACTTGGAGCCGGAGCTGCTGGGGCGCGTGGAAGAGTTGATCGACTTCGTGACGGGTCCGGGATCCTGAGCCCGTCCGGCGATTGAGGACGAGCCCGAAGGGCGATCCGGGGGTGCCAGGGGGCGGAGTCCCCTGGTTTCGGGAAGGGCGGAGTCCCCTGGTTTCGGGAAGGGGTGGGGCAGGGGCTAATCCACCAGGTCCCGCACCACCGCGTCCGCCAGCAACCGCCCCCGCAGCGTCAGCACCGCGCGCCCCTCCTCGTACGGCCCGGCCTCCAGCAGCCCGTCCGACAGCGCCCGCCGCGAAGCCCCGAGCCCCTCCGGCCGTAGCAGCGACAGCGGACAGCCGTCCCGAAGCCGCAGCTCCAGCAGGACGCGCTCCACCCGCCGGTCCTCCTCGGACAGCAGCTCCCGCCCGGCCCCCGGAGTCCGCCCCGCCGCCAGCGCCGCCGCATACGCCCCCGGGTGCTTCACGTTCCACCACCGCACCCCACCGACATGGCTGTGGGCGCCGGGCCCCGCGCCCCACCAGTCGGCACCGCGCCAGTACAGCTCGTTGTGCAGGCAACGACCGGCCGTACTGGTCGCCCAGTTCGACACCTCGTACCAATCAAATCCAGCCGCCGACAGCACCTCGTCGGCGATCAGGTACCGGTCCGCGTGGACGTCGTCGTCCGTCATCGGCACCTCGCCCCGCCGGATACGGCGGGCCAGCTGCGTGCCCTCCTCGACGATCAGCGCGTACGCCGACACATGATCGGGCCCGGCGCCGAGCGCGGCGTCGAGGGAGGCCCGCCAGTCGTCGTCCGTCTCGCCCGGGGTGCCGTAGATCAAGTCCAGGTTCACGTGCTCGAAGCCCGCCGCCCGCGCCTCGGCGACGCACGCTTCGGGGCGCCCCGGCGTATGCGTACGGTCCAGGACCTTGAGCACGTGCTGCCGGGCGCTCTGCATGCCGAAGGAGACGCGGTTGAAGCCGCCGGCCCGCAGCTGTGACAGATACGCCGGATCAACCGACTCCGGATTCGCCTCCGTCGTCACCTCGGCGTCGTCCGCGAGCCCGAACTCGTCCCGGATCGCCCCCAGCATCCGTACGAGATCACCGGCGGCCAGCAGCGTGGGCGTACCGCCGCCGACGAAGACCGTGCGCACCGGGCGCGGGTCGTCGCCCAGCACCTTGCGGGCGAGGCGGACCTCCTCGATCAGGGTCTCGGCGTAGTTGTCACGGGAGGCAAGGACGCCGCCGGTGCCGCGCAGCTCGGTCGCGGTGTACGTGTTGAAGTCGCAGTAGCCGCAGCGGGTCGCGCAGTACGGAACGTGCAGGTAGAACCCGAGGGGACGCTCGGCCGACCCGGCCAGGGCGTGCGCGGGCAGCGACCCGTCGTCGGGGACGGGCTCACCGTCGGGGAGTGCGGAAGGCATGTCCTCCATTGTCCAGCACCGGCGCGCTCCTCTTACTCGTCCTGTCCTGTTCTCGTCCTGTCCTGTTCTCGTCCTGCCCTGTTCTCGTCCTGTCCTGTTCGTCCGGCCCTACTCATCCTGTCCTACTCGTACTGCGCCTGCTCGTACTGCGCCTGCAGGACCAGCAGTGCCAGGTCGTCCGCCGGTGGCCGTCCGCCGAAGTCGTGCACCAGCCTCCGGATGCGTGCGGCGATCCGCTGCGCGCTCAGGCCGGCGCAGTCGGCGAGGGCGGCCGCGAGCCCGTCCCCGTCGTCGAACATCCGGGGCCCGCAGCGCCGCTCCGTGATGCCGTCCGTCACGCAGAGCAGCGTGTCGCCGGGGCGCAGCTCGAAGGTCTCGGCGGCGTACGTGGCGTCCTCGATCACGCCGAGCAGGGTCTGCGGTTCGGCGGCGGTCCGTACGGTGCCGTCGGGGCGCAGGAGCAGCGGCAGCGGATGTCCGGCGGAGGCGAGGGTGCAGCGGACCCCGCCGTCGAAGGGTTCCAGCTCGCCGTAGAGGAGGGAGAGGAAGCGGTTCTGCGGGCCCTCGTCCGCGCCGAGCCCGGGTCCTCCGGCGGCCACCAGTGCGCGTGCCGCCGCGTCGGAGGCCTCGGTGGCGTCGTCGAGGAGGAGCTGGTTGAGGCGGTCGAGGACGTCGGCGACGTCGTACCCCTCGCGGGCGAGCAGTCGCAGCCAGGGCCGGGCGAGGCCGATGACGACGGCGGCCTCGGGGCCCTTGCCCTGCACGTCGCCCAGCGCGAAGCACCAGCGGCCGTGGCCCGCCGGGAACAGGTCGTAGAAGTCGCCGCTGGGCCCTCCCTTGTCGCACGGCTCGTGGACGAGGGCGCTGTGCAGGCCGGGGATCTCGGCGACCGCGCCGGGCAGCAGCCCGCGTTGCAGGATGCGGCTGATGGTGGCCTGGCGCGCGTACTGCCGGGCCGCGCCGATCGCGAGCGCCACCCGACGGCTGAGGTCCTCGACGAGCCCGGTGACCTCGTCGGGGAAGCGCTGCAGTCCGGCCCGGCCGATGACCAGGGTGCCGAGCGGGCGGCCACCCGCGATCAGCCGGTACGCGAGCGCCGTCCCGGTCGCCTCACTCGCCGCCTCCGGCTCCGCGTCCGCTTCCTCCCCGGGCCATGGCACGGGCACCGCCCGCGACCGCACCGATTCGGGCAGCCGGGGCGGGTTCTTCTCCAGGGCGCCCCGGAGCTCCTCGACGCGGTTCTCGCTGACGTGCCACACCCTGGCGAGCCGTGGCCCCGCGGGCAGCACGCCCTCGGAACCGCGCCAGCCCATGCCCTCGTCCTCCAGCCACACCGCGCACCAGTCGGCGAGGCGCGGCACCAGGAGCTGTCCGGCGAGCGCGGCGACGAGGTCCTCGTCGAGCTGTCCGGTGAGGAGGTCGGAGGCCTCGGCGAGGAAGGAGAGGGCGCCTCGGTTCAGCCACTCCCGGTCGCGCTCCATGCTCTGCTTCGGCGCGGGGGCGAGGAAGTCGGCGGTGTGTAACTCCCGCTCACCGGCGTACGCGCCGGGCCGCTCGTCCCTGCCGACGGCCGCGCTCCCGTCCACCGGCAGCCGGGCCCACACGGTCTTGATGCCCGTGCGGTACGTGATCCCCCATGCCTCGGAGAGCGTGGACACGAGCCGCAGGCCGCGCCCGTACTCCGGTGTTCCACAAGGTCGTTCGGTGTCGCGCGGCTGTTCGCCGTCCTCCTCCTCCCGTACCGCACGGGAGGGGTGACGGTCCGAGACCTCGACCACCAGCCACCCGGGCTCGTGGTTCTCGTGGCGCCCCCGGCCCTCGTAGCCCTCCTGGCCGTCCTGGCTCTCCTGGCCCTCGTGGTCGCGGTCCGCATGGCCGAGGTCGACACGATCAAGGTTCGCGTGATCGATCCGGCACACCACTTCGACATCCGTGCCCGCGTGCACCACCGCGTTGGTGACCAGCTCGCTGACCACCACCTGCACGTCCTCGGCGAGCCGTGCGACGACCGTTTCCGCACCGGGCAGCCCGAGTTCGGCCCACTCGGCGAGCGTGGCGCGGGCGAAGCGGCGGGCGGCGCCCGGCGCGAGCGGGCTGCCGGGGAGCGACACCCGTGCCACCGCACGCCGGTTCGCGCCCGCGTGCGCAGGCGTGGCGTACGCGGACGAATCAGGAGCTCGGGACAGAAACTCCCGCTGTGTCGGAATGGCCCCCACTGTGCGGCTCCCTGAGCAGTTCGGACGAATGGGCCTCAGGCGGCACGGACAGAGTGACAGACCGGCCACGCCCATAAGCACCGAGTTACCGAAGTGGGCCACCATGTGTGAGAACAGTGCTACGCAAGTGCTCGAAGTCGGTCACGAAGACGACAGGATTCGGACATCCGAGCTTCATCCCTTGCTCGCCGCGGTGCCGGCCGCCCGCCACGGCCGACTCGACGAGCGGCTCCCGGCGAGCACGGCCAGGGCCACTGGACGTCCCGCTGGACGTCCCGCGTCAACGACGTGAACCAGTCGCTCGACACGATCCGACACGGGTGGGTGGGCGCTGTAGCCCACCCACCCGTGTCCGCACGCCACGCCTCCCCGCTACGCCTCCCGCGTCCCCGCGTACATCTCGTCGATCAGGTGCTGATACTCCCGCTCGACCACCGGCCGCTTGAGCTTCAGGCTCGGGGTCAGTTCGCCGTGCTCCACGTCGAGGTCGCGGGGCAGGAGGCGGAACGTCTTGATGGTCTGCCAGCGCTGGAGGCCCTCGTTGAGGCGCTGGACGTAGCCGTCCATGAGCTCGACGGTGGCGGAGGCGGCGACGACATCCTCGTACGACTTGCCGCCGAGGTCGTTCTCCTTGGCCCAGCCGAGGATGGACGGTTCGTCGAGGGCGATGAGGGCGGTGCAGAAGTTGCGGTCGGCGCCGACGACCATGATGTTCGACGTGAACGGGCACAGGGCCTTGAACCGGCCCTCGATCTCCGTCGGGGCGATGTACTTGCCGCCGGAGGTCTTGAACAGGTCCTTCTTGCGGTCGGTGATGCGCAGGTAGCCGTCGGGCGACAGCTCGCCGATGTCGCCGGTGTGGAACCAGCCGTCGGCTTCGAGGACCTCGGCGGTCTTCTCGGGCAGCCCGTGGTAGCCCTCCATGATGCCGGGGCCGCGCAGCAGGACTTCGCCGTCGTCGGCGATGCGCACCTCGGTGCCGGGCAGCGGCTTGCCGACCGTGCCGGTGCGGTAGGCCTCACCGGGGTTGACGAAGGAGGCGGCGGAGGACTCGGTCAGGCCGTAGCCCTCCAGGATGTGGATGCCGGCGCCGGAGAAGAAGTAGCCGATCTCGGGGGCCAGGGCGACCGAGCCGGAGATGCAGGCGCGCAGGTTGCCGCCGAAGGCCTCGCGCAGCTTGGAGTAGACGAGGGCGTCGGCGACCTTGTGCTTGGCCGCGAGACCGAAGGGCGCGCTGCGGCTGCCGGTGCGCTGGAAGTTGTCCTGGGTGACCTTGGCGTATTCGCGGGCGACTCCGGCCGCCCACTGGAAGATCTTGTACTTGGCGGCGCCGCCCGCGCGGGCCTTGGCGGCGACACCGTTGTAGACCTTCTCGAAGATGCGGGGCACGGCCGCCATGTACGTCGGCTGCACGACCGGCAGATTCTCGATGATCTTGTCGACGCGGCCGTCGACGGCGGTGACGTGCCCGACCTCGATCTGCCCGGCCGTGAGCACCTTGCCCATGACGTGCGCGAGCGGCAGCCACAGGTACTGCACGTCCTCCGCACCGACCAGGCCGGTCGCGGCGATCGCCTTCCCCATGTACGCCCAGTTGTCGTGCGGGAGCCGGACGCCCTTGGGGCGGCCCGTGGTGCCCGAGGTGTAGATGAGGGTGGCGAGCTGGTCCTTGGTGATCGCACCGACCCTCTCCTTGATCAGGTCGGGGTTCTTCTCCAGGTACGCGGCGCCGCGCTTCTCCAGCTCGGCGAGCGAGAGGATCCAGTCCTCGGAGAGGTCCACGCCGGTGGGGTCGATGACGACGACGTGGGTGAGCTCGGGCAGGTCGGCCCGCTTCTCCGCGGTCTTGGCGACCTGCGCGGCGTCCTCCGCGACGAGGACCTTGCTGCCGGAGTCGGCGAGGATGAAGGCCGACTCGTCGGCGTTCGTCGACGGGTAGACGGTGGTGGTGGCGGCGCCCGCGCACATGATGCCGAGGTCGGCGAGGATCCACTCGATCCGGGTCGCGGAGGAGAGCGCGACGCGCTGCTCGGGCCGCACACCCAGTTCGATCAGGCCGGCCGCGATGGCGTAGACCCGCTCGGCGGTCTGCCCCCAGCTCAACGACTTCCAGTCGTCCGGGCCCTCACCCGATGCGGGCGGCACGGGGTAGCGGTAGGCCTCGGTGTCGGGCGTGGCCGCCACGCGTTCCAGGAAGAGGGCCGCCACGGACGGCGGACGGTTCTCGATCAGGGTCTGTGTGTCGCTCACGACATCCTCCGGGGCCCGCGACAGTGCGGCTGGCTCATTGCGGCTGTTGTTTAACTCGCGAGTAACCATCGAGTGGTGATCAGAGTAGAGCGCGGTTGGCCGGATCGTAAGGGGCGGCGAGCCGTCACTTTCCCCCGAGAACGACCACACGTATGACTGCGCATACGCAGGCGCGCACAAACGTACGGGCCCGCCGCGGCGAAACGCGACGGGCCCGCATTGTGCCCGAGTTTCCGGGGGCAACGGGGGTGCCCCACGGGGTTGACGGAGGTTGACGCCAGCCGGGCGTCGGCCGGGCGATGGGGCCGCGGTGGGCCCGGTGGTAGGCCTGGCGCTGTGCCCGGTGGTGGGCCCGGCGCTGTGCCCGGCAGTGGGCCTGGCGGTGGCTACTTCTTGCCCTTGCCCCCGCCTCCGCCGTCGTCGCTGGACAGCACGGCGATGAAGGCCTCCTGCGGAACTTCCACAGAGCCCACCATCTTCATCCGCTTCTTGCCTTCCTTCTGCTTCTCCAGCAGCTTCCGCTTACGGGAGATGTCACCGCCGTAACATTTGGCGAGGACGTCCTTGCGGATGGCGCGGATGGTCTCGCGCGCGATGACCCGGGAGCCGATGGCCGCCTGGACGGGCACCTCGAACGCCTGCCGCGGGATCAGCTCCCTCAGCTTGGCGACGAGCCGCACGCCGTACGCGTACGCCTGGTCCTTGTGCGTGATCGCCGAGAAGGCGTCCACCTTGTCGCCGTGCAGCAGGATGTCGACCTTCACCAGGGAGCTGTCCTGCTCGCCGGTGGGCTCGTAGTCGAGGGAGGCGTAGCCGCGGGTCTTGGACTTCAGCTGGTCGAAGAAGTCGAAGACGATCTCGGCGAGGGGCAGTGTGTAGCGGATCTCCACACGGTCCTCGGAGAGGTAGTCCATGCCCAGGAGCGTGCCCCGGCGGCTCTGGCACAGCTCCATGATCGAGCCGATGAACTCGGTGGGCGCGAGGATCGTGGCGCGTACGACCGGCTCGTACACCTCGTTGATCTTGCCTTCGGGGAACTCGCTCGGGTTGGTGACCGTGTGCTCGGTGCCGTCCTCCATCACCACGCGGTAGACCACGTTCGGCGCGGTGGCGATCAGGTCGAGCCCGAACTCGCGCTCCAGCCGCTCGCGGATGACGTCGAGGTGCAGCAGCCCGAGGAAACCGACGCGGAAGCCGAAGCCGAGAGCGGCCGAGGTCTCCGGCTCGTAGACGAGCGCGGCGTCGTTGAGCTGCAGCTTGTCGAGGGCGTCGCGCAGCTCGGGGTAGTCGGAGCCGTCCAGCGGATAGAGGCCCGAGAAGACCATGGGCTTCGGGTCCTTGTAGCCCCCCAGCGCCTCGGTGGCCCCCTTGCTCTGCTGGGTGATCGTGTCACCCACCTTGGACTGCCGGACGTCCTTGACCCCGGTGATGAGGTAACCGACCTCGCCCACGCCGAGCCCGTCCGCGGGCAGCATCTCCGGGGAGTTGGTGCCGATCTCCAGCAGCTCGTGGGTGGCGTTGGTGGACATCATCCGGATGCGCTCACGCTTGCTGAGCTGCCCGTCGATGACCCGGACGTAGGTCACGACCCCGCGATAGGAGTCGTACACGGAGTCGAAGATCATCGCGCGGGCGGGCGCGTCGGCGACACCGACGGGCGCCGGAACCTCGGCGACGACCTTGTCGAGCAGCTCCTCGACCCCCAGCCCGGTCTTGGCGGAGACCCTGAGCACGTCACCGGGCTCGCACCCGACGAGATTGGCGAGCTCCTCGGCGAACTTCTCGGGCTGGGCGGCCGGCAGGTCGATCTTGTTGAGTACGGGGATGATCGTGAGGTCGTTCTCCATCGCCAGGTAGAGGTTGGCGAGGGTCTGGGCCTCGATGCCCTGGGCTGCGTCGACGAGGAGGATGGTCCCCTCGCAGGCGGCGAGCGACCGCGAGACCTCATAGGTGAAGTCGACGTGCCCCGGGGTGTCGATCATGTTGAGGATGTGCGTCTTGCCGGGATCCCCGGTCGGGGCCCAGGGCAGGCGCACGGCCTGGGACTTGATCGTGATACCGCGCTCGCGCTCGATGTCCATGCGGTCGAGGTACTGAGCGCGCATCTGCCGCTGCTCGACCACACCGGTCAGCTGGAGCATCCGGTCGGCGAGCGTGGACTTGCCGTGGTCGATGTGCGCGATGATGCAGAAATTGCGGATCAGAGCCGGGTCGGTACGGCTCGGCTCGGGCACATGGCTAGGGATCGCGGGCACGCAGGGTCCTGATTCTTGAGGGCGTCCGCAGCCGTCTGCGGTCTCGGGTCGGAGCAATACGTAGGCTCCATGGTCCCATGCATACGGTGCTGCGACCGGTTTGGGCCACCCGGACGCCGCCTGGTAGCCTGAACAGCTGTGTCTCATGCCCTCTCGCAGGAGGCACATCTTCAAGAAATCACCGGCACGCGGGGCCCTGAGGTCCGGCGTGCCTGAACCTGAAAAGGCTCATTCGTGGCGAACATCAAGTCCCAGATCAAGCGGATCAAGACCAACGAGAAGGCTCGGCTGCGCAACAAGTCCGTCAAGTCCTCCCTGAAGACCGCGATCCGCAAGACCCGCGAGGCCACGGCCGCGGGTGACGTGGAGAAGGCGACCGTCGCCCTGCGCGAGGCCTCGCGCAAGCTCGACAAGGCCGTCTCCAAGGGCGTCATCCACAAGAACCAGGCTGCCAACAAGAAGTCGGCCCTGGCTGCCCAGGTCGCTTCCCTCAAGGGCTGAACCTCTCCTTTGATCTGACCGCCGGCTGGACCCAGAGCGGGCCCTCTCTCATCCGCTCCCACCCGGCACCCCGAACCTGTACGCGGCCTGCGTTCGCCACGCGGGTACAGGTTCACCAGCTCGACCCGGGCCCCGCCCGCCACCCTTCCCCAGGGCGGCGAGCGGGGCTTTTGGTGTGATCAATACCGACCTGCGCCCCGTCCCCGCCCCTTAAGGGGCGGGGGGAACTGCGCGACCAGCCACAAACAACCCGCACCCCCCAACCAACCCACACCACCCACCCCCTACCGGGCAAGCGGGGTCGAAGGGGCAGAGCCCCTGGAGGATGGGACGGGTAGGGGCGGCGGGGGCGAAACAAACCCCCCGGCACCCCGGCGGCCTCACCCCCGCCGCGCCCGCGCCGACCGCGCCGCCCGCGCAATCGTCACAACCGCCTTCTCCAACGCGTACTCAGGATCATCCCCCCCACCCTTCACCCCCGCATCGGCCTCCGCGACCGCCCGAAGGGCAACAGCAACCCCATCCGGCGTCCACCCCCGCATCTGCTGCCGCACCCGATCGATCTTCCACGGCGGCATCCCCAACTCACGCGCAAGATCAGCCGGCCGCCCCCCACGCGTAGACGACAACTTCCCAATGGCCCGCACCCCCTGAGCAAGCGCACTGGTGATCAACACAGGCGCGACCCCCGTGGACAACGACCACCGCAACGCCTCCAACGCCTCCGCGGCCCGCCCCTCAACCGCCCGATCGGCCACCTCGAAGCTGGACGCCTCGGCCCGCCCGGTGTAGTACCGCCCGACCACGGCCTCGTCGATCGTCCCCTCGACATCCGCGACCAACTGCGACACCGCAGACGCCAACTCCCGCAGATCACTCCCGATCGCGTCGACAAGCGCCTGACAGGCCTCCGGCGTGGCAGACCTCCCGAACGCCCGGAACTCCCCCCGCACGAACGCCAGCCGATCCGCCGGCCTCGTCATCTTGGGGCACGCCACCTCCCGCGCCCCCGCCTTGCGTGCCGCGTCCAGCAGCCCCTTCCCCCTGGCCCCGCCCGCATGCAGCAGCACGAGGATGATCTCCTCGGCGGGCGCCCCCAAATACGCCTTCACGTCCTTGACCGTGTCGGCCGACAGATCCTGCGCATTGCGTACCACCACGACCTTGCGCTCCGCGAAGAGCGACGGACTCGTCAGCTCGGCGAGCGTGCCGGGCTGCAACTGGTCCGAGGTCAGGTCACGTACGTCCGTGTCGGCGTCGGCGGCCTTGGCGGCGGCCACCACCTCCTGCACGGCACGGTCGAGCAGAAGGTCCTCCTGGCCCACGGCGAGCGTGACGGGGGCGAGAGGGTCGTCGTTTGCAGTCTTCCTGGCCATCCCTCACAGCATCCCACGCACCACTGACAACGCGGCCCTGCCACCGCGAGCCCCCACAGTGACGACAGCCGGGGGGAAACGAGCCCTCTCCCTACGGCTCCTCCCGCCAGCCGTCCCACTCCCCCGCGAACTCGTCCAACTCCGCGGGATCGAACCGCTCCTCCTCGTCACGCAGAACCACCAGCCACTGCGCGTCCTCGGCATCGTCCTCGCCGGCCAGGGCGTCCCGCACGAGCCGCGGCTCCTCGGCAACCCCGAACCGCTCACCGAGCGCCTCCGCCACCTCCTCCGCGGCATCACGGTCGGGCAGCACCAGCACATGTCTCACATCACTCACGCGGCCATTTTCCGATACGCCCACCACGACCGGTGCCGGAGGCGAGTGCGGCCCACCGAATGCGAATGACGAACCAACGACGAACCTTCGGGGGGCCTCCCCCTCCCCCTCCCCCTCCCGCCCCTCCCACCCCACCCCCCTCAGCCCTCCCGCACCTCCGGCACCCCCTCCAGCTCGATCCCGAACCGCTCCCGGTACACCCCGAGCACCTCCTCGTCCGTCCCCAGCTCCGACACGTCCCGTCGGCCGTCCACGGACGTGACCGTGAACCGGCGGCCGCTGAGCGTGATCCGTCCTCCGTCCTCCGTCACCCGGGAGCAGACGAGCGAGCGCGTGAAGTGCGACTCCGGTGACGTGCTGTGCCACCAGGCGCCGGCCACGAAGTCGGCGAGCTCCCGCGGCCGTACCTCCAGCCGGTACTGGGGTCTGCCGTCCCGCAGCACGTCCAGGTCCCCGAACCCGCGCGCCCCACCCTCGCGCTCCGCCGCCTCGACCACCCGGAACGTGCCGCCCGGGTCCTCCTGCTCACCCCTCGACCCGAAGGCCAGCGGGCCGTGGCTGTGCGCCCCGAACCCGACGTCGGCCAGCCAGTCGCCCCCGTCCACCGTCCGCACCAGCAGCGCGAGATGGTCGTACGGAATCCCGAGCCGCCCCTTCTCGCCGTACACGCGCGCCGCGAGCAGCGTCACGTCGAAGCCCAGTGTTGCGAGCAACGCCCCGAATGCCCCGTTCAGTTCGTAGCAGAAGCCGCCTCTGCGGGCGCCGACCACCTTGTCGAACAGCCGCTTCTCGTCCAGCACGATCTCCTCTCCGAGGTGGATGGACAGGTTCTCGAACGGCACGGTCCGCAGATGGCGCAGGTGCAGTTCGCGCAGTACGTCGAGGGTGGGCCACGCGGGGTGCCCGGCCCTGATACGACGGAGGTAGGCGTCGGCCTGTGCGGAGTTCATGGTTTCAGTCTCGCGCCACTCGCAGCCCGTTCGCCGTACCCGCGACGGCGATCGCCCCGTCCTCGTCCGTACGCAGCACCATCGCGCCCCCGGACCGCAGCGCCGCGACCGTACTCGGCGCCGGATGCCCGTACGAGTTGTCCGCACCGACCGAGATGAGCGCCAGCTTCGGGGCCACCGCACGTATGAGGTCCGGATCCTGATACGCCGACCCGTGATGCGCGACCTTCAACACGTCCACGCCTCCCAGCTCCGCCGCCGCCGGGGATCTCAACAGCGCCCGTTGGCCCGGGGGTTCCAGGTCCCCGAGCAACAGCAGGCTCAGCCCGCCGGACCGTACGAGCATGGTCACGCTGGCGTCGTTCGGCCCCTCGGGCGCGGGGGCGGTGCTCGGCGGCGGCCACAGCACCCGCCATGCCAGGTCTCCCGTACGCCGCTCCTCCCCCGCCACGGCCCGCGTCACCGGGATGCGCCGGGCCGCCGCCTGTCTCCGTACGAACTCGGCCTGGTCCATCGGCTCCTCGAACCCCGTTGTCTCGATCGCCCCCACCGAACGTCCGCGCAGTACGCCTGGCAGCCCCGCCACGTGGTCGGCGTGGGAGTGTTCTTCGCTTTCGGCATGTCTCATGAGACATGCCGCCCGGCGCCAGGCGCGCGATTGACCTGGAAGTTGGTGGCATTGGCGAGAGCCGTGGCGTCGGATTGGGCTAATGGTGGCTGAGACGTCTCAGACGAGCATGCCGGGTCGCAACGAGGACTCAAGTTCCATCCGACTGCACCCGGCGCCCAGGGTGCGGACCGACATGCCCGGAGGGGGGCTCGCCTATCGCCCTGAACGGCCAATTTGTGCGTCGGCGTATCGGCGACGCAGTCGGTTGAGGCGCCCCTCGACAGCCTTTTCAGTGATGCCAAGCTGTCCTGCGATGGCCTGGTTCGTATAGCCGGCAGCCCTCATGGCCAGCATCTTCCGAACGTCGGTCGGCAGGGTCCCGACGATCCGCCGCACCTCGTCGCGGTCTTCGGCGATCGCTGCCGGACCGCGCTGACGGCTCTCAACATCAAATGTCCCGGACAGGTCCAGAGGTTCCTCCGAAAATGACCTGGACCTCCGCGCATCCCAACTCCGGTAAATGTTAGGGAAGTCCAGAATCAGCGCGCCGGTGAAGTAGGTCGTCAATTGGCTTCGCTCCGGCTGCCAATCCCCGTTCGCCAGCCGATCACGGAACTTTGGTAGTGCAGCCAGGACGGTGTCGATGGCAAGCTCGGACCGCAGGTCGAGGTCAGACCGGAGAACTTCCAAGACGTCGGGTGTGACCTTTAGTGCGCGGCCTCGCTTAGCACACTCGTAGAAGATTGCGCCGCTGAAGATCCAACTGCTGAGCACCCTCCACCCGTACTCCATCAGGCGGCTGGTGAACTCGTCCCATCGCGGGCCCCTGAAGCCGTCCGCAGCCAGAGCTCTCACGAGGGCGGCATCCGCCGCCGCCCTGCTGACCGTTTCAGGGGTGCCCGAGGTTGCCGAAGACACGTTGGTGCCTTCGGCAACCTCGGAGGTGATGCCGCGCTGACGCACCGCCCTGAGCTAGCGCTCGCTGTGGAAGAGCGCGACCAGCAGGCTGAGGGCCTGGAGGACCAGTTCGGGGGTGACGTAGCCGTATCCAAGCAGCGGGATGATCAGGATCACGATCCAGATCTTGGCCTGCTGATCACCGACGGCGTGACCGTGGCCCTGGTGGCCATCGATGGCCCTGCTGTCGGCCCGGCGACTCATTTCGCCCCAGGGCTCATCGCCCCAGGCCGCGACGTATGCAGACATACGTCTCCTTAACTATCTCGCGCTGTTGCGGAAGGGCTCCAGCTCCGGCATGAACGAGGCACGCTCCCGCACCGACCGTGCGGCCGGTGATGAAAGCGTGACTGAGCGCGAAGGGCCAGCGCAGGCGAATGACCAGAGTGTGGTCCGCGTCACGCAGGCATGAGTAATAGGGGTCCGCCGGTTCTCTTTGCCGGAGCTCGGCGGACCCCTCAGCGCGAGAGACCCCACGTTCATGAGGAAGCTCGACTAGCCAAGTCATAGGTGCAATAGACGGGCCCTCCCCTCGCGAACGTGACACACATCACATGCGCCATGTCTTCGTGTTCATTCTTGGCAGCTGCCAAGGATTCATCTGGATGAGTTCCGGCTTGCCGCTTAGCGGCGTGAGCGCGGGCCCCGGGGGCGAATGGGTGTCACGGCTGTCGAGGAACCTCTGTTGAGCTGCTGCCGCAGGGCCTCGTTGTCATGGAAAAGTGCGGCGATCGCTGTGTGGGCGGCCTTGAGCTTCTTCTCCAGGAGCGTGCATTCCTGGGTCTTCGTGGTCAGACGCTTCTTGAGGTCGGCGATGGTCGCGTCGCGTTTGGCCTCGCCGGGGGTGGCCTTGCCGTGGGCGGCAAGGTGCGCGTCCCATTCGGCCAGGATCGCGTGTGCTCGGTTCATGGTCGCGCGGCTGACCTGGGCCTCTTTGTAGAGGTTCTCCTTCGTGAGGCGGCCGTCGGTCCGCTGCGGACGTCCTTCGAAGAGGCGGGTCATCGCAGCCCGCAGGGCGGCGGCGGTCTTGGGACTGACTTGGTCTTCGGGGGTGTCGGTGGGGTGGGTCACTGGGGCTGGCCTGCCAGGGTGAGCACGTTGCGAGTGATCTCCAGTTCGCGTTCGGCGAGGTCTCTGCGGCAGGCGGGTGTGGCGGGGCTGTTGATGATCTGGAGCTGTTTGCGCTGGTGGGAGTCGTAGATCGGTAGGTGTTCGGGGCCGATCATGCTGTTGGCGCATCGGTCCGGCCGGCATCGTTCGTCGAGGGGGCCGGTGTGTCCTTCAGGGACGATCGCGTTCTCCAGGCAGACGGCGCCGACTGGGTTGGTGTGGTCAGCGGTGCAGTTGTTGAGCATGCCGAAGCGGATGTGGATCCTGGTCGTTCCCAGGAGGGCCTCGGCGGTGCGGGCGTCGCCGTTGCGGGCCTTGACAGTCGCGGCGATCTGGTCGAAGGCGTCCTTGACGCGTTCGGCGCCGGGCCCGAATCCGATCTCCTCGCCTTCGGCATGACGGTGGTAGAGCTCTTTGATCTTGCGGAACTTGACGTTGTCCAGAGCGCCTTCGAGGTATTTGACCCACTCGGCGTCGGAGGCGGCGTAACTCTGGGTGGTGGCGTTGGCGAGGGCCCGTGCGGCGATGTGCTTGAGCTGGATGCCGCTGGCGATCTCGGAGCCGGGGAACTGGTCGGTGAGCATGGCCATCGTGCGGCGGAACATGTGGGGCCGGATGTAGGTGGTGGGGATCTCGTCGAGCCCGGTCCTGGCTCGGTTGGCGTTCGCGAAGGCCACGAACGCGGCCAGCATCCTGACTCCGAGGGTGGCGCCGTCCTGCTTGCTGGCGGTGACTGGGGAGAAGATGCGTTCGGGGTGTAGGGAGATCGCTTCGGCGACTGCGAGTGCCTCAACGACGGGTTCGGCAATCCACCAGTGCTTGCCGGGGCGCTGGGTGGTGCCCTTGATCTTGGTGGAGGCGATCGCGGGGGTGCTGTAGTGCTCGACGACGGGCTCCCGCAAGATCTCGTGAATCTCCGAATCGCGCATCATGGACAGGCCCACGACCAGTACGAATGCGGCATCTCGCAGTACCGTTTTGAGGTCGGTCAGGGCCCGGCGTTCGATGCCGGGGTGCCATCCTCCGGTGCTGCCGTCCGGCCGAGCGACCTGGTGGAGCTCCCCGGTCAGGGCATGGGTTGTGATCTGCCCCTCGGCCGCCGCGTCCAGGACGAGGTCGCGTCGTCGCTTCGATGCCGGTGAGCCTGGAGAAAAGGCATTCGAGCGGGTGGACGCGTCGAAGCCCAGGAGAAGTAGCAGCAGGTTCCAATTCACCTGCGGGGTCTGGTCCTTCGATGCTGCGGGATGGACCGGGATCTTGTTTTGAGGGTCCGCGAGCCACTCCTCAAGTCGTGCGTCGATGCCGAGCACGGAGGGACTCGCGACGGCCAGGAGCTCGCTGATGCGACGGTCAGCGCGCAGGACGTCGGGGGCGAAGTCGTGGATGTAGGCCCAGGCAGCTCTGATCAGCGGGAACCAGGTCTGTGGGGGAACAGCGGGGGTGGAGATCTTCCCCGTCCGGTCCCGGATGTCGCGGGCGACGTTGCGGGCACTCTGGCCCGGCCACGGATCTCCGGCGGGCCAGGGCAGACTGAGGGCCGGCTCCGCCGCCGCCAGGCTCTTGAGGGTACCCACGTGGCTTCTGACCGTTCCCGAGACGGTGCCTGCGGCGGCCAGATCGGTGATGCGTTGCCGCAGGTCCTCCACCGTCCATGCGTCGGGGTGAGCCGGAAGCCCGCTCTCACGGCCCCAACGCGCTGCCGTCCGAAGGCGCGAGGCGATGTGGGTCAGCGTTCGCGGGTCGCCAGCCCTTTCCAGGACGACGCCGCTCTTGAGGACCTGGGGGTGCCGCGGGTTGAAGGCGAACATGATGAACTCACGAGCCAGCAGATTCCAGTACGGGTCCTCCAGCTCCAGGCTGAACATGACCTTCCAGCCACTGGCGGAGATGTTGGCGGGCCGCTTGAGAACCCCGTTGAAGTCCCAGCAGCCCGTGTCGCCGAACCGGGGGACGTAGGCGCCGGGCTCGCGAGCCTGGGGCAGCAGCGAGCGGCCGGCGACGACGGGTTCGTCGTCCTGGAACAAGGACGGGTGTCGTTGCTGGGGCAGTGTGATGATCATGCGTCGAACTCCGTGTTAGCGGCCAGTGGCAGGTCCAGGACGGCCTGGCCGGCTTCGATGTGCTTGAGGGCCAGGGCGGTGTCCTCGGGTGTGCGGTCCTTCAGGACAGCTCGGAGGTTCACCCAGCTCTGGCCCCATAGCCGGGCGAAGACGGGCGGAGTCAGGACCGTACGAAGTTTTTCCAAGTGCCGCTGGAAGAGGAGAAGTTGGGGCAGGTTGGAGGGCAGGATCCAGGCATTGCGGCACTCCAAGCAGCGCAGCGGTGCGACGGCGCAGAGTTCGCCGGGGCGGCTGTAGGGCCCCTGGTAGGGGTTCTTGCAGTGGGAGACGCCCATGTCGAGCTGGCCGGACATGATGCCCTCGGCCTCCTCGGAGGACAAACCGGTGTCCTTGAGCAGGTCGTGGTCGACGGCCGCGGCGACGTCCGGGACGACGGTGGGGCCGTCGACGCGGTCGAGTGCCTTGTCGAACCAGTGCTGCTGAGCCGTAGTGATCGTCCGGCCGGACAGGATCCGAAGGGTGGTGCCCTGTGCGTAATGGCCGGCGAAGGCTTCCTCGGTGTGATCGTCCGCCGCGTCGCTGATGCGGCCTTCGGTCACGATGGCCTTCTCGACCTTGACCGATTTCCGCAGGCGGCCGATGTTCCGGTCGCCCTTGATCTCGATGCCCATGGCGTCCAGCCAGCAGCCGAACGACCTCCGGGACTGGGGATCCCACTTGCCGAACTCAGGGGTGAAGCTGGGCGAGACGGCGCCGGTGACGAAGAGCGTGTCGGTGACGTGCGGTGCCTTGGCGCGGACCCTGGCGGTGGTTTCCAGGAACTGACGGACCACCGCGCTGGCCTCGCGCCGCGGCCAGTCCACGGTGATCTGGTCGTCACTCGCGCTCTGCGGCTCCGGCCCGTCGGTAAGTGCGGGCTGGTCTCGAAAGGCCCTGTGCCGCAGCAGTCCGGCCCTGTTCTTGAGGAGGGTGAGACGGACTCCCTTCGGCAGGAACTCCACCTGTTTCTCGCCGAACCCGGTGACCTCTTCCGAGGTGTAGCCGGTCGCGTCCATCAGCAGGACGCGGAAGGCATGCAGGTCCATGGTGTGCGGATACAACCTCGCGAACAGCTGTCTCACCAGCTGCTGTCGCGCCGACTGCGGAACGAGGGTCCTGCCGGGGGCGGCGGCGAACTCCTTCAGTTCCGGTGGCCACTCGCGGGACGGAGGTATGTGACGGCGGATGTCGTCGGGGGTGATCTGCTCGTGGGCCAGTCCGAAGAGCAGGTCAGCGATGCTGGTCCAGCTGCCCGCGTCGGGATGCTGTCCTTGTTCGGCAAGAGCCCAGCCCTCGTCGAGGCGCTTGCGGGTGGCGTGGACGCTCTGCCAGGCGGCACGGACCAGGGCCCGCTTCTCCGGCCGGGTGAACTCGTCCCGTTCCGTCTTCTCGCCGCTGGCGAGGAGTGCGGGCCCGCGGGCCCACCTGGCCAGGTCCGGCGCAACATCACGATCGGAGTGGTCGTCGCGACGCACGACCAGCAGCCGCAGTCCAGCGGCCATCACCGAGGGGTAGGTCGAGCTGGGAGCGTAGGTCTCGGGCAGGGACAGTTCCCAGTTGATCAGCAGGTCAAAGAGTCCCTGATCCGTCAAGCTCACCGCCTCTGCCTCCGGCCCCAGCTCCTTGTCGACGTACTCGCAGAGCCGGTTGATCGCCATGTGATAGGTCCTCGCGTGGGACGTGATGGCGGTGGCGGCCACGTACTCCACCCACTCGTCCGCCAGTTGCATGGCCAGTCGTGTGCAGCGGAAGCCTGACGGGTCCACTGCCAACAGCTCTCTGGGGATGCTGATCACTCGGGGGCCGATGCCCCCTGGCGTGACGGGATTCGCCAGTGCCATGAGCAGGCGTTCGCGTTCCTGCTTGTTCCGATACTTCCGGCGGGGCTTCGGCATCAGCGAGCGCCCTTCGTGCTGGCCAGGGCGTGGGAGGCGATCTCGGCGTAGGTCGCCTCGTCGTCGCCGACCCAGCTGGAGAACGCGGCCTCGAACTCGTTGATCAGGTCGTCCGTGTACTGGAGGTACTGGTAGGTGGTCTCTGGGTTGGAGTGACCGAGCCGACGGCTGACGATCAGCAGCGGATTGTGCCGGATATGCCCGGTCAAGTAGGAGCGGTGTCGATGGCGGCGAGCCTGCATGTCCGGCTCCTCGCCGTCCATGGCGTTCTCCAGATAGGTCAGCAGCTGCAGAGCGTACGTATGTCTCAGGTCGTGCCATCTCCACCGCCGGGTGGGCAGGTGCGGGGTGGTCCGGTCGGCGAGCTCGGTCATGCGCGTCCATGCCCGGTGGCGGTAGCTCTTCCAGGCGTCCGCCCCCGGCATCAGCCCACCGCGGCAGACGAACAAGGACAGCGCCTCCAGGCCGAACTCGCCCTCGTGGACAGTGATCCGCCGCAGCTTGGCGGGCATGGCGGACATCTGGAACTCGCGCACGACGCCGTCCAGGATGCCCCGCACCCTCCCGCCGGCGACGTCGACCTCACCGACAACGAACAGGTCGCGGGCCTTGCGCTCCAGGCCTCGGGCGGCCCTGCGGACGATGTCCGGACGCTCCAGGAGGCAGAACAGGTCTGCGGAGGCGACCGCGTCCTCGGGGACGTAGATGGTGCGGGCTTTGCCGTACTTCGCGCAGGCCTGAACCGTGTACTCCACGGCCCCGCCCGGCATCCCGGGCCACAGCCCCATCTCGGGAAGCAGCACCGTCGACCATTCCCGCCACCGGCCCCCTGTGCCCAGGGCCAGATCGGAACCGGTCCGGCCACGCAGCGGTGACCATCCGCGAAAGCGCTGGTCAACCGTGGCGTCGGGCAGCTGTCCTCCCAGTCCCACGTCCCGGAAGTACCGGTACTGTTCGAAGTTCAGATGTCGGATGTCCATGCTGGACCGGACCTGCGGCGCCAGCGCGTTGCGTCCTCGTGCCGCTACCCGCGCCGGCCGGTGCGTCAAGATCTTGCGGTCGACGAGGAACCTGTAGAGGTCGTCCTGGACGAACGACTCCTTGCCCCACGCCGACCAGCCGATCGGCTTCTTCTGCCACCGGGTCCGCTGGTCTCGGTAGGAAACGAGATCCGATTCCACTGCCGACAACACGTCACTGCCCAGGCCAACGAGGTGGTCATCCAGGCGGCCGACCGCCCGCCCGTAGTCCTTCAGCGTCGTCTCGTCCAACAACGCCGTCGACAAGTACCTGCCGTACTCGCACAAGGGCGGCACCGGCATCTGCGTCTCCTCGTCGAGGAACACTGGCGTCCCGTCGAGCACACCCCGCCGCTTCAGCAATGCGTCCACCTCCGCCGCGGAGATGACGTCACTGTCCAGGAACCTTTCCAGCAGCCCGGACTGCACAAAAGCAAGATCCACTCTGGCTCCTCCCCAGGGGCCCGGAGAGGAACTCCCGTCGGCTCACCTGTCTCGTACCGCCACAACGGATCGAGACTGAACCACAGATCTCATGAGACAGATCTGAACAGCGGAAAGAAGAAGTGGGTGAGGACGACGAGGGGGACGCGTGTGATGCCGAGGGTGCTCAGACAGCGGTCGACCAGCATCGGATCGGGTCCCGCGTCCACGACCACACCCGTCCCGTCGCCCGCCGCCAGTACGGTCGCGTCTCCCTGCCCGACGTCGCACACCACGAACCGCCAGCCGGACGGCGGCCATCCCGTGATCACCCTGGTCAGGGGTGGTGGCTGCACCACGACCAGGAGGAACGCGACGAGACATGCGCCGCTCAGCCAGGGGTGGCTCAGGAGCCGCCGGCCGACGAGCACGACGACCGCCGTCACAAGGGTGAGCAGCAGCGCCCCCGTCCAGCTGCCCGGCCAGTCCACCCCTGCGCCGGGCATGGCCGCGCCCGTGCGTGCGATGTCCGCGATCCACCCGGCGGGCCAACTCGCGCACCAGGCCAGGGCCTTGGCGACCGGCATGGCCACCGGGGCCGTTGCCAGCGTGGCGAACCCCAGAACCGTGGCCGGTGCCACGGCGAACTCCGCCAGCAGGTTGCACGGCACCGCCACCAGGCTCACCCGGGCCGACAGCACGGCGACGACCGGGGCGCACACCGCCTGCGCGGCGGCAGCGGCGGCCAGCGCTTCGGCAAGACGCGGTGGCACCCGGCGCCGTCGCAGCGCGGCACTCCACCGTGGGGCGAGCGTGAGCAGGGCTCCGGTCGCGAGGACGGAGAGCAGGAAGCCGTAGCTGCGGGCCAGCCACGGGTCGTACAGCACCAGCAGCAGAACCGCCGTGGCGAGCGCGGGAATCAGGGATCTACGGCGTCCGGTGGCGATGGCCAGCAGCGCGATCGACCCGCAGGCAGCGGCCCGCACGACACTCGGGTCCGGTCGGCACACGATCACGAAGCCGAGTGTCAACGCGCCGCCGACCAGCGCGGTCGCCCGCAGCGGAATACCGAGCCGGGGCGCGAGCCCCCGCCGCTCCGCACGCTGGGCGAGCCCGGGCGGCCCGATGAACAGGGCAAGGAGGATGGTGAAGTTGGCCCCGCTCACGGCCAAAAGATGCGTGAGGTCGGTCGCCTTGAACGCCTCGTCCAACTCGACCGGCACCCGTGAGGTGTCGCCCACGACGAACCCCGGCAGCAGTGCCCGCGCATCCGCGTCCAGCCCGTCCGTCGCCTCGCGCAGCCCACTGCGCAACCGCCCCGCGAATCGCTGGGCCCCGGACGGCTCCGCCGCCACTTCCGGTGGCCCGCCGCCGCGCACCCGCAGCACGGCCGCGATCCGGTCGCCCCCGGCCAGGGCCGGCACAACCTGTGCGGTCACCCGCACCCGGGTGGAGGGCAGGAGGGAGAGCCAGGGTGACCGGGATGGATCGCCGGTGCCTTCCGCGCGTGGGCGCCGGTCCGTGTCGACGATCACCAGGACGGGTGTCCGGGTGACCGCTTCCGTTCCGTCCGGGCTCCTCACGCGCCGTACTTCGGCTTTGAGCAGCACGGCGGTCGGGGCCATGTGGCCTCCCCTGATCCGGGGGCGGGTGAGCCGTGGGTCGGAGGTGAGCTCGACCTCGGCCTTCACATGGGCGTACTGGTGCGCCAGGGCGGGGACCGGGCCCCGGCGCAGATCCGCCCCGTGCAACCCGGCGGAGGCGGCGGCCGCGGCGATGCAGAGCAGGACGGCGGCGACGGAGACCTTCGGCCAGGACCTCCACCGGGACACGAGCAGGGCGGCTCCCGAGGTCAGGCAGACGATCACCACACCCGTGACCCACGCGCCGGTGGCGTCCAGCATCAGCGCCGCCGTCGCCCAGGCGGCCAGCGCCGGCGGTACCAACCGCAGGTCCGTCGGTCCTTCCTGTCTGGGGTGCGCGGCACCGAGCCGGCTCCTGGACGTGGCGTGCACAACGGAACGCCCACGGGACGCCTCCGGCGTCGCCCGCGCCGCCGAGCCCCCGGACCCGACCACGGTCCCGGACCCGACGCCACCCCTGGCCTCGGACCCGACACCCCCTCCAGACCCGACACGGACCTCGGACTCGACCTCGGTGGAGCCGTTCGTCCTCGGCGCCCTCATGGCCGTACGAGATTCTGCAGGTCGGCGAAGCGGCGATCACCGATGCCGTTGACCTCGCGGAGTTCGTCGACGGAGCGGAAGCCGCCGTGCTGGGTGCGGTAGTCGATGATGTGCTGGGCGAGCACGGGTCCGACGCCGGGCAGCGTGTCGAGTTGGTCGGGGGTGGCCGTGTTGAGGGAGATCGGGGTCGCGGGAGCCGCTCCGGCGGCGGTTCCGCCCGGTCCGACGGCTGTGGTGCCGACGGCGCCCGGTGCGGTACCCGGCGCGGGCGCGGGAGCGCCGACCACGATCTGCTCGCCGTCGATGAGGAGGCGGGCGCGGTTGAGGCTGTCGGTGTTCGTGCCGGGGCGTACCCCGCCGGCGGCCTGCAGCGCGTCGGCGACCCGGGAACCGGCCGGCAGCTGTTGGATCCCGGGGCTGCGTACCTTTCCGCCGACATCCACCACGATCGGGGGACCGCTCGCGGAGACCGGCGCCGCCGCCGGGGCGCCCGAGGCCGTCCTCTCCCGCTCGTCCTCCACGCCGTACGGGGCCGTCCGTACGACCTCGGGCGCACTCACCGGCTGAGTTCGTCCCGTCCAGAAGTGCTGTGCGGCGAAGACGGCCGCGACGACCAGCACCACGCTGAGCGCCGCCACGCTCTTCCGTTCGAGGCCGCACCGTGTCTGCAGCCACAGCGGCATCCGCTCCCGCAACGCCGGTCCGAGCCGCTCCCGCAGCACACCGCCGGAGTCGTTCGCGGCTCCGTCACCGTCTGCCGCCTCGCGCTCGCGCGGGATGTCCGGTGCCCGGAGCCCGGCCCGCTCGACGGCTTCGCCCGCGGGGCTCCGGCGCGCTGTTCCGGTCGCCCGGGCGGTACCGAGGCCGACGGCATCGTCCGCCCAGGCGACACCGGCCCCGACCGTCGTACTGCCCCTGGGTTCCACCGGTGGTGGCCCGTTGCCCCACTCCCGCCGTTCCCCCGCGCCTTCGGCGAAGAGTGCCTCCGCGCGCAGGCGGAGCGCGTCCGCGGATGCCTGTCGGCGTCGGGCGCGGCTGCGGGGCTGGGGGCGGCGGTGGCGGGTGCGGCCGTCGGAGAGGGGGCCTCGGCCCGGGCCGCTGGTGGCTGTCGCTGGGTGTGAACGTGATCGAAGTGCCATGCGACGAGGATCGGGCAGCCCCGCACCCTCGCGATGATCTTGCTCAGTTTCCGTGGACCACCGGCCAGTTGTGGATAACTCCGTCACCCACACGAGTCACAGCCACCACACCGGTCCCTACCGTCCCCACCAGTCCCCACCGGTCCTTCGCCCCACGGATGCCTCACCGCGGCGAAACAACCGCCCCCAGCAACCCGGGCCCGGTGTGCGCGCCGATCACCGCTCCGACCTCGCTCACATGCAGATCGGCCAGCCCGGGCACCCGCGCCCGCAGCCGTTCGGCGAGGGCCGAGGCCCGCTCGGGTGCGGCGAGATGGTGGACGGCGATGTCGACCTGGGCGCCGCCCGCGCAGTCGGCGACGATCTCCTCCAGGCGGGCGATCGCCTTGGACGCCGTGCGGACCTTCTCCAGGAGTTCGATACGGCCACCGTCCAGTTGCAGCAGCGGCTTCACGGCGAGCGCGGACCCGAACAGTGCCTGCGCCGCCCCGATCCGCCCGCCGCGGCGCAGATAGTCGAGGGTGTCGACGTAGAAGTAGGCGGAGGTGCCCGCGGCCCGCTTCTCCGCGGCGGTGACCGCCTCGTCGACCGTGCCGCCCGCCTCGGCGGACTCGGCCGCGGCCAGCGCGCAGAACCCGAGGGCCATGGCGACCATGCCGGTGTCGACCACGCGCACCGGTACGGGAGCCTCGCGCGCCGCGAGGACGGCCGCGTCGTACGTGCCCGAGAACTCGGCGGACAGATGGAGGGAGACGATGCCGGTGGCGCCCGACTCGGCCACCTTGCGGTAGGTCGCCGCGAACAGTTCGGGGCTGGGGCGGGACGTGGTGACGGGCCGTCGCTTCTGCAGCGCCTGGGCCAGTGAGCGGGCCGAGATCTCGGTGCCCTCTTCGAGCGCCTGGTCGCCGAGGACCACGGTCAGGGGTACCGCTGTGATGCCATGGCGCTCCATCGTCCGGGGCGGCAGGTAGGCCGTTGAATCGGTGACGATCGCGACATGGCGGGACATGAGCTGGAGGTTACCTGTCAGGGCGCGTGCGCGGCAGCCCCGCCCCACTCACCTGCGACCGGACGGACCCGTACGGACAGGATCAAGTCGTGCTCTCGGGGCGGGTCTTCTTCTGCCACGGGTACGTGGGCCGCGGTCCTGGCGGGGTGATCGCCGACCGCGTCGGCTCCTCGGCGGTGCGGGTTTCCGGGGTCTCCGGCCAGGTCTGTCCGCTGGAGGCGGCGGATTCGGGCGCCGGGGCCTCGGGCCACGCGGGTGTGGGCTCCGTGGTCCAGTGCCGCAGGGCGCCCGCCTCGACGTCTATCTGCGCGCTGAGGGTGTCCAGGTCGTCGTCGGCGAACCGGCGGGCCCGGTCGCGTGCCGCCCAGCGCAGGGAGTCGGCCGACTTGGTGATCCGCTCGATGCGCTCGCGCAGGTCGGGCAGGCGCTCGGCCAGCTTGGCGCGGTCCGGTTCGGACTCCAGGCGCCTGAGCTCGGCGTCCAGTTCGTGGCCGTGCGCGCTGAGCCGCTCGAAAAGGCCGAGCGACTCCTTCAGGGACTCGTCCTCGGCCACGCCCGCGTGCAGCGCGTCCTGGGTTGCCCGCATCGACGTGCGCAGCTTCAGCCGCAGCTCGGCCAGCTCGCCCGCGGGGCCGAGCTGGGCCATGCTCTTGGCGCGCAGGGTGGTGTCCTCGACCGTGCGGCGGGCCTGCGTGATCGTACGGTCGACTCCGCGCTTGGCCGCGCCTACCACCTTCACCGTGGCGTAGACGCCGAGGACGAGGAACAGTACGAAGATCAGCACGACGACTGCGATGACGGCCTCCACGGCGCTCCTCCTCCGACCCGGACGGCACTGCGCCCCGCGCGCAATCCGCTCCGCGCGGCAGCTGCCGCGTGCTCTTCAACGGTAAACGCTGCGGGCAGGCCCGGAGTTCCACCAGAACCCCGAACCTGCCCGTACTTTCCCCGTAGGGGACGACCCCAAGCGTCTCTGATTGGCTTAGGGATCCCCCCGTGTTGCTCGGGGATATGAGCCAGTCGCCTTCGTGCCCTGGTGCTGAACAGCGGAAGCCGTCAGCCCTCGTGACACGTCCCTCCGGACGCTGGTCGGTGAACTCTCGCGACCTCACCGAGGAGGGTGCCCGACGTCGCCTGGGCGCCGGGCGTGCGCGTGACATTCCGCCACGGGATCGCTACGGATCGCTAATCCAACTGGTGAGCCTGTAGGGCCCGCCTCGCTACCCCACCCGGCCTCCAGCCTAGGCCGTGACGATGTTCACCAGCTTCGGCGCCCGCACGATCACCTTGCGGATGCCGGCGCCGTCCAGTGCGGCGACGATCTTCTCGTCGGCCAGGGCGGCCTTCTCCAGCTCCTCCTCGGTGATCGAGGGCGGGACCTCCAGGCGTGCCTTGACCTTGCCCTTGATCTGCACGACGCAGGTCACGGCCTCGTCGACGACGTACGCGGGGTCGGCGACCGGGAAGTCCCGGTGGACGACCGAGTCGGTGTGGCCCAGCTTGCGCCACAGCTCTTCGGCGATGTGCGGGGCCAGCGGCGCGACCAGCAACACCAGGGCCTCGGCGACCGGGCGCGGCACGGCTCCCGACGCCTTGGTCAGGTGGTTGTTCAGCTCGGTGACCTTGGCGATGGCGGTGTTGAACCGCAGGCCCTCCAGGTCCTGCCGTACGCCGTCGATCGCCTTGTGCAGGGCGCGCAGGGTGGCCGCGTCGATGTCGGCGTCCTCTGCGTCGGCCACCGTCACCTCGCCGGTCGCCTCGTCGACGACGTTGCGCCACAGCCGCTGCAGCAGCCGGAACTGGCCCACCACCGCGCGCGTGTCCCACGGCCGCGACACGTCCAGCGGGCCCATGGCCATCTCGTACAGGCGCAGGGTGTCCGCCCCGTACTCGGCGCAGATCTCGTCCGGAGTGACCGCGTTCTTCAGGGACTTGCCCATCTTGCCCAGCAGCCGGGAGACCTTCTCGCCCTGGTAGTAGTACGCGCCGTCGCGCTCCTCCACCTCGGCGGCCGGCACCGCGATGCCACGGCTGTCGCGGTAGACGTAGGCCTGGATCATCCCCTGGTTGAACAGCTTGTGGAACGGCTCGGCCGAGGAGACGTGCCCCAGGTCGTAGAGGACCTTGGACCAGAAGCGGGCGTACAGCAGGTGCAGTACGGCGTGCTCGGCGCCGCCCACGTACAGGTCGACGCCACCGTGGGGCATGCCCTCGCGCGGGCCCATCCAGTACTGCTCGACGGCCGGGTCGACCAGCTTCTCGCTGTTGTGCGGGTCCAGGTAGCGCAGCTCGTACCAGCAGGAACCGGCCCAGTTGGGCATGGTGTTGGTCTCGCGGCGGTACTTGCGCGGACCGCGGCCGTCGCCCAGGTCCAGGGTGACGTCGACCCAGTCCTCGTTGCGGGACAGCGGGGGCTCGGGCTGGGTGTCGGCGTCGTCCGGGTCGAAGGTGCGCGGCGAGTAGTCCTCGACCTCGGGCAGTTCCAGGGGCAGCATCGACTCGGGCAGCGCGTGGGCGACGCCGTCCTCGTCGTAGACGATCGGGAAGGGCTCGCCCCAGTAGCGCTGGCGGCTGAACAGCCAGTCGCGCAGGCGGAAGTTGACGGTGCCCTCGCCGATGCCCTTGCGCTCCAGCCACTCGGTGATGCGCGCCTTGGCGTCGACGACGCCCAGGCCGTCCAGCACCGTATCGTCACCCGCCGAGTTGACGATCTTCGCGTCGTACGACACGAAGGCGTCGTCCCACGTCGACGTGTCCGTGCCGCGACCGTCGGCCGGCTCGACCACACAGCGGATCGGCAGCTCGAAGGCGCGCGCGAAGGCGAAGTCGCGGGTGTCGTGCGCCGGTACGGCCATGATCGCGCCGGTGCCGTAGCCCATCAGCACGTAGTCGGCGATGAAGACGGGGATCTGCTCGCCGTTGACCGGGTTGGTCGCGTACGCGCCGGTGAAGACGCCGGTCTTGTCCTTGGCCTCGGCCTGCCGCTCGACATCGGACTTGGAGGCGGCCTGCGCGCGGTAGGCGGCGACGGCCTCGGACGGGGTGGCGTGGCCGCCGGTCCACACGTCGTGGGTGCCCTCGGGCCAGGCGGCCGGGGTGAACTTCTCGACCAGCGGGTGTTCGGGGGCCAGCACCATGTAGGTGGCGCCGAACAGGGTGTCCTGGCGCGTGGTGAAGACCGTGATCGCTTCGCCGTCTACGGGGAAGTCGACGCGGGCGCCCTCGGAGCGGCCGATCCAGTTGCGCTGCTGCAGCTTGATGGCCTCGGGCCAGTCCAGCGCCTCCAGGTCGTCCAGCAGGCGGTCGGCGTACGCGGTGATGCGCATGTTCCACTGGCGCAGCTCGGCCTTGAAGACGGGGAAGTTGCCGCGTTCGGAGCGGCCGTCGGCGGTGACCTCCTCGTTGGCCAGGACGGTGCCCAGGCCGGGGCACCAGTTGACGGGCGCGTCGGAGGCGTACGCCAGGCGGAACTCGCCCAGGACGTCGGCTCGCTCGACGTCGCTCAGCTCGCTCCACGCGCGCGTGTGCCCGGGTACGGCGCGCTCACCGGTCTCGAACCGGTCGATCAGTTCGGCGATCGGGCGGGCCTTGTCGGCTTCGTCGTCGTACCAGGAGTTGAAGATCTGCAGGAAGATCCACTGGGTCCACTTGTAGTAGTCCGGGTCGATCGTGGCGAACGACCGGCGGTTGTCGTGGCCCAGGCCCAGCCGGCGCAGCTGGATCTTCATGTTCTCGATGTTGGCCTCGGTGGACACGCGCGGGTGCGTGCCGGTCTGCACGGCGTACTGTTCGGCGGGCAGGCCGAAGGCGTCGAAGCCCAGGGTGTGCAGGACGTTGTGGCCGGTCATCCGCTGGAACCGGGCGAACACATCGGTGGCGATGTAGCCCAGGGGGTGGCCGACGTGCAGGCCCGCACCGGAGGGGTACGGGAACATGTCCATGATGAACTTCTTGGGCTTGGCGGCCAGTTCGGGATCGCCCGCCAGGTCGCCGCTCGGGTTGGGCGCGGCGTACGTGCCCTCGGCGTCCCAGAAGTCCTGCCAGCGTGCCTCGATCTCGGCCGCCATGGCGGCCGTGTAGCGGTGCGGCGCGGCCTCCGCCGCCCCAGCGGCAGTGGCGGCGGGGTTCGTCTCGCTCATGATCCTCAAAGCTCCATCGATCGTCTCTGCCAGCGGCTGCGACATCCAAGAAACGAAAAATCCCCTCGCACAGGAGGGGACGCCGCGCCGATTCCGACCGCGTTCCACGGGCGGTCGGGACTGATCAGCGCGGCTCGCTAAGCAGAAGGCGTACGGCACGCATGGCGTCAGGGTACCGCAGCCCCCGCGCGCGTCGCGACGAGCTTCCGCGGGCACCTCGGCACCGCTCCGCACGGGTCGACACGCCTCGGCACCGAGTGTCATCCACCACAACCCACCCCGAAAAGCTGAACAATATTCAAATATTACTTCGCGTAACGGGCACTAAGGGGCAACACAAGTGTCCGATTGCCCTTTGGTAACAACGCAATAACTCAAATCTCGTACTGCTCGGTTTGCCCACCACTTAGAGTGCGACGGCGGGACCGCTTTCCCGAACTGTTCGGAGTTGCCCCCATGAACCCTCGTCGCAGTAACAGCTCGCTCCCCATGCCCGGCCGCTCGGCCTATGGGGCGGTGACCGCTGCCGCTCTGCTGCTCATACCCGTGATCGTGCTGGTCGGAGGTGACAACTTCCGGGAGTTCCTCAACTTCGGCGCCGGCGTGCTGTCGCTGGTCTCCTTGTCCTGCTCGGTCATCTGGGGCTTGGTCGCCAGCGACCGGATGTTCCTCAACGTGCGCCAGCGCATCGTGGCGCAGGCCGTGCACCGCACGACCGCCATCGCCTCGGTCGCCTTCCTGGTGGTGCACATCTCGGTCAAGCTCGTGCTCGAACACACGACGTATCTCGGCGCGCTGATCCCCTTCAGCCTCGCCTTCACGGACGAAGACGCCGTCATGGGCACCGGCGTACTCATCGGCTTCGGCTCCCTGGCCGCCATGCTCATGATCATCACGGCCGTCACCGGCGCGCTGCGCAGCGTCTTCGCGTCCCCCGCACTCGCCGCACGCTGGCGGGCCTTCCACATGCTGGCCTACCCGGCCTGGTGTTTCGCGCTGGTCCACGGACTCTACGCGGGTCGAGAGGCCAAGCCGTTCTTCGTGATCCTGTACAGCCTGTGCCTGGTCGGGGTCGCCGCCGCCCTCGCCCTGCGTTCGGCGCCCCTCCGGTTCAAGCGCCAGGTGGCCGACAAGATCCTCGCGGTGCTGGGCTCCGAGACCCCGTCCGCCCGCGAGGCTCTCGACGCGAGCCGCGCCCGGGTCGCGGAGGAGGCCCTGGGGGGCGCCGACCGTGGCCGCCGGGCCGACACGCCGCTGCCGGGCTTCGGCTCCCGCGGTGGGGCGGACCCCTTCGGGGACTCCACGGTGCCGCCGCAGCGGACGCCGTCCCCGACGATCTACGAGTCCATCCAGCGCGTCGACGCGCCGGACACCGGCCCCGGCTTCGCGGCCGCCTACCGTGCCGTGTCAGCGTCCCCGCGCGCGCAGGAACCGGAGATACCCGACCTGCCCCAGTCCGCGCAGTTCCCGGCGGACATGCAGCCCACGCAGACACTGCCGCCCGTCGACGGCGGCAGCACCACGGGCACGCGCTGGCCGGCCCCGTCCCCGCCGCCGGTCGGCGAGGCGCCCCCGTCCGCGTACGACCCGCTGTACGACACCGCCGCGGGCGTCGCGTACCCGGGAATCACCGAAACTCCCTACGGAACGACTGAAACGAACAGCCCCTACGACACGTACAACACGAACGACACGTACGACAGCGGTCCCGCCACTGAAACGCTGCCCGGCGCCTTCGACTCGCCGGGCTCAGGCGAACCCTGGAACGCGCCTTCCGGAGGCTTTAAGTGAACGAGGCCCTTCCCGACGTCCCCGAAGTCCGAGTGGTGGGGCTCCCCCAGCTCACCTCGGGCTTCGACCTCGTCGAGAGACTCGACCTCCCCATGCACCTGAAGGTGCACGGTCCGCTGGAACCGATGGGTGGCGAGCAACTCGCGCAGCTCGCCGAGCGCATCAACCTCAAGGGGCGCGGCGGCGCGGGCTTCCCGTTCCACAAGAAGCTGCGGTCGGTCGCCGAGTCGGCGATCAAACGCGGCATCAGGCCCGTGGTCGTCGTCAACGGCAGTGAGGACGAGCCCGCCTGCCGCAAGGACACGGTGCTGATCAACCGTGCCCCGCACCTCATCCTGGACGGCGCCCTGCTGGTCGCCGAAGCCCTGGGCGCCCGCCAGCTCGTCATCGGGGTGACACGTGAATCCACCCAGCGGTCGATGGAGGCGGCCCTCTCCGAGCGCGGGCTGAGCAACCGGCGCGGCGCGGCGATACGCGCGCGCGTGCAGCGCAATCCGGTACGGATGGTCACCGGGGCGGCCGCCTCGCTGATCCGTTCGATCGACGGCGGCCCGGCCATCCCTCCGGGCCGCAAGGTCAGTGCGTCGCAGAACGGTGTCGGGGGCGCGCCCACACTGCTGTCCAACGCCGAGACCTTCGCCCAGCTGGCGATCGGCGCCCGCATCGGCTCCGAGCGCTACGGCAACACCGGCCTGTACGACGAGCCGGGCACCGTCATGCTCACCGTCTCCGGCGCGGTCGCCCGCCCCATGGTGATCGAGGCCCCCACGGGTGTACCGCTGCGCTACATCCTGCAGCTCGCCGGGGCCCCGCCCGTCCCGCAGGGCGTGCTGACCGGCGGCTACCACGGCAAGTGGATCGACGCGGCCACGGTCAACGAGGCGATCGTCTCGCGCAACTCCCTGGACGCGGTGGGCGGTGCGCTCGGCGCCGGCGCGATCCTCCCCATCACCCAGGAGACCTGCCCGCTGGGCGAGTCGCTGATGGTGGCCAAGTGGCTGGCCGAGGAGAGCGCGGGACAGTGCGGTCCCTGCTACCTCGGCCTGCCCGCCGCCGCGCGCGGCATGGAGGACATCCTCAACGGCGGCGGCCCGGCCGCCCTGGAGGCGGTCAAGCAGGTCGCCAAGAACGTGAAGCGGCGCGGCGCGTGCTCGCACCCGGACGGCTCGGCGATGTTCCTGGAGTCGACCATCAAGGCGTTCACGGACGACCTGGCCGCCCATGTCCTCGGCAACGGCTGCGGAAGGCCCGTGGAGGGCGTTCTGCCGCTCTTCGAGGGCGGCAGGGCCCCGACGGGCATCCCGGGCGCCTCGGAGGGCGAGAACGGCCCCAGCCGCCAGAAGATCCACGTCGACTGGACGCTGTGCCGCGGGCACGGCCTGTGCGCCGACATCCTCCCGGAGGTCTTCGAACTCGGCGCCGACGGCTTCCCCACCGTCGCGCAGGCCGCGGTTCCCCGCTATGCGGAGGCGAAGGCGATGCGCGCCGTGCGCCGTTGCCCGGCGCTCGCCCTGCGCATCGAGGAGCAGACGGAGCGGGCGCCGTCCCGCAACAACCTCCCCGTGCTCTCCCCGGGGCGTGGCCGCCGGGCCCTCGGCAGCGGCCGCTGAGCCGGAGACAGACGAAGGGCGGGCCACCGTGTCGGGTGGCCCGCCCTTCGTCTGTCTCCGACACATCGTCAACAATGCGAAGAGCCCGTCCTGTTGGACGGGCTCTGTTCCATGGAACTTCTGTGGAGCTAAGGAGATTTGAACTCCTGACCCCCTGCATGCCATGCAGGTGCTCTACCAACTGAGCTATAGCCCCTTGCGGCCACGCGGTGGAGCCGCGTATTGACCGGGCCGCCGGTGCCCCGGCGGCGACGCCAACATTACACGGTCATCGGGGGCCAACACCAAATCGTTTCCGTCGCAGCCCGCGCGCGTGACGGTCAGGCCGTCACGAACGAGTAGAACCGCTTGAGCGTGCAGTGCTCCTCCAGGAGCCGGCCGTAGATCGGCTCGCCCTCCAGCTCGCGGTACGTCTCGATCGGGTCGCCTTTTATGATCAGCGCCCTCGCGCATTCCTCGCACCAGTACTGGTAGTCGCTGTTGACCGGTTCCATGTCGCGGACAATCGGCGTACCGCTGCCGCACCAGTCGCATTTCCTCCTGTGCGCACCCATCGATCAGCTCCAGCTGTGGCCGCAGGCCGTGCACACGAACGAGATCCCGCCGTTGTCACCGAGAACTTGGGCGACGTGGAAGGAGCCGCAGGAAGGGCAGTCGAGGCGGGTGGCTTTCTTCCGTATCACCACCGGTTCGAGGAGATCGTCGACCTCCCCGCGGATGCTCGCAGGCATCGCTTTCTCCCTCCCGTCGGGCCGCGCCCCCTTCCGGCCGTTTGATTCTGCCACGGCCGGACCAATACGGTCAGCGACGCCCTCGTACCAGTCCGGACACGGCGGCCGGCGTCCGCAGAGGTATACGCCTCGGGGGCCCCAAGTGACTCAAGCCGGTTCAGGAAGAGTGTGCCGCGTGGGTACGAAAAATCCCGCCCCCTGACGGGAACGGGATCTTCGGTTCGATCTGTGGAGCTAAGGAGATTTGAACTCCTGACCCCCTGCATGCCATGCAGGTGCTCTACCAACTGAGCTATAGCCCCTCGTGCCACGCGGCTGAGCCGCATGGTGTTTCGCCCCGCTCGGCGGGGCGAACAAGAAGAACTTTAGCCTGCGACCTGCCGGAAAGTGAAATCCGGGTCCCAGCACGGGCAGGGGCGTTCAGTCGTCGTCGCCGAGGACCGGCTCGGGCAGGGTGCCGGCGTTGTGTTCCAGCAGACGCCAGCCGCGGGCGCCCTCGCCGAGGACGGACCAGCAGCAGTTGGAGAGACCGCCGAGGCTCTCCCAGTGGTGGGGGTCCAGACCGAGGAGGCGCCCGATCGTGGTGCGGATGGTGCCGCCGTGGCTGACCACCACGAGGGTGCCGTCCGCGGGGAGCTTGTCGGCGTGCCGCATGACCACCGGGGCGGCGCGGTCGGCGACCTCGGTCTCCAGTTCGCCACCGCCGCGGCGGACCGGCTCACCGCGCTTCCAGGCGACGTACTCGTCGCCGTACCGCCCGATGATCTCCTCGTGCGTCAGCCCCTGCCAGACGCCCGCGTAGGTCTCGCGCAGGCCCTCGTCGTGCGTCACCTCCAGGCCGGTGAGCGCGGACAGTTCGCCGGCCGTCTCGGCGGCCCGCTTGAGGTCCGAGGCGAGGATCGCGTCCGGCTGCAGGGAGGCGAGCAGCCGGGCGGCGCGGCGGGCCTGGCCGACACCGGTCTCGGTGAGGTCGACGTCCGTGGTGCCCTGGAAGCGGCGCTCCACGTTCCACGAGGTCTGGCCGTGCCGCCAGAGGATGACGCGGCGGCCCCGCCCCGGCTTCTGCCCGGGCTCTGTACTGGTCGTACTCGTCATGGCACCGCTCACCGCAGCTCCCCGCCCAGCTCGGCGGCGTCCTCGGCCTCCTGCAGCTTGGCGTGCTCCTCGGCCTTGCCGCGGGTGGCGCGGGCATCGGCGGGCAGCTCCAGCTCGGGGCAGTCCTTCCACAGTCGCTCAAGGGCGTAGAAGACGCGCTCCTCGCTGTGCTGGACGTGCACCACGACGTCCACGTAGTCGAGCAGCACCCAGCGGGCCTCGCGGTCGCCCTCGCGGCGCACCGGCTTGGCGCCGAGCTCCTTGTTCAGCCGTTCCTCGATCTCGTCGACGATCGACTTGACCTGGCGGTCGTTGGGCGCGGAGGCGAGCAGAAAGGCGTCTGTGATGGACAGCACATCGCTGACGTCGTACGCGATGATGTCGTGCGCGAGCTTGTCGGCGGCCGCCTGGGCGGCCACGTTGATCAGCTCGATGGCGCGATTGGTGGAAGTCACCCTCATCCTTTCGGGGGAACCCCGGCCTTCAGGACTGGGGCAAGTGCTACTTTCGGCACCGTGCTGAGCGAGAACCAAGCCAGCACGGCAGCACCTTCAAGTACATCATCCACCGGGCAGGTTCCAACCCGGCTGGCGTCGATCGCGTAGGACCAGGCCGTTCGTCGAACGATCTGGCAGTGTGAGCCAGGAATCCCCGTACGGGGAGGGTTCAATACAAGGCTTTCCGTCGGACCCCGACAAGCCTCACTGCATACCGGCGCCCCCTCCCAGAGGGGGCGCCGGATTATTTGCCGGTGTAGTTCTCACCCAGTACGACCGAGACGTCCGCGTTGGACGTGGTCTCGCCCTTCTCGACGGCGCTGGTCGGCAGGCCGAGGGTCTTGGCGACCTCGACCGCGTCGTCCTTGCGGGCCGCGTCGGAGTACGTGATCCGGGACCCGGCCTCGGCGGTGCCCGCGGTGCCGGCGTCGAGGAAGGTGTAGCCGCCGTTGAGCAGGACCACGCGGGCCTGTTCGGAGGCGTCCTTGTCGCCGGTGGCGTTCCTGATGCCGACCCGGACGGCGTCGCCGGCCTCGGGGCTCTTCGCGGTGCCGCCGAGCAGGTCCTTGACCACTCCGTCGGAGTCCTCGGTGCTGAGGGTGCCGTCCTGCTGGACCGGCAGCAGGGCCGTCTCGTAGTCGCCGCCCTTGGCGAGGTCGGCGAGCCTGGCGAGGAAGGCGCCGAGGTCCTTGTCGGTCAGCGAGGGGTCGAGGATCTGGGCCAGCGTCTGCACGGTGACGGTGGCGGCCTGCGAGTCGGAGGACAGCTTGCGCAGCACCCCCTGCATGACCTGCCCGAACCGCTCCAGCTGGGCGTTCTCGGACTCGCCGGAGGCTCGGTAGGTGGCGTAGGCGACGGCCATCTTGCCGCTGAGGGTCTGGCCCTCGCCCTTGCTGACGAGGGGAGCCTGGCCCTTCTTGGCCTTCGGGTCCGGCACATCGGTGTCGGTGTCGATGTCGATGTTGCCGACGAGTTCGACGAGGTTGTTCAGGTAGGGGGTGTCGAGGCGCCAGGTTCCCTCGATGTTGGTGCCCAGGACGGTGTCGAGTTCGTCACGGGTCCCGGAGGAGCCGTCGTCGTCGACGGACTTGGCGAGGGTGGTCGCGGAGCCGTCCTCGGCGGTCAGCGCGAGGGAGTTGGGCAGCAGGACGGTGGCGCCCCGTTCGGTGGTGGTGTTGTTC
Organism: Streptomyces sp. NPDC002845; assembly: GCF_053591955.1. NCBI lineage: Bacteria > Bacillati > Actinomycetota > Actinomycetes > Kitasatosporales > Streptomycetaceae > Streptomyces > Streptomyces sp. NPDC002845. The sequence continues at coordinate 37,912 of NZ_JBSFUU010000002.1, read as the reverse complement.
ACCAGCAGCGCCGTGGAGGTGCCGTCCTTGCCGGTGTGGTGCAGGTGGACGACGATCACGTCCCGCTGCTGGGCGCCCGCGGCCGTCGTGGTGCCGGACGTCTCCTTCGCGGACGAGCCGGGCAGCTTGCCCGCGAACCAGAGGTGACCGACCCCGCCGACCGCCACCAGGGCGAGGGTCACGACCAGGGCGATGATCCGGCTGCGGGCGCGGCGCTTGGCCTCCTCGCGGCGCTCGGTGCGGTTCTCGGTGAACTGCAGCCAGTCGATGACGTCCTCGGAGTCGCCGTCGGGCTCCTCGACGAAGGCGAACTGCTCGGTGCGGTAGTCCCGTTCACCTTCGCCGGCCGCTTCGCCCGATCCGTCGCCAGGGCGATCACCAGGGCGGTCACCGGGTCGGGTCCGGCTGTCCCCGGCGGGCTCCGCGGGGCCGGCCTGCTGCGGGATGTAGGCGGTCTGCTCGGCGACCGGGGGCTGCTGCCCGGTGCTCGCGTGCTGTCCGTACCCGTAGGGGTCGTAGCCGGTGGCCGGGCCCGTGGGAGCGCCGCCGCCGTGGGGGTCGTAGTAGGCGGACTGCTGGTGACCGGTGTCGTAGGGGGCGGTCGGGGGCTGCTGTCCGGTGTCGTACGAGGACACCGGCTGCTGTCGGCCGGTGGCGTACGGGTCGTAGCCGTAGCCGTAGCCGTAGCCCTGGTACTGCTGCTGCCCGTTGTTCGCGGCCTGGCCGTAGGGGTCGTGGCCCTGAGGGGCCTGAGGGGGCTGCGCGGAGGGCACCTGCCGGTACACAGGCTGCCCGAACTCGTCGTAGCCGACGAGCTCGTACTGATCGCCCCCGTGCCCAGCGTCGTATCGGTCGTTCACCGGTGCCCCTCTCGGCTCAGTCGCCGCGGTACAGCTGCCGCTTGTCGATGTAGCGCACCACTCCGTCCGGCACCAAATACCAGACGGGGTCACCCTTGGCGACTCTCGCACGGCAGTCTGTGGACGAGATGGCCAGGGCCGGGACCTCGACGAGCGAGACACCGCCCGCCGGCAGGCCCGGGTCGGCCAGGGTGTGGCCGGGGCGGGTGACCCCGATGAAGTGCGCGAGGGAGAAGAGCTCTTCGGCATCACGCCAGGTGAGGATCTGGGCGAGGGCGTCGGCGCCGGTGATGAAGAAGAGGTCCGTGTCGGGGTTGAGCTGGCGCAGTTCGCGCAGGGTGTCGATGGTGTACGTCGGGCCGTGGCGGTCGATGTCGAGGCGGCTCACGGAGAAGTGCGGGTTCTCGGCGGTCGCGATGACCGTCATCAGATAGCGGTCCTCGGCCGGGGAGACCGAGCGGTGGGACTTCTGCCACGGCTGGCCGGTGGGGACGAACACCACCTCGTCGAGGTGGAACTGGGAGGCGACCTCCTGGGCCGCGACGAGGTGCCCGTGGTGGATCGGGTCGAACGTTCCGCCCATGACGCCGAGACGGCGCCTGCCTGGGGCTGACGGGCCGGTTCCGGATGTGTCCGCCACAACCAGGCCGCTCGGACCGTGCGTCCCGCCGTCCGCCATGCCGTGCGTGACGTCGCCCGACGCGCCGGACGTGTCAGACGTGTCGTAGGTCACGTCGGTCGGCGTGCCGTGTATCGGGCCGCTCGTCGTGTCGTGCGCCTGGTCGTCCGCCGTGGTGCGCTCCGGACCGGTAGGCACTGCCTGCTCTCCCATGCGTGCTGACCCTACCGGCCCGGCCGACGCGCCCCGGTCGAACAACCTTTTGCGTGGATTCAGTGGTGAATTCAGCGGTCGCGGTTGAAACGGGTGGTGATCCACAGCAGCAGCATGAGGGCGACGAAGGCCCCGCCGCCGGTCAGGTAGGGGTTGAGGCTCTCGTGGTTGCCGCTGTGCTCCTCGCCCTCGGCGGCGAGGGTGACCAACTGGGCGGCGGCGCTGTGGAAGCTCATCGTCGGCAGGACCTTCGGGTGTGGGATCGGGATAAAGACGTCCGGGCCATCGTATGCGGGGGTCTCGGCCGCGATCACGCCGACTCCGCTGTCGGGGAGGGCGCACGGCCGGTGAACACGTCGGGCGCCGCGTACGTACCCCTCGTACGAGACCGTCGGCCGTCTTCTCGTACGGAACCTTCTCGTACGGAACGGCTGTCAGTCGTCGTCCCGCTTGTACCCCCGCAGCAGGAACCAGGCGAGCAGCACCGATCCGAGGACCATGACGATCAGTACGACGCGGAGCAGATTGCCCGGACCCTGCTGTCCGGCAGCGTTCGCGGCCCCGGTGAGCCAGCCGGCGTGGGACTCCATGGGATCGCTCCGTACCGGTTGCTGCCCTGTCACGGTATCTCCGCCTAGGCTGGACATCGCTTCGGGGGCACACATGGGCCATCAGACGCATGGGGGAAAGACATGTCCGACGACAGCCACGAGCAGAACGGGCACGAGAACGTGCCCAGCAGGCAGCGCAGGCGCTTCGAGGGGATCTCCTCGCGGGCGTACGAACATCCCGCGGACCGCTCGGCGCTGGTGGCGCTGCGCAAGCTCAGCGGCTTCGACACGGTCTTCAAGGCGCTCAGCGGTCTGCTTCCCGAGCGCAGCCTGAGGCTGCTGTTCCTGTCCGACTCCGTACGGGTCTCGGACGCGCAGTTCGCACACCTGAACGACATGCTGCGGGACGCCTGCTACATCCTGGACCTGGAGAAGGTCCCGCCGATGTACGTCAACCAGGACCCGCAGCCGAACGCGATGTGCATCGGCCTGGACGAGCCGATCATCGTCGTCACCACCGGCCTCGTCGAGCTGCTCGACGAGGAGGAGATGCGGGCGGTCGTCGGCCACGAGGTCGGCCACGCGCTCTCCGGCCACTCCGTCTACCGCACGATCCTGCTCTTCCTGACCAGCCTCGCGCTCCGGGTGGCCTGGATCCCGCTGGGGAACCTCGCGATCATGGCGATCGTGACCGCGCTGCGCGAGTGGTTCCGCAAGTCGGAGCTGTCCGCGGACCGCGCCGGGCTTCTGGTCGGGCAGGACCTGCGGGCCTCGATGCGGGGCCTGATGAAGATCGCGGGCGGCAACCATCTGCACGAGATGAACGTGGACGCGTTCCTCGCGCAGGCCGACGAGTACGAGGCCGGGGGCGACCTGCGGGACTCCGTGCTGAAGATCCTGAACGTCCTGCCCCGCTCCCACCCCTTCACCACGGTCCGCGCGGCCGAGCTGAAGAAGTGGGCCGAGTCCCGCGACTACCAGCGGATCATGGACGGGCACTACCCGCGCCGCACCGAGGACAAGGAGACCTCGGTGACCGACTCCTTCCGGCAGTCGGCGGCCAGCTACGCCAGCGACGTCAAGGGCTCCAAGGACCCGCTGATGAAGCTGGTCAACGACATCGCGGGCGGTGCGGGCGACCTCGGCGGCCGGGTACGGCGCGGATTCGGCGGGTTCGGCGGAGGCGGTGGTGCCTCCAACGGCCGGGACACGCGTCCGGACGACGAGTGACCGGACGAGTGACCGGCGGACAGCGGCGCTGAAGAGGGCCGGCTGAGCCTCCCGGGCTCAGCCGAAGCCACACCGGCTCAGCCGGAGCCACCGTTCACGGCCGCTGTGCGGGCCGGGCGCGGGGTCACACCCTGGGCTGGGCGCTCGCTGCCAGGGAGCCGCACAGGGCCGTCGCGCTTCCCGTGGCGTAGGGGTCTGTCCCGGCCGGGCCTCCTGCCTTCGCCGTCTGGTCCGCGAGCAGGGGGCGCAGGTGGTTGGTCGAGTCCTCGGAGCAGGCGAGCGGGCCGGCCTGGACGTAGGAGACGACGAGTTCGGTCTGGCGGGTGCGCAGGTCGTTGTCGTCGAAGCGGAAGTGGAGTTCGCGCCGGACGGTGAAGAGGGAGGCCTTGGCGTCGTCGTCGGCGTCGGCGGGGCGCAGCGCGTAGACGAAGGTGTGGTCGGCGACCACTTCGAGCGTCCTGGAGTCGAACTCGGCGGCCTGCAGGGTGCCTTGGACGCGGACCTTGGGGTCGGCGAGTTCGGCGCGGGACGGGTCGAAGCGGACGAGCCAGCCGGTGGGCGCGTGCCTGCCGTCGGCGGCCGGGCGCTCGAAACTCTGGTCGAACTGGTCGAGTTGCTCCGGGTCGAGCAGCATCCGCGCGGGCCGTACGGTCGTGCCGCTCAGTACCTCCGGGTCGAGGGCGGAGGCGACGAGGTAGTTCTTGACGGTGGTCAGGGCGGTGACCACCTGGCTGTCGGAGAAGTGCTCGGTACGCCGGGTGGGCGGCATGGTGATGCCCTCGGCGCCGGTGCGGAACTGGGCGGCCGGGCTGCTGTCGTACAGGGCCTCGATGTTCGTGGAGCCGGGCACCCGGCCCTGCGGCGACAGGGGGATCACGGTCATCCGCAGCGGTTCGGTGGGCCGCTCGGCGGCCCGGGTGTCGTACGGGTTGCGTACGCCCATGTAGATCGCGGTGCCGAAGGCCACGGCGATCAGCAGGACCAGGATCATCGCCTGCCGGGTCAGGCCGCGGCGCATGGGCGGGCGGCGGCGTACGGCCGGGGCGTGATCGTCTATCCGCTCCTGCGCGGAGAACTCCTGGAGGCGGGCAGCACGGACGAACGATTCGTCGAAAACGACGGATCGGTACTCTTCCTCGCCACCACCGGGAGCGCCCTCGGGTGTCCCCTCAGGTGGGTCTCCAGGTCCGCCCATACCTTCAGAGTAGGTCTCCTGAGGCCCGGGTAAACGCCGTGGTACACGACAACTTCTGACAGGTTCTCACCAGGTTTTCGAACGGATGTCGAACCCCGGGCCAGAGCGCCGACCGGGTGTGCGCAGGCCTTTTCCGCCGCGGCTCTCAGGGGGTGCGCGGGACCGCCGGGACCGGGGGCTGGGAGTAGTCGGCCGAGGCTGAAGGGCTCGTTCCGCTGCCCTGTTCCAGGCCTGTGGAGGCGGGGGGCGGCGGGACCTGGTCCTGGCGGTTCGAGGAGGCGCCCCGGTAGACCGCGGTGAAGGCCAGCGCGACCATGCCGATGCCCATCACGAGGGCGAGCATCCAGGCGACGGGACGGTGCCAGCGGGTCTGCTTGCCGTACAGCCGGCCGTACGTGCCCGGTGCGCCGTAGCGGCCCTCCAGGATCTCGGTGTCGTCGAGGTCGTCGAGATCGCGGTCGTGGCCGGGACAGTCGCCGTCGTCCGGCCCGAAGCCGTCCTCGTAGCGTTCGTCGTCGCCGCGTACGCCCCTGGTGTGCGCCCGGCGCGCTTCGGCCTCCTGCGCTTCGGCGCGGGCCTGGGCGGCGGCGAGGAGTCTCTCCACGGCGGTCGGCTCATGGACCGCGGCCGCCTGTACGAAGGCCTCGTCGAAGACCACGGAGGCGAACTCTTCGTCCATACCCCCGCGGTCGCGGTCGTCGTCGGGCTCCCAGCCGTCAGGGAACGGCGTGCCCTCCACGTCCTCCGGCACGCAATCCAGAGTAGACCTGGGTGGTCAATTTGGGCAGACGGTAAGGAAATTCATCCGCCTGGCGAGACAGTTCACAGGTACGCGACAGCTCCTCGCGTCCCCCCAAGCGCCCCACTGCGCCCCTTTTCCCCTCGGGCGCCCCGCGCACGCGACAGCCCTCGCGAGCCCCGCGCACGCCGGGCGCCCGAAACACAGCCGCCGGCACCACTACCCCGGCAGCACAGCCCCAGCGCGTCAGCGCCGTACGTGCCCGTCCCCCGTCACGATGTACTTCGTGCTGGTCAGCTCCGGCAGCCCCATCGGCCCCCGGGCGTGCAGCTTCTGCGTGGAGATGCCGATCTCGGCGCCGAACCCGAACTGGCCGCCGTCCGTGAAGCGGGTCGAGGCGTTGACCGCGACCGTCGTGGAGTCGACGAGCTGGGTGAAGCGCCGGGCGGCCGGCTGCGAGGTGGTGACGATGGCCTCGGTGTGGCCGGAGGTCCACAGGCGGATGTGCTCCACGGCCCTGTCGAGCGAGTCGACGACGGCGGCGGCGATGTCGTACGAGAGGTACTCGGTCTCCCAGTCGTCGGTCGTGGCCTCGACGACGTTCGCGCGCGTGTCCTTGGCGTACGCCAGCACCCGTTCGTCGCCGTGGACCGTGACCCCGGCGTCGGCCAGCGCGTCCAGGGCGCGCGGCAGGAACTCGGGGGCGATGTCCTGGTGGACGAGGAGCGTCTCGGCGGCGTTGCAGACGCTCACGCGCTGGGCCTTGGAGTTGACGAGGATCTCGACCGCCATGTCGAGGTCGGCGTGCGCGTCCACGTACACATGGCAGTTGCCGGTGCCGGTCTCGATGACCGGGACCGTCGACTCCTCGACGACCGTGCGGATCAGGGAGGCGCCGCCGCGCGGGACGATCACGTCGACCAGGCCGCGGGCGCGCATCAACTCCCGTACGGACTCCCGGCTTTCGCCCGGCACCAGCTGTACGGCGTCGGCGGGCAGCCCGGCGCCGCCGACGGCGTCGCGCAGGACGCGGACCAGGGCGGTATTCGACTCGTACGCCGACGACGAGCCCCGCAGCAGCACCGCGTTGCCGGACTTCAGGCACAGGGCGGCGGCGTCCACCGTCACGTTCGGGCGGGCCTCGTAGATGATCCCGACGACGCCCAGCGGTACGCGGACCTGGCGCAGGTCGATGCCGTTGGGGAGGGTCGACCCGCGGACGACCTCACCGACCGGGTCGGGCAGCGCCACGACGTCCCGTACGTCGGAGGCGATGGCGCGCACCCGCTCCGGCGTCAGCGTCAGCCGGTCGATGATCGCCTCGCTGATGCCGGCCTCGCGGGCGCGCTCGATGTCCTTGGCGTTGGCCGCGACGACTTCGCTCGTACGGACCTCCAGGGCGTCCGCGATGGCGAGCAGCGCGTCGTCCTTCTCGGCGCGCGGCAGCGGCGCGAGGTCGGCGGCGGCGGCCTTGGCACGGTAGGCGGCCTGGGTGACCGGGGACATCGAGTCGTACGGCGAAAGCGTGGTCATGCTGGAAGGGTAGTGCTCCGGACAGGCGGGTCCATCGCCTATCCCCCTCTTTGCGCCTAAACCGGCGCCGCTCTCGCGGACATGGTGCTCGCCGCGATGGCGTCCCGCCTGGGGGTGTAGGGGATCAAGGCGCCGGAATCCGCAGGTCGGGGACGGTGGCTCCGCCGGGTCGGGTGTTCAACCCGCCTCAGCGGGACGCTTCGTGGGCTGCCGCCTCTGCGGAGATCGTCGCGGGCCTCGTACCGGAACGCGTAGCGCTTGATCCCCTACACCACGTCGTGGCACGTCGTGGGACACGACCCTCGCCGCGGGGGTTTCTCACTTGATGGTTGCGGTCCGTGGTCGTCAAAAATCAGAAGGGGTGTACGCCGACGGGAGTCGCGGGCAGCGGACCGTACCCCTCGGCGATGCGCTGGTGGTAGGTCTCGCGGTCGATGACCTCCAGGCCGACGATCTCCCAGGGCGGGAGCTTGGCGGTCTGGCGGTGTTCGCCCCACAGGCGCAGGGCGACGGCGGCCGCGTCGTGGAGGTCGCGGGCCTCCTCCCAGTAGCGGATCTCGGCGTGGTCGTTGGCGTAGCGGCTGGTCAGCAGAAAGGGATGGTCGTGGGCGAGCTGTTCGAGGCCGCGCCGTACCTCCTTCAGCGGGGCCTCCTCACCCGAGACGCTCAGGGTGACGTGCCACAGCCGGGGCAGGTCCTTGGGCTCCACCTCGTCCGGGTGATCCTCCGCGCACGCCTCGCCCTTGTACGCGTCCCCGGCCGCCACGCTGGTCAGCATCCGTTCCTCGCCCACTCCACGGGAGGAACCACCACCGCGGGACGCCGCCGCCCCGGGGCGCACTCGTCTCACGACGGCCTCCTTCTCGCAATGGCTCGCAAGAAGCCCGCAAGGGCTCTCTACGGCTCTCTATGGCTTGATCGCTTGATGGCTTGCATGGGTCGTGCGGAATCTCCCTGAGACAAAGTTGAGCAGGCCGCGGCGGATCGCGGGGCGGTTTTACGGAACGTCAACCCACCGGAGGCCCGGGATTCGGTCGTTCCCGGGCCGGAGCGAGCCCGGGCGATCAGGGATGGAGCACCACGAGGTCGTCCCTGTGTACGACCTCTCGTTCGTACGCGGGACCCAGCTCGCGCGCCAGTTCCCTGGTCGAGCGGCCGATCAGCTGGGGGATCTCCTTGGCGTCGAAGTTGACGAGCCCGCGCGCCACCGCCCGGCCCCCGCTGTCGCGCAGCTCGACGGGGTCACCGGCGGTGAACTCGCCCTCGACCGAGGCGATGCCCGCGGGCAGCAGCGACTTGCGGCGCTCGACGACCGCGCGCACGGCACCGTCGTCGAGGGTGAGCGAGCCCTGCGGGGTGGAGGCGTGCTGGAGCCACAGCAGCCGGTCGGCGGAGCGCTTGCCGGTGGGGTGGAAGTAGGTGCCGGTGTCCCTGCCCGCGAGGGCGTCCGCCGCGTGGATCGCGCTGGTCAGCACCACGGGGATGCCCGCCGCCGCCGCGATCCGGGCCGCCTCGACCTTGGTGGCCATGCCGCCGGTGCCCACGCCGGCCCTGCCCGCGCTGCCGATCTCGACATGGGCGAGGTCCTCCGGGCCCCGTACCTCCGCGATCCGCGACGTACCGTCCCTGCTGGGGTCGCCGTCGTACACGCCGTCCACGTCCGAGAGCAGGACCAGCAGATCCGCCCGTACGAGGTGGGCGACGAGCGCGGCGAGGCGGTCGTTGTCGCCGAAGCGGATCTCGTCCGTGGCAACGGTGTCGTTCTCGTTGACGACCGGCATCGCCCCCATCGCGAGGAGCTTGTCGAGGGTGCGGGAGGCGTTGCGGTGGTGGGCGCGGCGGCTCATGTCGTCGGAGGTGAGGAGCACCTGCCCGACGCGTACGCCGTACCGGGCGCAGGACGCGGTGTAGCGGGCGACCAGCAGCCCCTGGCCGACGCTCGCGGCCGCCTGCTGCCGGGCCAGGTCCTTGGGGCGGCGCCGCAGGCCCAGCGGGGCGAGACCGGCGGCGATGGCACCGGAGGAGACCAGCACGATCTCCTTCTCACCGCCGCTGCGCACCTTGGCCAGCACGTCGACGAGGGCGTCCACCCGGTCCGCGTCCAGGCCGCCCGAGGCCGTGGTCAGGGACGAGGAGCCCACCTTGACGACGATCCTGTGCGCTTCCGCAGCGCCCTGCCTTGCCGCTGACACCCGAATTCCCCAATTGCTCCGACCAGCCCGGTGTGTGCACCCTGCAATCTACGTGAGCGCGCGGGTCGGATGCCGCCGAGTATCGCTGGATGGACGCTGGGGAGCCGTTGCGGCAAGACGCGGTGAGACAGTGAACAGCCCTTCGAGATTCCTGACCTTATGTTCGCTTTTTGGCAATCGTCCTCGCGGCAGATTGCTCCCCGGCCCGCGGAAGCCATACCGTCGGTAGTCGGGCGGCTCTGGCCGCCCTTCACCTTCCCCATCCCCCGCAATCCCTCCGCAGGAGCCCAGCCCGTGCCCTCCGCAGGCCCCACCCCCCGCCGCATCGCACAGCTGTCCGCGCTGCTCGCGATGTTCGTGCTCTTCACGGCCCAGATCGTCTCCGCGCTGCTGCCGAACATCCCGGTGTTCGTGGCCGCGAGCGCGGCGGGCCTCGCGCTGGACGTGTACGTGCAGTACCGCGACCCGGGGCTCCTCTCGGTTCTCAGCAGGGTCCGCTTCGACGCCATGATCCGGCAGCTGCTGCGCGACATGCTGATCCTGGTGGGGCTGCTGCGGATCGACGGCATCGACCCGACGCGCGAGCAGGCGCCCCTGCTGATCGCGCTGTGCGCCTTCCACATACTGAACTTCGCCTGCCAGGCCGTCGCGATCCTGGTCCGCCGCTCCCGGACGCTGCCGATCGTCACCCGCAACATCGACGCGTCCGCGCTGCGCCTGTCCACCGCCCCGCCGCGCATCCTGGCCCGCCGCCAGTCCCACCGGCTGCTGACGTTCTCCCTCCCCGCCACGGCCGGTCTGCTCGCCTCCGCGGCGACCACCGACGCGTACTGGGGCGGCCTCGGCCTCGGCGTCGCGCTCGTGCTGATCAGCGGCGGCACCGCGTACCTGGCGACCTGGCTGCTGCCGAAGAAGCGGGCACTGAGCGAGCGGCAGGTCATGAAGTGGCTGGACACGTGGCTGGCGGACTACAGGCCGACCGTCGCCATGTACTTCTCGGGCGGTACGACATCGGCGTACCAGGCGAACATGTGGCTCTCCACGCTCTCGGCGCTCCCCCAGGTCCCCGGACTCCCCGAGGGCACCGTCAGGCCGCTGATCGTGCTGCGTGAGCGGTTCATGGTGCAGAAGATCGACGCGACCGACGTGCCGGTCGTCTGCCTGCCGACGGTCTCGACGTTGTTCTCCCTGGAGAACTCGACACTGAAGATGATGCTGCACCCCGCCAACGCCGCGAAGACCTCGCAGGTGCTGCGCATCCCGACGATCAAGCACGCGTTCACCAACCACGGCGAGAGCGACAAGCTGTCCTCGTGCAACCCGTACGCGAAGGCGTACGACGAGGTGTGGGTCGCCGGTCCCGCGGCGCGCGAGCGGTACGCGCTCGCCGAGGTCGGCGTCGAGGACAAGGACATCGTGGAGGTCGGCCGCCCGCAGCTCGCGCCGATCCGCCCGTACGCGGGCCCGCCGACGGGTACGTACACGACGGTCCTGTACGCCCCCACCTGGGAGGGCTGGGACGGCAACCCCGGCAACACCTCGGTGGTCCTGGCCGGCGAGAACATCGTCCGCGAGCTGCTGGCCGACGACAACGTACGGCTCCTCTACAAGCCGCACCCGTTGACCGGCTCGGTCGACCCGCGCGCGGGTGCCGCCGACGAGCGCATCAGGGCGATGATCCGCGAGGCGAACACCAAGCGCTCGGGCGCGCGCCCCGGCCCCGAGGCCGCCGCCGAACTGGCCCGCCGCACCGCCGAGTTGGACGCGCTGACCTCGACGTCCTTCCGTGCCAGTGCGGACGAGATGGAGCGGATGCTGCTCCAGGGCGCGCCCAATGGCGACCGAGAGGCCGCCATCGCCGAGGCCGCGCTCGCCTGGGAGCGGGCGTACTGGGCGTCGTTCCCGGAGTGGGAGCACCTGATCATCACGGACGCGCGTCCCGCGATCTTCGCCTGCTTCAACCAGGCGGACCTGCTGGTCAGCGATGTCTCCTCGGTCGTCTCCGACTGGCTGTCCAGCGAGAAGCCGTACGCCGTCGCCAACACCTCCGGCATGACCGAGGAGGCGTTCCGGGCCGGCTTCCCGACGGTGTCGGCGGGCGTCATCCTGACTCCGGACGCGGACGGCGTCCCGTCCCTCCTCGACTCCGTCCGCCACCTCGAGATGGACCACTTCGCCAAGGCCCGCGCCGACCTCAAGGAACACCTCCTGGGCCCGTCCGACCCGCCCTCCCTGGTCCGCTTCGGCCAGGCGGTCCAGGCCTTGTGCGCCAAGGCGGACGGGCGGCGGGCGCGGATGGAGTCCCGGCCGGCGAGCGAGCTCCAGCCGCCCCGGGAGGCGGCCGAGAAGTCCGGCGACGGGGCGGGGGACCCGGTCACCGCGTAGTCGGTGCATAGTCGGTCGCAGGCGGTTCTGTTCTACGACGGCGAAGGGCCCCGGAGGCGTGTGCTGCCTCCGGGGCCCTTCGCCGTCGCGTCCCGTCGCGTCCCGTCGCGTCCCGTCGCGTCCCGTCGCGTCCGGAACGGCCCGATGCCGTCGTCTAGAACGGCTCGAAGTCGTCGTACTCCCGCTCCACATCGTCCCGTTCCGCCTGGCGGTCGCGGCGGCGCTGGGCGGCGGGGCGGGGGGCCTCGAAGCGGTGGTCCTCGCCGCGGCGGCCGAGCATCTCGGCGCCGGCCATGAGGGTGGGCTCCCAGTCGAAGACGACGGCGTTCTCCTCGGGGCCGATGGCGACACCGTCGCCCGCGCGGGCGCCCGCCTTCATGAGCTCCTCCTCGACGCCGAGGCGGCCCAGCCGGTCGGCGAGGTAGCCGACGGCCTCGTCGTTGTTGAAGTCGGTCTGGCGGACCCAGCGTTCGGGCTTCTCGCCGCGCACGCGATACAGACCGTCCTCTTCGCGTACGACGCTGAAGCCCGCGTCGTCGACCGCCTTCGGGCGGATGACGATCCGGGTCGCCTCCTCCTTCGGCTTGGCGGCACGCGCCTTCGCGACCAGGTCGGCCAGGGCGAAGGACAGCTCCTTGAGGCCGGTGTGCGCCACCGCCGACACCTCGAAGACCCGGTAACCGCGCGCCTGAAGGTCGGGCCGGACCATCTCGGCCAGGTCCTTGCCGTCCGGTACGTCGATCTTGTTCAGCACCACGATCCGGGGCCGGTTGCCGAGGCCGCCGTACTCCTTCAGCTCCTCCTCGATGACGTCGAGGTCGGAGACGGGGTCGCGGTCGGACTCCAGGGTGGCCGTGTCGAGGACGTGCACGAGGACGCTGCACCGCTCGACATGGCGCAGGAACTCCAGGCCCAGGCCCTTGCCCTGGCTGGCGCCCGGGATCAGGCCCGGCACGTCGGCGATGGTGTAGACGGTCGCGCCCGCGGTGACCACGCCCAGGTTGGGCACGAGGGTCGTGAAGGGGTAGTCCGCGATCTTCGGCTTGGCCGCGGACAGCACCGAGATCAGCGAGGACTTGCCCGCGCTCGGGTAGCCCACCAGGGCCACGTCGGCGACCGTCTTCAGCTCCAGCACGATGTCTTGGAGGTCGCCGGGCTCACCGAGCAGCGCGAAGCCCGGGGCCTTGCGCCGGGCCGAGGCCAGCGCCGCGTTGCCGAGGCCGCCACGGCCGCCCTGGGCGGCGACGTACGACGTGCCGTGGCCGACCAGGTCCGCGAGGACGTTGCCCGCCTTGTCGAGCACGACCGTGCCGTCCGGCACCGGCAGAACCAGGTCCTGGCCGTCCTTGCCGGAGCGGTTGCCGCCCTCGCCGGGCTTGCCGTTGGTGGCCTTGCGGTGCGGGGAGTGGTGGTATTCGAGGAGGGTGGTGACGGACTGGTCGACGACCAGGGTCACATCGCCGCCCCGGCCACCGTTGCCGCCGTCCGGGCCGCCCAGCGGCTTGAACTTCTCACGGTGGACGGAGGCACAGCCGTGACCTCCGTTACCCGCGGCGACATGCAATTCGACGCGGTCCACGAAGGTGGTCATGGGATGTGCCTCCAGTTACGTACGGGACTGTCTTTTCACCAACACGCGAAAGGCGGACCCGCTTCCCCTGAGGGAAGTGAGGTCCGCCTCGCGAAGAGTCCGGTCAGGCGACCGGAACGATGTTCACGACCTTGCGGCCACGGCTGGTGCCGAACTCCACCGCGCCGGCCTGCAGCGCGAACAGCGTGTCGTCGCCGCCACGGCCGACGCCCGCGCCCGGGTGGAAGTGGGTGCCGCGCTGGCGGACCAGGATCTCACCCGCGTTGACGACCTGACCGCCGAAGCGCTTCACGCCGAGCCGCTGGGCATTGGAGTCGCGACCGTTCCGGGTGGACGATGCGCCCTTCTTGTGTGCCATCTCTCCTCAGTCCCTTACTTCGCAGCCGCGGGGATCTCAGTGACCTTGATCGCCGTGTACTGCTGGCGGTGGCCCTGACGACGGCGGTAGCCGGTCTTGTTCTTGTAGCGCAGAATGTCGATCTTCTGGCCCTTGTGGTGGTCCACGACCTCGGCCTGGACCTTGATACCGGCCAGCACCCACGGGTCGCTGGTCACGGCGTCGCCGTCGACAACGAGCAGGGTCGAGAGCTCGACCGTGTCGCCAACCTGGGCAGTGGAAATCTTGTCAACCTCAACGATGTCGCCGACAGCAACCTTGTGCTGGCGACCACCGCTGCGCACGATGGCGTACACGCGGATCTCACTCTCTCGCTCGGGAACGGCACCCCCGCAGTCCAGCCGCCCGGCACGCGGACGGCCTCTCCCGTGGCGCGCGGCGCCCGGAAGGATGAGGTTTACGGGGATGTGACGCGTCAGTCGACACGCCGACGGTCAAGGTTACGGGGCCTCGGCCGAAAGGGTCAAACCGAGCCCTGGGCTCCGGGGCCCGAGGCCCGGGACCCGGAGGGCTCTTCAGGTGGCGGCCTTCTCGCCGTCCGCCGGCAGCGGCTTCACGCCCTGGCACAGGCCTGCCCTGTCCGCCCGGGCCGGCCAGGCGACCTTGACGATCGCCTCGTCGTTCTCGCGCAGCGAGGGCCCGGTGTCCGGTCCGGTGCCGAACGCGCCGGTGCCCTCGCCCGGCGGTGAAGCTGTCGGGCGAGGGCACCGGTGGAGACTGCTCCGGGCGGGCGGTTCAGCCCTCGTCGGTCGCGGTCGTGTCGGCCGTGGAGGCCGTGACCGTGGACGAGGCCTTCTGGGCGGCCGCCGCCGTCTTCTTCGACGTCGCCTTCGTCGCCTTCGTCGCCTTCGTCGCCTTCTTGGTCGTCGCCTTCTTCGCGGCCGTCTTCTTGGCCGCGGTCTTCTTGGTGGCGGCCTTCTTGGCCGTGGCCTTCTTCGCCGTCTTACGGGCCGTCTTCTTGGCCGGGGCGGCTTCCTCGGCTTCCCCGGCGACCCCGGCGGCCTCGGCTGCCTTCGCCGTGTCTATGGCGCCCTCGGCCTCCTCGGCGTCTCCGGCCTCCTTGGCCTCCTTGGCGCCCGCCGGAGCCTCGGCCTCGATGGCCGGAGTCGACGGGACGACCACGACGGCCGCTTCCGCGGGCGCCGTGGGCGCGGTGGCCTTGCGGACGGCCCGACGGCGCGGACGGGCGGGGGCCGCGGCCTCGGAGGGTGCCTCGGACGGCTCCTCCGCGGCAGCGGGCTCGGGCGCGGGCTGTTCGACGGCAGCCTCCGCCTGCTCCGGCGCCGCGACCGGCTCCGTCACCACGGCCTCCTCCGCCCCCGCGGGCGGCCCGGCCGGCGCGGACACCTTACGGGTGGCCCGGCGCCGCGTACGGCCCTTGGGCGGCTCCTCCACGGCGGTCACCGGCTCGGCGCTCACCGGCTCGGCGGCCTTGGGTGCGGCCTCCTCGACCTCGGCCGGCGTCTCGACGACCGGGTCCTCCACCGCGACCGGCTCCGCCTCGGCGGCCTCCCGCGACTTGGGCACCCGCTCGGCGGCCTCCCGCGACTTCGGGGCACCGGACGGCGCCGACGCCCGCCGGGACGCCCGGCGGCGCGAACGCCCACGGGACACCGCGGCCTCCGCCTCGGCAACGCTGCTGTACAGCTCCTCGTCCGGCTCGACTGCACCCATGAGCGGCTCCGCCGCGGACGGCGCGGCCGGCGCCACCGGCTCCGCGACCTCGGCGGCCACCTCGGCCTCGGTCTCGACGACGTCGGCCTCCGCCACCTCCGGCACGACCTCGTGGACGTGCTCCTGCTCGGCACCCCCACGCCCGCGCTTGCGGCGCTTGCCGCCACCGCCCGCGGAGGTCGGCTGGTCCATGTGCACGATCACGCCACGCCCGTTGCAGTGGACGCAGTTCTCGGAGAAGGACTCCAGCAGCCCCTGGCCGACCCGCTTCCGCGTCATCTGCACCAGCCCCAGCGAGGTCACCTCCGCCACCTGGTGCTTCGTACGGTCCCGGCCCAGGCACTCCAGCAGGCGCCGCAGCACCAGGTCCCGGTTGGACTCCAGCACCATGTCGATGAAGTCGATGACGACGATGCCGCCCAGGTCACGCAGCCGCAGCTGGCGCACGATCTCCTCGGCCGCCTCCAGGTTGTTCCTGGTGACCGTCTCTTCGAGGTTGCCGCCCTGACCGGTGAACTTGCCGGTGTTGACGTCGACCACGACCATCGCCTCGGTCTTGTCGATCACCAGCGAACCACCGCTCGGCAGCCACACCTTGCGGTCCAGCGCCTTGGCGAGCTGCTCGTCGATCCGGTACGTCGCGAAGACGTCGACCTCACTCGTCCACTTCTGCAGACGGTCCGCGAGGTCGGGGGCGACATGGGAGACGTACCCGTGGATGGTCTCCCAGGCGTCGCCACCGCTCACGATGACCTTGGAGAAGTCCTCGTTGAAGATGTCGCGCACGACGCGGACGGTCATGTCCGGCTCGCCGTACAGCAGGCTCGGCGCGTTGCCGCTCTTCGCCTTCTTCTTGATGTCCTCCCACTGCCCCTGGAGCCGCTCGACATCGCGGCGCAGCTCGTCCTCGCTCGCGCCCTCGGCGGCGGTGCGCACGATGACGCCCGCGTCCTCGGGGACGATCTTCTTGAGGATGGTCTTCAGCCGGGCCCGCTCGGTGTCGGGCAGCTTGCGGCTGATGCCGGTCATCGAGCCCTCGGGGACGTACACGAGGTAACGGCCCGGCAGCGAGACCTGGCTGGTCAGACGCGCGCCCTTGTGCCCGATCGGGTCCTTGGTGACCTGCACGAGCACGGACTGCCCGGACTTGAGGGCGGACTCGATACGACGGGGACCGTTCGCGAGCCCCAGCGCCTCGAAGTTGACCTCACCGGCGTAGAGCACCGCATTGCGGCCTTTGCCGATGTCGATGAAGGCGGCCTCCATCGACGGCAGGACGTTCTGCACCTTGCCGAGGTAGACGTTGCCGACGTACGAGGTCGACTGCTCCTTGTTGACGTAGTGCTCGACGAGCACGTTGTCCTCCAGGACGCCGATCTGCGTACGGTCGCCGTACTGACGTACGACCATGACGCGCTCGACGGCCTCACGGCGGGCCAGGAACTCGGCCTCGGTGATGATCGGAACGCGGCGACGCCCCTGCTCACGGCCTTCCCGACGCCGCTGCTTCTTGGCCTCCAGACGGGTCGAGCCCTTGATCGACTGCACCTCGTCCGACGGCTCGTCCTTCTTGCGCGGCTCGCGCACCTTGACGACCGTACGCTCCGGGTCGTCCTGCGTCGGCTCGGCTTCGGTGGACGAGTCCCCGGCACGACGGCGACGGCGACGGCGCCGACGGCTGCTGCTGGAGCCGGCTCCGCCGGACTGCTCGTCGCGGTCCTCGTCCTCGGCGTCCTCATCGGCACGCTCGGCAGTGTCCGCGGCGTCCTCATCGGCCCGCGCGGTCTGCTCGGCGGCGTACTCCTCGCCCTCTGCGGACTCGCCCTCCGCCTCGGCGGACTCGCCCCGGCGACGGCGACGGCCACCACGACGACGGCGACGGCGCGACCCGGTCTCCTCGGCTTCGTCACCCTCGGCCGTGTCCTCGGCCTCGGTGGCCTCCTCGGCCTCCTCCGCCTCGTCGACGGTCGTCTCCACAGCCGCGGGCGCGTCCTCCGCACCCCGGCGACGGCGACGGCGCCTCGGCCCGGTGCTCGCCTCCTCGGGAAGCACGGCGGCCTCGGGCGCCTCGGTCTCCTCGGGCTCCTCCTCCACGGCCTCGGCGGCAGCGGCGGCAGCCGCCCGCTCCGGCGTCTGGAACATCGGCTCGGTGAACACCGGCGCCTGGAACACCGCCACCGCGGGCCGCGCCGGACGACGCGCCCCCTCGTCGGCCTCGGGGACCTCGGCGGCCTCGGAGGCGGGCTGCGGCGCGGGCGCCGCGAACCCGGCGGCGGCCTTGCTCACGGCCCGACGACGCGTACGACGCGGGGCGGCCTTCTCGACCGGCTCGGTCTGCTCAGCCTGCTCGGCCTTCTCGACCGACTCGGCTTCCCTGACTTCCTCGGCTTCCTGGGCGGCGGGCGCCTGCGCCTCCTCCGGCTCCTCGGCAGCGGCCATGGGCTCCTCCTCGGTCACGGGCGCGGACACGCGACGCGTGGCCCGACGGCGGGTACGACGCGGAGTGGTCTCCTCGGCAACCTCCACGGCTTCTACGGCCTCGACGACCTCGCCGTCAGCGACCACGGGCACCTCTTCGGCAGCCTCGGCCGCCTGGGGCGCACCGGCGGGAGCGGAGGCACGCCGGGTCGTACGACGACGCGTACGACCGGCGGGCGCGGCCTCCTCAACGGCGGCGGCCGGCACCTCGGCGACCTCGGCGGTCTCGGGGGCCCCGGCAGGCGCGGACACGCGACGCGTGGCCCGGCGGCGGGTACGGCGGGGAGCGGCGTCCTCGGAAGCGACGACCTCCTC
Source organism: Streptomyces sp. NPDC002845 (assembly GCF_053591955.1). NCBI lineage: Bacteria > Bacillati > Actinomycetota > Actinomycetes > Kitasatosporales > Streptomycetaceae > Streptomyces > Streptomyces sp. NPDC002845. The sequence continues at coordinate 19,940 of NZ_JBSFUU010000002.1, read as the reverse complement.
GGCGGGGGTCTCGGTCTCGACAGCGGTCACCGGGGCGGCAACCGCAGCCTCGGCCGCAGCCGCGGGCACGACCGTCTCGGCGGCCGCGTCGCTCTCCGCCGCCTTCGGCGCACCGGCCGGCGCGGAGGCACGCCGGGTCGCACGACGACGCGTACGACCAGCGGGCGCGGCCTCTTCAACAGGTTCAACAGCGGCCTCAACCGCTTCCTGGACCTCTTCGGCCTCTTCGGCGCCTTCAGCCATGGCCGTTGTGATGTCCATGACCTCGGCGTCGGCCGCCGCAAGGTCCTTGGACTGTGCGACCGCCACGGTCGGCGCCGTGGTCTCGGCCACGGCTTCGGCGGCGGCCTCGGCTTCGGCGGAGGCGGCCGGGGGTCCCGCGGGGCGGGACGCGGCGCGACGGCGCCGCCGGGGCGGCAGGGTGTCGCTGGGGGTGTTGTGTTCGGAACCCTCTGTGGGTTCGATCGGTTCGAGCATGCGGGCGGTTCTCCCGTCAGGCTCCCGGGCGCCGCGCCTGGTCCGGCGATGTCGCCGTTGACGTCCGCGGCTCGCGCGATGCGCGCTGCCGCCGTCCGGGGCGCGGGCGCCGCACGGGAGCTCTCTGTGTCCTGTCTCGCCGGTTCCGTACGCCGTGTTGCGTACGGCCTGGCGAAAGTCTTCTGGTCGGTGCGCTGCCCGACCCAGGTGGCTCCCGGATACGAGGGCGGCGCTTCGGCGTCCGTCCTTACGCGAGACCTTCCTTACGCCGGCGCCTTCGCGGCGGCAGCGGAAGCGGCCGTCGAGAGGGCCACCGCTGCCTCGCGGTCGGGCGCGAGCGGGTCGGTCACCGTGCCGGTCTCTTCATCGAACAGCCCCTGCGCCAGCCTGGTCACCGCTGCGGGGACCGGCGGCGCCAGGTCGGCCACGGCGCGGAGACCGGACAGGACGTCGTCGGGTCGTACGGCAGGCGTCACGTGCCGAACAACCAGCCGCAGTATCGCACAGGGCTGGTCGGTCGGCCTATCAGCCTCGGAACTGTGCGTCTGGAGAGCGGCTCCCTGGCCGACCTCAAGACTGGCAACGGCGGCGCGGGCGTCGAACGTCCGCACGCCGTTCTTGGTTCTGCGCTGGACCTCGACGATCTCGGCGGCCTTGAATGCCTCGACCGCGCGCCCAGCCTCCGCCGGGTCCACGCCGTCCAGGCGCAGCTCCCACACGGACGCGGTGAGCCGGTCGGCGAGCCCGGAGGTGTGGGCCTCGACCGCGTCGATGATGTCGAGCCCGGTGGGGAGCGACTCGTCGAGGAGCTCGCGCAGCTTGTCCGGATCGCGCGCCTCGGTGAGCGCGATCTCCAGGAACTCCGCCTCACTGCCCGTGCCGGTGGGTGCGGCATTGGCGTACGACACCTTCGGGTGCGGCGTGAACCCCGCCGAGTACGCCATGGGTACCTCGGCGCGGCGCAGCGCGCGCTCGAAGGCACGCTGGAAGTCGCGGTGGCTGGTGAACCGGAGGCGGCCGCGCTTGGTGTAGCGCAGTCGGATGCGCTGCACCGCGGGTGCGGGCGGCGGGCCTTCGGGCTGTCGCTTGCCCAGTGTCCTAGTCCTTCGTGAGTGCGGTCGTACTGCTACCAAGAGTACGTGCCGCACCGGCTCCGTGTTCCCGCCGGGCCACCGCCGGCTGCTTCGCCCGTTCCCCGAAGACCATCCGCCGGAAGTCGGCCCTGGCCTGCCGCGCCGCCTCCCCCGCCGAGGCCAGGGCCTGCCGCGTGACCCTGCCCACACCACGCGCGGCCTCCGCCGCGGGCCGCCACAGCACGTCCCGTACGACGTGCCCGACGGGCGTGAGCACGGTCCGGTACGCCCATCGCGCCGGCTCCACGAAGGTCCACCGGAAGAGGTTCGCGAGGAACCGCCCGACGACCAGCGAGACGTGCCCCGCCACCCGCCACGCATGCCCCAGCGCCTCCCCCACCTCCCGCACGACGACACCGAGGGCCCGCCCGACCGGCACGAGCACCCAGCGCCACACGGCGAGCACGGGCAGCACGAGCAACACCCGCACCGCCCAATAGACCACCACGTCAACCCCGGCGAAAACCCTCCGGACGAGCCACAGCACCCCACCGCCCACCCAAACGACCCCATGCCCGACAGGCGTGAGCACGTACTGATACAGCCACAGGGACGGCACCACGAGGAGGTACCGCACCAGCCACTCCGCAGCCCCGTACACCCCCAGCCCGACGGCGGCGAGCACAAGCCCGACTCCCCTGCCCACCCAAGCGATCCCCTGCCCGACCGGCGCAAGCACCCACGCGTACACCCAGCCGACCCCGGCCCCGACCCCCCGGGCCACCCGGACCACCCCGGCCCAGACCCCCCGGCCGACCCAAGCGACCCCACGCCCGACCGGCGCCAGCACACACCGGTACAGCCACACACCAGGCACGACGACGACCCGATACCCGAGCCACCCCACCCCCCGCCCGACCGGCGCCACGACATACCGCCACAACCCCACCCACGGCCACACGAACAGCGCCCGCCCCACCCACCCCAACGCCCGCCCCACCGGCCGCAACACGACGTCCCTCAGCACCCGCCCACCCACGACGAGCGCGTCCCACGCCACCCGCACGGGCACGACAAGCACGAACACCACAATCCGCACGGGCAGCCGAATGGCGACGACGAGGCAGCCTTCAGAGGACTGTCCGGCGGACTGATCAGCGGGCCGACCGGTCGGTGGCTTTTCGAGATCCATGACTGGGTAGACGCGTCACATTCCCCATTGGATGCGACTGGATGCGACGGCCGGTGGGCGCCGGTGCCCGCGCGACGTCACTCCACGTCGATGCCGTATTCCTGAACGAGCGCCTCCAAGCCGCCCACGTACCCCTTGCCACCGAGGACGAAGTCCCAGTCACCGTTGGCGCGGCGGCGGAAGGAGCCGAGGACCAGGGCGGTCTCGTGGACACGTCCGTCGGAGACGTCGAGTTGGCCGAGCTCGTTCCTGGAAGGGTCCAGTAGGCGGATGCGGGCGTCGGTGAAGCCGGACAGGTCAGCGTCGGGATTCACGGTGGGGTCGATCGCGGCGACGAGGACGAGCCGGTCGGCCCGCTGCGGCAGTGCGTCGAAGGACACCCGGATCGCGGCCTTGTCCGGTGCGGGAACGGCGAGGGCGTGGACGGCGCCGTCAGGGGTCCGGGGGTTGTTGAAGAAGACGAAGTGGTCGTCGCTGAGGACCCGGTTGCCGGAACAGACGAGTGCGCACACGTCCAGCGCCACGTCTCCGGCCCAGGACATGCCCAGCACACTGTGGTCGTCCATCGGTTCCCGCTCGTCCGGTGCCGTCCGCTGGGCGGGAACGGCGCGGCCGCCGCCGCTGCCCAGGCGCCCGCGGAGGCCGTGCCGGTGCAGCAGGTCGACGAGTTCGCCGCCCGAGACCAGTTCGAGGGGCTTGCCGTTGGCGAAGGTGTGCGAGCCGGGTCCGAACCGGGACGTCGTGACCAGGACGCCCTTGTTGGCTCCGGCGCCCTGGACCGTTCCGTACAGGTCACGGACGGCGCTCGGGGACACGGTGCCGCGATACCGCTTGACCTGGACGACGATCTTGCCGCCCCGGATCGGGGCCGGATCCAGCGCGTCGACGTCCACGCCGCCGTCGCTGGAACGCTGCGTGGTCACCGCCTGCATGCCCATGGCCCGGAACAGGTCCGCAACCAGCGACTCGAAGGCGATCGGGTCCATCTCGTACAGATCCGGTTCCTCGTCGCCCCCATGCGTGACGACGCCACCGCCGACCTCCTCGGGCCGACGGCTCGGCCGCACAGCGGCACGTTGGTCGGGCCGGGCCGACAGCTGGCCCCGGAGCCCGTCCATCAGGCAGTCGACCGCGCTCACCTGCTCCAGATGCAGCCCGGTAAACACGGACCGTGGAGCCATGACGGTCGCCAGGAAGATCTGTGCCTGTCTGCCGGTCGCCGGATCGTGATCGTCCACGAATCCGTTCAGCGCCACCGACTCGAGCGCGTCGAACTCGTCGGCCGCGAAGAGATCGTGCAGCACCAGCAGAACACACTGCGCGAGCACGTCCCGGTACAGCGCCCGGCGCTGGGCGACCGGCCGGGCCGTCTCCTTGTCCTGGTCGGCGGTGGGCATGTACCGCACGGACTTCGCCTCGGGGACGATCTCGCACTTCGGCAGCTCCCAGTCCACCACCAACTGCCGTGCGGCCGGGTCGTACGCAGCGGACACCTGGCGCGGCATGTCCTCGGGCCATGAGGAAGAGGAGTAGAGGGCAGCGGAGAAGTAGTCGACGGCGGCCTCGGGATCCTTGTTGCGCAGGGCCGTTGTCATCTCGGCGATGCCGGTGTTGTGCCGACGGATGTCCGCCAGTTGCGCTTCGGCCCACTGCTCGTACTGCCGCTGGTACGCGGCCAACTGCTGCTGGCGCTGCGCCTCCGCGGCCTGCGCCGCGTACCAGTCGTGCTCGAACCGGGCCCGCGACTCCGCCTGCGCCTGTGCCCGCCGGTTGGCCGTCCAGCCGCCCTGCGCCTGGTAGCTGTCGGGGTGCGGCATGGGGATCGGGTGCGCAAGCGTTCCCGGCGCGAACGGCTCCAGCCGTTCGGAGCGGGTGAGCATGGCCGCTCTGAACGCCGGAGCCCGGGACCCCGCCGCCAGCAAGCCCTGCAGGGCCTCGACCCGCGCGTCCAGTTCGTCGGTCCGTCGCTGGGCATCCGCCTCACGCTGCTGCCGGTACGCCGCCCGCTGCTCCCGGTGAGCACGCGCCAGTTCCCTTTGATACGCGCGCTGTTGTCGCTCCTGGTCCCGCTGCCACCGGGCCTGCGCCTCCATCTGACGCTGCTGCTGGCGTTGCGCCTCGGCCCAGACATTGATCAACCCATTGGAGCGACGACTCATCTGCGTACAGGTCCTCCCCACCAGAACCAGGTCTCACCCACCCACAGTCCTGGCCCCACAACCACCAGTAATCAGACAACTTTATCCCGCAACCGCCAGCTCGCCCATCCACGTGCCTCAGGCAATTCCGCAGCGGCGCAACGTCTGCTCAATGCCGTCACCCATTCGGGTGACACGGCGCCACTCCATAGTCCGCTCGGGCCATTGCGGACGAGTCGTAACTAGGGTGTTGGGCCACTCCCGCCCTGCGCAAAGATGAAGCGCGGCGGAAAAGCATCAGCCCTGCCTGGTGGAACGCCGAGGCGGACGGTCCGTCGGTCACGTGCCGAGCGTCGCCGTCCACTTCCCTCGGGACAGATGGCACACCCCGTCCGGGGTGACCTCCACACGGCTGCCGTACAGCGGCAATCCGCCCTCGGCGTTGAGGCGGTTACGGATGCGTTCCAGTTGGCTCCACAGGCGCCGTGGGCCGCCCTGGTGGACTTCCGGCGGGTCCAGCCGTTCGGCGGAGGCTCGGGCCCATGAACCGTCCGCGTGCACCATGTACGCCGTCCGGCGCCGCCCGTGTTCCTCGTAGTCGAGTTCCACCCCCGGTGTGGTGATCTCCAGCATGGACCGCAGCTCCCACGCGGAGGCCACGTCGAGGACGGGATACCAACCCACCGCTACCTCTGTCCCCTCGGCCTCGCGCGCGTGCGCGAGCAGGTCACCGAGGCCGGGGACGTAGTCAGTGCCGTGCCGGGTCTTCATGAACCCCGCCCAGTCCCGCTCGATCTGCCCCACCGCCCCGCCATCCTCGGTCTTCCACGCGGTGAGGATCAGCGACGTATTGGCGAGAGTGGTCACCAGGCGCCCGCCAGGGCGAAGAGCGCCCAGCACGGGCACCAGCCCTTGTCCCGGCTCCAGAGCCACCGTCGCGACGATCCGGTCGTACAAGCCGGGAATGCTGCGGGTGGCGTCCATGGCGACGAACTGCGGATGGAGGCCCATGTGCGCGAGCCGACCGGACGCCGCATCGGTCAGGTACCGGTCGACGTCCAGGCTCGTCACGTGCCGACTCCCCAGGCGCCGCGCCGCGTACGCCGCCAGCCCACCCGCGCCCGTGCCGAGGTCGAGCAGGTCCAGGCCCTCAGCCAGCCTGGCGTGCCGCAGGAAGCGCACCACGAGGCTGGGCAGCGTCGACGACGAGGTGGGCAGTCCGCACGGCCTGTCGTCGTCCCGAGCGTGGTCTGCGTGCAGTCCACCCACACGCGTGACCAAGGACGTATCGGAGTACGCGGCAACCAGCCACCCCTCAGGGTCGGACCGCCCATCACGCAGCACCCACCCACCCTCCGCCCGCTCCCACCAGCGCGGCACAAGATCATGGCGTGGCGTGCTCGCCACCGGATCACGCCATCGGGACACGGGGTCGGTCACCTCGTCCGCCAGCCTCGCGGCGTGCTTCTCCCACTCCACGCCGTTCCTCCTAGTCGTACGCGAGGTCACACGCTTCGGTGTTCGCCGGATCGCAGTCGCCCGAGTCGTCCGGCGTGCAGGCACCGCGCGAGCGGGGCGGGATACCGGCAAGCATCTGCGACCATTCGGGACTTCCCAGGATGTCAGCCAACCGCCGCTCCCGGACGTTGCCCGTGGGCAGGAACCGCGACAGCACGCACCCGGACAGGTTCCCGTTCGGCAGCACGGCAGCCCGCCCGCGCCCGCAGTTCCCGCACAGCTCGTCCACGGTCGGTGTCCGGCCCGGCAGAGCAGCGCGCCCGACCGCCCGTACACGATCGGTGTTGATCTGTGTCACGCCCATGGACAGCAGTTCCTCACGTGCTTCGGCAGCATGCTGGCCCGGGAGGACCGCGACGATTCCGGCGCGCACGGGGATGCCCCGACGGACAGCCTCGCGGATATTGCACCGGGTCCGCATGTAGCTGCCCGATCGCCCCGTGATCCTGTCGTGTTCCGCCGGGTCGTTGCTGTAGTAGCTCGTCCCCAGCGTCACGTCGTCCCGCTGGAACACCTCCCACCACTCGTCCCGCACATGGAACAGATTGCTGTAGACCTGCACCCGCAGCCCAAGGGAAAGTGCAAGATCCGTGTACTCGATCCAGTGCGGGTTGACCGTCGGCTCACCGCCGATGAGCTGGACCTGAGGAATCTCCAGCGCCGCCGCGTCGACGATCACCGCCCGCCAGTCCGCCGGAGTCATGGCGCCGTGGGTCGCTTGCGGGTGGGACTCGGAAAAGCAGTGCTGACAGGCGAGTTGGCACTTGCCGCTGATCTCCAGTTCAAGCATGTTGATCCCTGCGAAGGATTTCGAGATCGGGACGTCAATGAGTGTGGTCACGGGCTGCACTCCTCCGACTGTTGGACTGCCTGGCGTTGTGCTCGTCTGGCGAACTGGCATCACGCCCTCCGCCAGGCGCGGTATGGCCGCGTGATGTTTTCCCGGTAGGTGTGGTGCGACGGGTGCCGACCGAATGCTCCAGCACCCAGTCCTGCGGCTCGGCGAAGTTCTCACTCGGGGGCGACGTCTCACCGTCCATCGAGTGCACGCTCACAGCGACTGCTGAATGCGCTCCCACAGCGCACGCCCCGATCGTTCGTTGGCGGCCTTGACACCCGCGCTGAGCCGCTCTTCCGATGTCGCCGGCCGGACCAACGCCGGATCGGCCTCCCACTCACGACCACCGCCCACCGGGCGCAGCATGGAGTACGGGCCGACTATGTCCTGGAACTCGCCGACCCTGCGCGTCGCCGGGTCGTAGACGAGGGCTCCAGCCTCAGGTACCGCCGTCTCTGCCGCTCTGCCTTGAGTCGCCATACCGATAACGCTAGGTAGCAGTACGGACACGCCTCAATGGCACTTTGGCGAGGTGCCAGCGCGAAGTGCCACACGGCGTCACAGCGGTACGCCGATAGCGTCGGCAAGGCTCCGCATCTCCGGGGTAAGCGTGCGCCGACGTGCGATCACCCGGCCGAAGATGTCCCGCGCGTACCGCTGGTTGGGCAGCCACTGGGGGGCGTCTGCGCGGATGCCTTGCAGCACCTCGACCGTCTTCGCGTAATCGTGCGAGCGGGCATGGGCCTCCGCCACGTCGAGGAGGTGACGGTTGCGGTTGTTGGAGGCGGGCCGCATGCCTCCGGTCGGGATGCGCGCCGAGAGCTTGAGCACCAGGTCCGGCTTGTCGACGATCATGGCGTTCTCCGCACGTTTCAGAGCCACCGTGACCGGACCGAAGGCTTGCAGGAAGTCACCACGCGGCGCGAACTCACGCCCCATCGCAACCGCTGCCGAGTTGGCGTACCGCAAGGCGTCTTCCGCCTCCCCGGGCCGGTTGTCGCGGATGGCCGCAGCAGAGGCACGCAGCAGCAGCCAGCCCCACGCACTCAGCTCCGCCGGAGTCGCCCGCGAAATACGCGGCTCTGCCTCATCGGCCCACCGGGTCGCCAGCTCCCGTGCCTCAGCCAGCCGCCCACGACGCAACAGCAGCCAGCACTGCGTGTTCACCGTCACCGCCGCCTGAAGCCGGTCCGAGGCATCCTCCAGAGACCGGGTCAGAGCAATGTCCGCCGCTTCGAACTGCCGCGTCTGCGTCAGCAGCCAGCCCGTCAACTGCGAGAGCCGAACACGCACCGCCCGCCCCTCAGCGCCGCTCTCGGCGACGAGATCCGCGTCCCGGAGCAACGGCGGCAGAACGACGCTCAGCTCCGCGAACCGGTCCCGGGAGAAGAGCGGAAGGGCGGACTCAACGGCCGTCCGTACACCATCCACGGTCGGCTCTTCACTCGGCCCATCCGCACCCACCGGAGCCACGAGCGCACGACGGACAGCCTCCCAGCGTTCTGAAGCCCCGGGCGCCGCGTCATTCCCGTCTTCGTATTCAGCGATGAGACTCGTCGTGGGCACACGCAACGCCCCCGCCAGTCGGCGCGCGGTCTCCAGCCGTGTGTCATCCCGCTCCCCCTGTCCCAGTTTCCGGATCAGAGACAGAGACACACCGGACTCGCTCGCCAGCTGACGCTGCGTCATGCCGCGCCGCTTGCGTACCTCCTGGAGCCGCTTGCCGATGTTGGTGCTCATGATTCGAGCCTACGGCGGCAGCCAGGGCCTGACGCAGCCTTCGCATTACGTCACTGCGCCATGCCCCCTCAGTCCCACTCAAATCTTCGAGTGAAGTCCTGACCAGTCCTCACCCTCAAGGAGCACCTCAGGAGACGACGACCTCATCCTCGCTATGTCGACCGCCACGATGCACCGCAACGTCACCTCTCAACGAAATGCCCGGATCAGCCGGTCGCCGCAGGCTTCTTCACCGTCAGCGGCAGCAACTTCTTGCCCGTCGGCCCGATTTGAATGGAAGTGTCCATCTGAGGACACACACCACAGTCGAAGCACGGCGTCCACCGGCAGTCCTCGACCTCCGTCTCGTCGAGGGCGTCCTGCCAGTCCTCCCAGAGCCAGTCCTTGTCGAGGCCGGAGTCGAGGTGGTCCCAGGGGAGGACTTCCTCGTAGGTGCGCTCGCGGGTCGTGTACCAGTCGACGTCGACGCCGAAGTCGGCGAGGGCCTTGTCGGCGCAGGCCATCCAGCGGTCGTACGAGAAGTGCTCGCGCCAGCCGTCGAAGCGGCCGCCGTCCTCGTAGACGGCACGGATGACGGCGCCGATGCGGCGGTCGCCGCGGGAGAGCAGGCCCTCGACGATGCCGGGCTTGCCGTCGTGGTAGCGGAAGCCGATGGAGCGGCCGTACTTCTTGTCGCCGCGGATCTTGTCGCGGAGCTTCTCCAGGCGGGCGTCCGTCTCCTTCGCCGAGAGTTGCGGGGCCCACTGGAAGGGGGTGTGGGGCTTGGGGACGAAGCCCCCGATCGAGACCGTGCAGCGGATGTCGTTGGAGCCGGAGACCTCGCGGCCCTTCTGGATCACGCGCGTCGCCATGTCAGCGATCTGGAGGACGTCGTCGTCCGTCTCCGTCGGCAGGCCGCACATGAAGTACAGCTTCACATGGCGCCAGCCGTTGCCGTAGGCGGTGGCGACCGTGCGGATCAGGTCCTCTTCCGAGACCATCTTGTTGATGACCTTACGGATGCGCTCCGAGCCGCCCTCGGGGGCGAAGGTCAGGCCCGAGCGGCGGCCGTTGCGCGTCAGCTCGTTGGCGAGGTCGATGTTGAAGGCGTCCACTCGGGTAGAGGGGAGGGAGAGGCCGATCTTGTCCTCCTCGTACCTGTCCGCCAGGCCCTTCGCGATGTCGCCAATCTCCGAGTGGTCCGCCGAGGAGAGGGACAGCAGGCCCACCTCCTCGAAGCCCGTCGCCTTCAGGCCCTGGTCGACCATGTCGCCGATGCCCGTGATCGAGCGCTCGCGCACCGGGCGCGTGATCATGCCCGCCTGGCAGAAGCGGCAGCCGCGCGTGCAGCCGCGGAAGATCTCGACCGACATGCGCTCGTGCACCGTCTCCGCCAGCGGGACCAGGGGCTGCTTGGGGTACGGCCACTCGTCGAGGTCCATGACCGTGTGCTTGGACACGCGCCACGGGACGCCTGAGCGGTTCGGGACAACTCGGCTGATGCGGCCGTCGGGGAGGTATTCGACGTCGTAGAAGGACGGGATGTAGACCGACCCCGTCTTCGCCAGGCGGAACAGGGCCTCTTCGCGGCCTCCCGGGCGGCCCTCCGCCTTCCAGGCGCGGATGATCTCCGTCATGTCCAGCACGGCCTGCTCGCCGTCGCCGATGATCGCCGCATCGATGAAGTCGGCGATCGGCTCGGGGTTGAAGGCCGCGTGGCCGCCGGCCAGGACGATCGGGTCGTCGATCGTGCGGTCGCGCGACTCCAGCGGGATGCCCGCCAGGTCCAGGGCGGTGAGCATGTTCGTGTAGCCAAGCTCCGTCGAGAACGACAGACCCAGGACGTCGAAGTCACGCACCGGACGGTGGCTGTCCACCGTGAACTGCGGGACGCCGTGCTCCCGCATCAGGGCCTCCAGGTCCGGCCACACGCTGTAGGTGCGCTCGGCGAGGACGCCCTCCTGCTCGTTCAGGACCTCGTAGAGGATCATGACGCCCTGGTTGGGCAGCCCGACCTCGTACGCGTCGGGGTACATGAGCGCCCAGCGGACATCACAGCTGTCCCAGTTCTTGACCGTGGAATTGAGCTCGCCGCCCACGTACTGAATCGGCTTCTGCACATGCGGGAGCAGGGCTTCGAGCTGTGGGAAAACCGACTCGACAGACATCGCGGGATTACCTTCATGAGCTGACAGGGGTGGCCCTCCAGCCTAACGCGCTCCGGGCCACCCCTTGCACGGCGATCACAGCAACCCCGCGTTGGCGGGGACCACGTATGCCTGGACACACGCCACGGCACTCCCGACGGACCACCCCCGCGTCGGCGGGGAAGCCGTGCATCAGATCAAACGACCAACGGCCCGCCAGGTCACGCCCTGAGTCCGCTCAGACCGCCATCGCGCCCTTCATCGTCTTCCAGGCCTCGGGCAACGTCGCCTCCGCGTCCGCCGCCCGCCGCTCCTCCCGCCCGTACAGCACCCCGTACGTGAACGAGCTCTCCCCCGCCGCGTGCGCCTGGGCCGCGATGTCGCGCAGGGCCTCGCGGGTCATCACGCTGTCCTGGTGGTCGCCGAGGAGGCCCTGGAGGGACTTCATGGAGCGGACCAGGTCCTTGGCCGGTCCGCCGAGGAGGGGCGTGGCCGCCTCCGCCGAGTACCGGGTGCGCTTGGCCTTCTTGCGGGCCTCGTGCATCGCGAGGTCGCGGTCGGGGCCGGGTGGACGGCCGACGGCCTGCTCGACCAGGGCCGACAGCTTGGCGAAGTCCCGTCCGACCGCCTTGCGGATCACCTCCTCCGGGTCGCCCGTGGCCGCCTTGAGCAGCGGCGGGTCCTCGACGAGGGTGTCCAGGGTCTCCAGCAGTTGCAGGTACCGCTTTCCGTCCAGTACGGCGATGAGCCGGCGCCGGGAGCCGGAGCCGCGGGCGTGGGACCAGGTGCGCAGCCGGGTGCGGACCGGGCCGGTCACCAGCGTCCTGGGGAGCTCGGAGAGCGCCTCCGTGAGCCGTTCGTCCAGCACCTCCTGATCCCGGTCGACGCCCAACTCCCCCGCCAGCCACTTCAGTTCCTCACCGATCGGGTCGGTGACGGCACGGTCCAGGATCTTGGCGTACGACCGGAAGGCGCTGCGCATCCGGCGGGTGGCCACGCGCATCTGGTGGACGGAGTCGGGCAGGTCACGGCGGACGGCGGGGTCGAGGGCGACGATCGCTTCGCGCTGGGCGCGGACGTAGGCGAGGACGTGGTCGCCGGGCGTGACCGGCGACGCCTTGGGTGCCTTGGGTCCCTTGGACGCCTTGCGCTTTTTCTTGGGCGCCGTCTCCGCCAGGGCCCTGGCCAGCTTCGAGGGTGACGCGGACGGTCGTACGCCCGCCTTGCGCAGCTTCTTCTCGGCCTTGTCCAGGAACGCCGGGTCCCCGCCGTCCGCGAGCTCCACCTCGATCTCGGACCACTGGGCGGTACGGCCCCCGTCGACGAGCCGTTCCGCCCGTACGGCGTCGACGCTGACCTCGGCGAGCAGGGTGCCGTCGGCGTCGAGCAGGTCGCTGACGTCCCGGGTCGAGCGGAGGCGGACGAGGGGGGCCAGCTCGGCGTCCCGGACCCGGGAACGGACGAGCCCTGCCAGGGTGCGGGGCACGGTGTCGGAGAGCGGGGCGCGGATCTCGTCCCGTACGCCGGAGGAGACGGGGAACTTCAGGTGCCAGCCGGCGTCGTCCCCTCCGGTACGGCGGCGCAGGGTGATGGCGGAGGCGGCGAGCCGTTCGTCGGGGGTGTCGTAATAGACGGCGTCCAGTTCGGCGACGCCCTTGTCGATGACGCTCGCGACCCCGGCCACCCCGGTCAGGTCCGGCAGCCCGCTTTCGTCGGACTCGTACTTCCGCTCGATCTCGCGCTTTGTGTCCGCCATGACCTGAATTTAGTCGCTCACGCGTTTCACCGGCAGACCCCAAAGCGACACAAGCCCGACATCATCCGTTCCCCCATGGTTAACCCGGGCGACGATTGACCCCGGCGACGCCCCACCCGCCCCCGAGCGGAGCGCTCACGCCGACATGGGCCGCTCGACCCGGATCGACTGCAGCAGCCCCACCGCCACCCACACGGCGAACATCGACGACCCCCCGTACGACACGAACGGCAGCGGCAGCCCCGCCACCGGCATGATCCCCAGGGTCATCCCGATGTTCTCGAAGGACTGGAAGGCGAACCAGGCGATGATCCCGGCGGCGACGATCGTGCCGTACAGCTCGGTCGTCTCCCGGGCGATCCGGCACGCCCGCCACAGCACGACGCCCAGCAGCACGATGATCAGCGCCGCGCCGACGAAGCCGAGTTCCTCCCCCGCCACCGTGAACACGAAGTCGGTCTGCTGCTCGGGCACGAACTGTCCCGTGGTCTGCGAGCCGTTGCCCAGTCCCGTCCCGAAGAGCCCGCCGGAACCGATCGCGATACGTGCCTGGTTGGTGTTGTAGCCCACGCCGGCCGGGTCGAGGTCGGGGTTGGCGAAGGCGGCGAAGCGGTTGATCTGGTACTCGTCGAGGATCTTGAGCTGCCACACCGCGATCGCGCCGATCGCACCCGTGCCGATCAGCCCCAGCACCCACCGGTTGGAGGCGCCGGAGGCGAGGAGCACGCCGAGCACGATGACGACCATGACCATGACCGAGCCGAGGTCGGGCATGAGCAGGACGATCAGTATCGGCACGGTGGCGAGGCCGAGGGACTGCATGACCGTGCGGTGGTCGGGGTACGGCTTGTCGCCCGCGTCGACCCGGGCGGCCAGGAGCATCGCCATGCCCAGGATGATCGTGATCTTCACGAACTCGGAGGGCTGGAGCGAGAAGCCGCCGCCGATGACGATCCACGCGTGGGCGCCGTTGATCGTGGCGCCCAGTGGGGTGAGGACGAGCAGGATCAGGAACACCGAGATGCCGTACAGGATCGGCACCGCCGTGCGCAGCGTGCGGTGGCCGAGCCAGACCGTGCCGACCATCAGGGCGAAGCCGATGCCGGTGTTGAGCAGGTGCCGGAACAGGAAGTAGTACGGGTCGCCCTGGTTGAGCGCGGTGCGGTTGCGGGTCGCCGAGTAGACGAGGGCCGCGCCGATGAGGGAGAGCGCGATGGCCGACAGCAGTATCGGCCAGTCGAGCCTGCGGGCCAGCGAGTCGCGGGCGAACAGCCGGGTCCAGCCGGAGCGTTCGGGCCCGTACCCGGAGACGGAGAAGGTCTTCGCGCCGGTCATACGGTGGTGTTCCTTCGGTTCCTTCGGTTCCTTCGGTTCCCTCGATTACTTCGGTTCCCTCGGCTACTTGGGTTCCTTCGCCTCTTGCCCCGGCGTGCCGAGCGCCTTCGGGTGTCGCGGTTGCCGGTGGCGGGCGTGGCGACGGTCGCGGCCGGGTCGCCGGCGGCCACCGTCCGCACGCCTTCCTCCTCGTCCGTCGCCTGTTCGGTCTCCTTCGGCGGGTACGCCTCGACCTTCGGCGCGTCGATCACGCCGTCGGACTCGATCTTCGGCAGGCCCTTCTGCGGGGTGGAGAGCAGGGCCTTCTTCTTGTCGATCGTGCCGTCCTCGGAGACGCCGTACAGCGCGTTGTAGAGCTTGCGTACGGCCGGGGCGGAGGCGCCGGAGCCCGTACCGCCCTGGGAGATGGTCATGACGATCGAGTAGTCCTTGGTGTACGTGGCGAACCACGAGGTGGTCTGCTTGCCGTAGACCTCGGCCGTACCCGTCTTGGCGTGCATCGGGATCTCGTCCTGCGGCCAGCCGGTGAACCGCCAGGCGGCCGTACCACGGGTGGCGACTCCCGCGAGGGCTTCGTCTATCTCGTCGCGGGTCTTCTTCGTCATCGGCAGCTTGCCGTGCGACTTCGGCTCGATCTCCGTCACCCGCTGCCCGTCGGGGCTGATGATCGCCTTGCCGACGGTGGGGTCGTAGAGGGTGCCGCCGTTGGAGATCGCCGCGTAGATGGTGGCCATCTGGATGGGGGTGACGAGGGTGTCGCCCTGGCCGATGGAGTAGTTGACGGAGTCACCGGCGCGCATCTGGTTGCCTTCGAGGCAGTTCTCGTACGCGATCTGCTCGGCGTATGTGCCGCCCCTCTTGCCGTACTTGCACCAGGCGTCCTTGTTGGCCTCCCAGTACTCCCGCTTCCACCGGCGGTCGGGGACGCGGCCGGTGACCTCGTTCGGGAGGTCGATGCCGGTCTCGGCGCCGAGGCCGAACTGGTGGGCGGTCTTGTAGAACCAGTCCGCCGTGTTCTTCTTCGGCTTGATGCCGCCGTCCCGCTTCCACTCCTCGTGGGAGAGCCGGTAGAAGACGGTGTCGCAGGAGACTTCCAGGGCGCGGCCGAGGCTGATCGGACCGTAGCTCTGGGACTCGAAGTTCTTGAAGACCTGGTTGCCGATCGAGTACGAACTGGAGCATTCGTAGGGGCCGTCGAAGGAGTAGCCGGCATTGACCGCGGCCGCGGTCGGGATCACCTTGAAGATGGAGCCGGGGGCCGACTGGCCCTGGATCGCCCGGTTCAGCAGGGGGTAGTTGGACTTCTTGCCGGTGAGCCTGGCGTAGTCCTTGGCGGAGATGCCGCCGACCCAGGCGTTCGGGTCGTACGTCGGGTTGGAGGCCATCGCGACGACACGGCCGGTCTTGGCCTCCATGACGACGACGGCGCCGGAGTCGGCCTTGTAGTTCTCGCCGGTGTTGTCGTCGAACTGCTTGCGGGCTTCCTTCATCGCCTCGTTGAGCTCGTACTCGGCGATGCGCTGCACCCGGGCGTCGATGCTGGTGACGAGGTTCGAGCCGGGCTCGGTGGGGTCGCTCTGGGCCTCGCCCATGACCCGGCCGAGGTTATCGACCTCGTAGCGGGTGACGCCGGCCTTGCCGCGCAGCTCCTTGTCGTACTGGCGTTCCAGTCCACTGCGGCCGACCTGGTCGGAGCGCAGATACGGCGAGTCGGTGTCCTGGGCCTGCTGGATCTCCTCGTCGGTGACGGGCGAGAGGTAGCCGAGCACCTGGCCGGTGTTGGCGCCGCCGGGGGCCGGGTAGCGGCGTACGGCCTGGGGCTCGGCGGTGATGCCGGGGAAGTCCTCGGAGCGCTCGCGGATCTGCAGGGCCTGGCGGGCGGTGGCCTCGTCGGTGATGGGGATCGGCTGGTACGGGGAGCCGTTCCAGCACGGCTGCGGGGTCTCGGAGTCGCAGAGGCGGACCTTGTCCATGACCTCCTGGGGCTTCATGCCCAGGACCCCGGCGAGCTTGGTGAGGACCGCCTTGCCGTCGTCCTTCATCTTCAGCAGGTCGGTGCGGGAGGCGGAGACGACCAGCCGGGTCTCGTTGTCGGCGATCGGCACGCCGCGCGCGTCGAGGATCGAGCCGCGTACGGCGGGCTGCACGACCTGCTGCACGTGGTTGCCGGACGCCTCCTTGGCGTAGGCCTCGCCCTCGCGGATCTGGAGGTACCAGAGGCGGCCGCCGAGGGTGAGCAGGAGGGAGACGACGAGGATCTGGATGATGACGAGCCGGATCTGTACCCGTGGGGTCCGTCCGGTCTCCGGGATGTTGGTCATGTTCCCCTCCCCTCAGTTCGTACGGCGTGCTGCGGTCGTACGGCGTGCCGCTGTCATACGGTGTCCTGCCGTCGCACGGTGTGCTGCTGTCAGCTGCCCTGCTGCCAACTGCCTTGCTGTCAACTGTCTCGCTGTCAACTGGCCCGCTCTCACAGCCGCTTGACCCCCTTGATGCGTCCCGCGCGGGCCATCCGCGACCGGGCCGCCTTCATCCGGAGCCCGCCGCGCTGGCTGCCGATGCGCAGCCCCGTGCCGGAGGAGACATCGGCAGCCTTGGTGGCGGAGTTGGTCTCGGCGAGCGGATCGTTCTCGGCGCGCCGGGCCAGGGCGATGATCCCGGGGACGACGAAGGGCGCGAGCAGCAGGTCGTACAGGGCGGCCGTGAACAGCAGGCTGCCGAGGCCGACATGGCGGGCGGCGGTGTCGCCGACGAGGGCGCCGACACCGGCGTACAGCAGGGTCGTGCCCACGGCGGCGGCGACCACGACGGCCATCGGCCCGGTGGCGGACCTCAACTGCCCGTTGTCGGGCTTCACCAGGCCGGCGAGGTAGCCCACGACGCACAGCACGAGCGCGTACCGCCCGGCCGCGTGATCGGCGGGTGGGGCGAGGTCGGCGAGCAGACCGGCGCCGAACCCGACGAGGGCGCCGCCGACATGGCCGTACACGAGCGCCAGGCCGAGGACGGTGAGGAGCACCAAGTCCGGTACGGCGCCCGGGAGATGGAGGCGGGAGAGGACGCTCACCTGGACCACCAGGGCGACGATCACGAGGGTGGCGGAGAGCAGCATCCGGTTGAAGCGCATGGGGTGTCAGCTCCTACTGCTCTTGCTCTTGGTTCTGCAGTTGCTGTTGCAGCTGTCCGTCGGCGGGCGCGAACGCGTCCGGGGTGACCGTCACCGTCACGGTTGGTGTGGGGGTCGGCTTCGGCTTGTCCGGCAGTACGGTGTCGCGCGGGTCCTTGCGGGGCGCCTGGACGACGACGCCGACGATGTCGAGCTTGGTGAAGCCGACGTACGGCGTGACGTAGACCGTGCGGGTGAGATCGCCGCCGGAGGGGTCGACGCGCGAGACGACGCCCACCGGTACGCCGGGCACGAACGGCTTGTCGGCCTGCGAGCCGAAGGTGACGAGCCGGTCGCCCTGCTTCACCTTGGCCTTGCCGTTGAGGAGCTCCACGCGCAGCGGGCGGTCGCCCTGCCCGGAGGCGAAGCCGAGTTCGTCGGTGGCCTCCATGCGCGTACCGACGGTGAAGTCGGGGTCGTTGGCGAGGAGCACGGTGGAGGTGTGGGGCCCGACGGTGGTGACGCGCCCGACGAGCCCGTCGCCGTTGAGGACGGTCATGTCGCGTGTGATCCCGTCGCTGGACCCGATGTCGATGGTGACGGTCCAGGAGAACCCCTGAGCGGCCCCTATGGCGATGACCTCGGCGCCCTTGATGCCGTACTGCCCGTTGGCGGCGGTCTTGAGCATCTTGTCGAGCTGGTTGATCCGGCTGCGGTTGCGGTCGTCGCTGCCGAGGCGCGCCTTCAGCGCCGCGTTCTCCTTCTCCAGTGTGGCGAGCCGGTCGTGGCGGTCGCCGGAGTCACGGACCGCGGAGATCGCGTTGCCGATGGGGTCGACCGCGGTCGCCACCCCGTCCTCGATCGGGCCGAAGACGGCGGCCGCGGCCTGTCGGGCACCGTCGACCGGTGAGTCCTCCCCGCCGCGGATGTCCACCGTGATCAGTGCGAACGCGATGGCGATCAGCAGCACCAGGAGCAGCCGGCTCTCTCGTGTGTCCCTCACGTGCGGCGGCCGTGCCTTCCTCGTCGGAATGGTCAGGAGTGGTCAGGAGTGGTCAGTTCGAAATACTCACATACTCAACAAGGAGTCCGCCCCGAGCGCGAGGCCCTCCGCGAGGCACTCACGGGTGTGAAGCGGGATGGTGAAGCGGGATGTCATGGGGGAGCCTATGCCTCCATGCCAACGATCCGCCGTACGAGAAGGGTTCGTCTCGTACGGCGGAATCGAAGCGTTACGTCATCTGCGGGGCTGGGCGTCGAGCACCTGCTGCAGCGCCTCGAACTCCTCGACACACTTGCCCGAGCCGAGCGCCACGCTGTCCAGCGGGTCCTCGGCGATGTGGATCGGCATACCGGTCTCACGGCGCAGCCGCTCGTCGAGACCGCGCAGCAGGGCTCCGCCGCCGGTCAGAACGATTCCGCGGTCCATGATGTCGCCGGAGAGCTCGGGCGGGCACTTGTCGAGGGTGGTTTTGACCGCGTCGACAATGGCGTTGACGGGTTCCTCGATGGCCTTGCGTACTTCGGCCGCGGAGATGACGACGGTCTTGGGCAGCCCGGAGACGAGGTCCCGGCCGCGGATTTCGGTGTGTTCGTCAGCGTCGAGGTCGTACGCCGAACCGATCGTGATCTTGATCTGCTCGGCCGTCCGCTCACCAAGAAGCAGGCTGTACTCCTTCTTGATGTGCTGGATGATCGCGTTGTCCAGCTCGTCGCCCGCGACGCGGATGGACTGTGCGGTGACGATGCCGCCCAGGGAGATGACCGCGACCTCCGTGGTGCCGCCGCCGATGTCCACCACCATGTTGCCCGTGGCCTCGTGGACCGGCAGGCCGGAGCCGATGGCCGCGGCCATGGGCTCCTCGATGATGTGCACCTGGCGGGCGCCGGCCTGGGACGACGCCTCAATGACGGCACGGCGTTCGACGCCGGTGATCCCGGAGGGCACACAGACGACGACCCGTGGGCGGGCGAGATACCTCCGCTTGTGGATCTTCAGGATGAAGTAGCGGAGCATCCGCTCGGTGATCTCGAAGTCGGCGATGACGCCGTCCTTGAGCGGACGTACGGCGACGATGTTGCCGGGCGTCCGACCGATCATCTTCTTTGCTTCCGCACCGACCGCGAGGATGCCACCGGTGTTGGTGTTGATCGCGACGACGGACGGCTCGTTGAGTACGATCCCGCGACCCCTGACGTACACCAGCGTGTTGGCGGTCCCGAGGTCGACAGCCATGTCACGGCCGATGAACGACATTGAGTTCCCCATCAGGATTCGTCTGGCCTTCCCAAGTGGAGCGTTGACGGCTTTTCGGGTTGGCGAAGTGGGTGCTGTGACGTGAAGGCTTACATCGTAGTCTCGCCCGCACGGACACTGCGCGAGGGTCTTCGCCATTGTCAGCAGATGGCGAGCCGCCTCGCTTGTGGAGACGGGCCATCGGGGGCACTCGTTCCCCCGATCGGCACGCATATGCCGCTGGGGCGGCGGAGTTCTCGGGAGGGGTGGGGGTCGACCGCGTGGTTTCCTCGCCCCCGCCGCCCCTACCCGTCCCATCCCCCAGGGGCTCCGCCCCTTCGACCCCGGCCCGTGGGGGCTCCGCCCCCTGGGCCCCGGGCTGAGGTGTGGGTGGGCAGTGTGCGG